>JBARCY010000359.1:0-30858 GCA_049794595.1 Candidatus Acidiferrum sp.
CTCGAACGTATGGCTGCATGGACGAACTGGCGGACCGGCCGCATCCCCAAAGAACAGATGCAGCGCACCCTGCAAACCGAATTCGGCGGCATGAACGAAGTCTTGGCGAACCTCTCCGCCGTCACCGAGAATCCTCTTTATCTCGAAGTCGCAAAACGCTTCGACCATCACGTCGTGATGGACCCTGCCGCGCAAGGCCGCGACACGCTCACCGGCCTCCACGCCAACACGCAGGTCCCAAAATTCATCGGTGCCGCGCGCGAATTTGAGCTGACTGGCGACCCGTACTACCGCGACGCCGCGCAATTCTTCTGGCAACAGGTCGTGCTGCACCGCAGCTACGTCACCGGCGGCAACAGCGTCAGCGAACATTTCCGCACGCCTCCGGACGTGCTCGCCCCCGAGCTCACCGACCTCACGCAGGAAACCTGCAACACCTATAACATGCTCAAGCTCACGGGCCATCTGTTCACCTGGCACGCCGAGCCGCGATACGCCGACTTTTACGAACGTGCTTTCCTGAACCATATCCTCGCCACTCCCAACCCGGCGGAAGGCTCTCCGCTTTATTATCTCGGAATGCAGCCTGGCCAGTGGAAAGTTCATTTCGTGCCGTACGAGGGCTTCTTCTGTTGCTGCGGCACGGGCCTGGAAAATTTCGCGAAGCTAGGCGAGGGTTTCTACTTTCACAGTGGGCACGACGGGCAGAATACGCCGTCGCTCTGGGTCAACCTATTCTTCGCTTCTGAAGTGAATTGGAAGGAAAAAGGCGTCACGATCCGGCAGGAAACGCGTTTCCCCGAGGAAGCCGGAACGCGCATAGTCATCCAGGCAAAATCGCCCACCTCTTTTAGCCTGAACGTGCGCATTCCCTATTGGGCCGAAAACGCCAGCGTCGCGATCAATGGCAATCCCTGGGAGCCAAGCGAAAAACTGGCTCCCTCCAGCTACGCGAAAATCGAGCGCACCTGGAAGAATGGCGACCACGTGGAAGTGAAGTTGCCCATGCGCTTGCATTTGCAGACAATTCCCGACGACCCGAAACTAGCAGCCATTATGTACGGCCCGCTGGTGCTCGCTGGAGAACTGGGCACCGAGAATCTCGACCCCAAGCGCATTTATTCCGAAGATAAAATTCTGCACGGCGGCTTTCCCGCCATTGCCGTGCCCGAACTCGCCGGCGACCGGAATGCCCTCGAGAAATGGATTCAACCGGTCAGCTTGAAAGATCAACCGCTCACTTTTCGCACCGCGGGCGCGGGCCGTCCGGCAGACGTCACTCTCAGTCCCTTCTATCGCCTGTTCAACCAGCGCTACTGTGTTTACTGGCACTTCTCCAATACCGTTGCTGGATGAACTCGAGACCGCCGGTGTTTGTCGTAAATGGCGAACCGGCCTTTTCTGCTTGACAAAAAAATGGCTTCTACGGTACAGTAGTTCTCGGGTAATGTCGTGTCCAAGCCTATGAACGCCAGCATCGTCGCTGGCGTTTTTGCTTTCAGGGCCCTCCCCTAAGCTCCAAGCCATTTGCTAGTTGCGCTTCCGAACCGAGCCGCCACTTTGCAACAATTAATTGGCACTCAAGAGCCGTAACTCCTTTAGATGCAACGGTTGCATAAACGCCCGCAACTGCTGATTCTAAACGACTTGCACGCACAGCTAACCCCTCTAGATGCAACATTTACAGAAAAGCGGGGGAGGGCTCGGAGTGGCACAGCCAAACCGATCGCAGATCGCATGGCAACTGCCCAGAGCACCCAAGCCAAAGCCCTCGGGCCTCAGTCCAGCTTACGAAGCCGCATACCCGTGCGACCGCACAGCAGCACCCGCAAGTCCAATTGCGTCCTGGGTTTACTTCATACTTCTCTGGATACCCGGGTGGAGGGTAGAGCGTCGTCAGCCGTGCACGTTCGCGCTCTCGGCGATGGAAATCAATGTCGGCAGGACGTCGCCGAATTTTCCGGCGTCCGGCTGCCCGAACGCGAAATAAAGTTGGTAATACAACGCGTACAGCGAATTGTAAACTTTCTGCGCTACAGGCTCGGGCGTAAACACCGCGTGCCCCGGGCAAATCTTGTCTTGCGCTTCTTCCACCGTGTTGAACGTGCCGGCCGCCAGAAAAGCGAAAATCGCCGAACCGAGACTCGTAACGCTCCTGCCCGGCACCAACACCGGTCGCCCCAACACATTCGCGTAGACCTGGTTAAGCACGTTATTTTTCTGCGGTATGCCGCCCGCGTTAATTACGCGCTTGATATTCACGCCATGCTCCGCCAATCGGTCCAGGATGATCCGCGTATGGAACGCCGTTCCTTCGATCGCGGCAAACAGTTCGTCCTGCGCGGTGCTCTGCAGATGCCATCCGAGAGTAATGCCCCGCAAATTCGGATTCACCAGTACCGTGCGGTCTCCGTTGTCCCAGGTCATTCGCAGCAAGCCAGTCTGGCCCGCGCGGTATTTCTCCAGTCCCTGGCTTAGCGTTGCGACATCCGTTCCCGCGCGGCTAGCGATGGCGTTGAAAATGTCCCCGACCGCCGAAAGCCCTGCTTCAATCCCGGTTCGCTGCGGATGCACGCTTCCCTGCACTACTCCGCAGACTCCCGGAACCAGATTGACCGAAGGCGTAATCCCAATGATGCAGGTCGATGTCCCGACCACATTCACCATATCGTCCGTCCGGCAGCCCGCCCCGATCGCGTCCCAATGCGCATCGAAAGCACCGACCGGTATCGGGATGCCTGCTTTCAGTCCGAGCTTTTCAGCCCAAACGATGGAGAGCTTTCCAGCAATGTGGTCCGACGTGACATATTCGCCCTGCAGTTTTTCTCGAACGCCCGCAAACAATGGATCGACTTTGACCAGGAACTCCTCGGATGGCAGGCCGCCCAAATCCGCGTTCCACATCCACTTGTGGCCCATCGCGCAAATGCTACGCTTCACGTTTCGCGGATTCGTAATTCCGCAAAGCGTCGCCGCCGCCATGTCGCAGTGCTCGAAGGCAGAAACGAATTGGGCTCGCTTTTCAGGATTGTGCCGCAGCCAGTGCAACAACTTCGAGAAGCCCCATTCGGAGGAATAAATTCCGCCGCACCACTCGATGGCTTGCAGCCCATCGCGATGCGCCGCTTCCGTAATCTCCGCGGCTTCGGCTTTGGCACGGTGATCGCACCAAAGATAATATTCATCGAGCGGCTCGAGATTTTTTCCAACGGGAATTACCGAGGAGCCGGTCGTATCAATCGCCAGCGCCAGCACCTGATCCCCGGAGATGTTCGCCTTTTTTACCGCCTCGCGGGTAGCGCTCGCCAGAGCACGCATCTGGTCGTCGTGCGATTGCGTGGCGTACTCGGGGTCTTCCCGCTTGCGATGCAGCGGGTATTCCGCGAGCGCCGTCGCGAGTAATCCGCGTTCGCTGTCCACGATCGAAACGCGGACACTCAACGTCCCAAAATCAACTCCAGCTACTATGGCCATGGGTTTAGCACTCGCTCCGGACAAATAAGATGTCGCCCGCAAAAATGTTACCCCGCGTGGGCGTACATGTCCCAGCCAAGGTAACGCGACGCAGCCTCATGTACCGCCGGAGCCACTGACGAAAAATTGGCGGCCACGTGATGCTCGAATCCGTTCTCACAGATATAACGCAGCAACTTCTGCAATCCGGCAATTTCAACCACGCCCGCTCCGCCGAAGGTCTCTAACGGATCGTCCGTGAATCTGCCGCTTCCTGTATAACCTCGCATTTTCCCCGATGTATCGTCGGTCGAGAAGCGGGCAAAGCACATCGCCCCGGACTTCACTTTTCCCACGCAGGTTCCAAACGTGTTTTCCTTTCCGACGGTGCCCGCGATAATCGCCTGATAATCCATTTTGACTTCGTTAAAAAAATGTTTTGGCAAATTGCTGCAATGGAAGCATACGGCTTTGTTGGGATCCGTCCCGTAGTTGTTATTCCAATCGAGCAGCGCGCTGGGCGTTTCCGAGGCTAATTGCAAAGCGTGCATCCCAAGCACTCCGCAAACATCTACTTCGCAAGCGCTCGAGAGAAGAGACTCGCTCATCATGCTCATCACCGTGCAAGGCACCACGCCGAGGTTTTCCTCCAGCGAAGTCCAGCATTGCACCGCGCTGATCTGCAGATCGGTGCTCTTCATCCACTGATCGATCACCGCTCCCAGCTTGGCCATCTTCAGCAGCGCGGCTTGTGGAATATCGGTAGTCGTCACATATTTCTGGATCGATTGCAGCTTCTGCACCGCCGCTTCGTCGGTATCCTTCATCCGGCCGATGCGGCCCAGCACTTCGGAAAGATCGAGCGTTTCGACGGAAATGCCGCTGGCCTCCAGCAATTTCTCGCTGTAGCGCACTGTGTTAAACGCCGCAGGCCGCGCTCCGAGCGCGCCGATCCGCAGATTGCGCAATCCTTTCACAACCCGGCAAACAGCCGCAAACCATTCGAGATCTTTCGCGAACTCCGCCGAACCCGGCGCTTCGGTATGCAGCGTGGTGAGAGAGTAAGGAATGCCGTACTGCGTCAGATTGTTGCAGGCGGACATCTTGCCGCAAAAACTGTCGCGCCGGTCCGTGATGGTCATCTTGGACTGCGTATCCGGCGTTGCCTGCACCAAAACGGGCACTCCGAGATGCGCAAGACGCAGCGTGTCCGCGATGGCGCGTTCGTCTCCAAAATTCGGCAAGGTGACAATCACGCCATCAATCGCATCGGCTCTGGACTTAAACAGTTCAGCGCAACGCTTCGCTTCTTCGTAAGTTTCGACCGCTCCGTGCTTGCTCTGTTCTGGCCCAAGCACCACCACCTCGATGCCCGCATTCTGCAGAGTCCGGGTCATCTCCTCACGCCCGGTCTTCGCCAGATGGTCCGGAAAAAAGCCCCGGTTTCCCACGATCAAACCCATTGTCATTTTTCGTTTGTTCGCCATGGTCGGTTACTTCGCTTTCTCCTTCAGATGCGGCTCACTGCGTGTTGAAAACCGGAGAACTGTCGTGGACCTGAACGTTTGGCCAGCCTTCAATTCCGTGGAAGGAAATTTTGGGTGGTTCGGCGAATCGGGAAAGTGCTGCGTTTCCAGGCAGAGACCCGTTCGGTGAGCGTAGGCAATGCCGCCCTTACCGATGGCCGTGCCATCCAAAAAGTTGCCCGTGTAAAATTGGATGCCCGGCTGCGTGGTGAGCACTTCCATAACCCGCCCGCTCGTGGGCTCGAAAACTTCGGCGGCCAGCCGCAATCCACCTTTCCCCGTTTTTTCCAGTACCCAGTTATGATCGTAGCCCTTCCCAAACCTCAATTGCTCGTCGTCGTTATTGATGCGGGCACCAATAGCTGTCAGCTTCGTGAAATCAAACGGCGTACCGTGAACGTCGCGAAGCTCTCCTGTGGGTATCAGCGTCGAATCGACCGGCGTGAATTCCCGCGCGCGCAGCAACAACTCATTACTCAAGATATCCTTACGCATGTCGCCAGAAAGATTGAAATAGCTGTGATTTGTCAGATTGAGGACCGTATCTCTATCTGTCGTCGCCGCATAGTCGATTCGTAACTCATTGCTGTTCGCGGGAAGCGTGTAGGTGACTTTTACCCTTAACGTACCGGGATAGCCTTCTTCCCCATCCGGACTCGTATAGCTCAACTCGAGTACTTCGGCGCCGGTTCGCGAACGATCAATCGCTGTCCAAACTCTTTTGTTGAATCCGATGGTGCCACCGTGGAGGCTGTTGGGCCCGTCATTTACGGGAAGATGAAACTGTGTGCCATCGAGCGAAAAGTCGCCCTTGGCGATGCGGTTGCCATAGCGCCCGATGGTGCCGCCGAAATACGCTTTGCCCTGCTCGTAACCTTCCAGATTGTCGTAGCCGAGCACGACATCGGCTATTTTGCCATTGCGGTCGGGAACCTTCAGAGACACGAGGGTGGCGCCGTAACTGATCACGACGGCCTCGACGCCCCTGCTGTTCGTCAGAACGTAGCGGTGAATCGAAGCTCCGTCGGCGGTCTTGCCAAAATCCGAAACTTGCACCTTAGGTTCCGCTCCCTGAGCGCAAAAGGACGATGCTAAGAATGAAAAGCTGACACAAGCAAGAAAAAAGGCGGGAAATCTGGTCATGAATAACCCCCTCGACACCAATGAATGCGCCACCAAGCACAGCAGCCGAATTAAGTAAACGTTTACCACGCAATCTCGCACATTGCAAGTGGCTCCCCTGGCATAGATTCCCCGTCTGGAGACCTCTCCTCTCGCTGGCACGGCCCCGCGGAAGAGCGCGAATTCGAGCCGACCGGGGCAGTTGGTGAGATGGGCAGCCATAACAAGGGTTGGTCGCTCATTATGAGATATCGTATACTGTAACCGAACCACTTTGCTGAGGGCAAAAGAGGTCTCGTGGACATTCGCGATGTCGCCAGACGGGCCAGAGTTTCAACAGCAACAGTGTCGCGCACGGTCAATCAGGTCGCCACAGTCGATGCTCAATTGGCGAAGCGCGTGTGGAAGGCCATTGCCGAACTTGGGTACTATCCGAACCGGCAAGCACGGGCCTTGGTCTCCGGGCGAAGCCGCGTTTTCGGATTGATCGTTTCCGAAATCACAAACCCATTCTTCCCAGAAATCGTACAAACCTTTGAAACTCTCGCGGTCGAGCAGAACTACGAAATTCTTCTGACTTCCACGATCCACGACCCCAAACGCATGGAACTCGCCGTTCGGCGGATGATTGAGGGGCGTGTGGACGGAGTGGCCATCCTGACGTTCGGAATGGAAGATGAACTCTTGGAGCATCTCCGTTTCCGGAATTTGCCGCTCGTATTTGTTGACGTCGGCCCGAAAGCGCCGCGTGTCAGCAACATTCGCGTCGATTATGCGCACGGAATTCGTCAGGCCGTACAGCATCTGGCGGCGATGAGGCATGAGCGCATCGGCTTCGTTACGGGTCCGCTACGGCTGAGATCAGCGGTTGTGAGAAGAGATGCGTTCGAGGAATCCATGCGCGAGATTGGCCTTCCGGTCAATCCCGAATTCATCGTCGAAGGCGACCACCGATTGGAAGGGGGAAAGCGCGCTCTTCAAAATCTTTCCAAGCTCCGCGAACAGCCGACGGCTCTGATGTGCTCGAATGACATGACAGCGATCGGCGTGATGAGACAGGCCTTCGATCTGGGCATCGCGGTGCCGCAAGAATTATCGGTCATCGGATTTGACGACACGCGCCTGGCAGACTTCATGATTCCGCCTCTGACCACCATCCAAATGTCGCAGACGGAATTGGGAACGCTCGCGTTTAACGCGCTTCTCAAGGAAGTGAAGCGCGAAGTTCCCTCACTCAACGGAACCGAATTTATTCTCAAAACCCAGTTGATTCTGCGCAATTCGACGACATTTCCGGCGAGCAGCAACCAGAACCAGCCGAAATCGCGCTCGAACTCGAAGCGTCCCACACCCGCCGCGCCGGACGGCAAACAGTGAGCCGCAAGCCGTCAATTCCCTAAGCTTGGCTACATGGTCCGGCGAATTCATCCCAGATCCGCAGCACAAGCTCTTTTGCTATCGCTTCCGGTGGTTCTATTCGCCGTTAGCTTCGTCACGCCGGAGCGGGACCAATCCAATCGCAATGTCGCTTACCAACAAAATGGGACCCCGCAGGCGCCGCCTCCAGCCAGCGCGCCAACCGGGGCAAGCCGCTGCATGTTCTGCCATCCTGCCGAAGTCGAAGGATACGCCCGCTCCGCGATGGCCCATTCGCTGCGGCGTGCCGGGCAGGAACCGGACGGAGTAGTCAGCGCGCACGGGTCCAGAATCACCATGCATTCCACGCCGACTGGCTTCTGGCAGCGATGGGAAAATGGGGGCGACAGAGCCGAGTATCGCGTCGATTATGTGATTGGCTCGGGTATTCATGCGAGCGGGTACCTCGTCAACCTCGGCGGACATCTCTTTCAATCGCCAGTCGCCTATTACGCCAGACGCAAAGCTTATGACCTGGCGCCCGGCTACGAGAATCAGCCCGATCCAGACTTTACGCGCCCCGTCAGCGAACCGTGTGTTTTGTGCCATTCAGGAACAGCGCTGCACGTCCCGGGCACTCTGAATCAATACCGATCGCCAGCGTTCTCCGCAGAAGGAATCACCTGCGAACGTTGCCACGGCTCGGTCGAAAGGCACCTGGCCGATCCGCGGGCGGGCACAATCATCAATCCGGCGATGCTTGAGCCTGCAGCTCGCGACAGCATCTGCGAGCAGTGTCATCTGTTCGGAGCCGCGCGTGTTTTGAATCCCGGAAAAACGTTTAGCGACTTCGTTCCGGGGCAGCGCTTGGAAGACACCTTCACCGTCTATCACAACGCGGTGCCGCCAGGCTCTTCGGCTGGCGCTTTCAAGGTGATTAGCCAAGTCGAGCAACTGGAACTGAGCGCTTGCGCCCGGAATAGCGGCGGGCGGCTCTGGTGCGGAACGTGCCACGATCCCCACGACAAGCCAGCGGAGCCGATCGCGTATTACCGGGCGAAATGCCTCACTTGCCACACGTCGAACTTCCCCGCTTCGCACCCGGACAGGGAAAGCAATTGCGTGGGTTGCCACATGCCACGACGGGATGCGAAAGACGGCGGGCACACGGCCTTCACCGATCATAGGATTCAGCGGCGTCCGGAATCTCTGCCCGATTTGCCACCGGACACGGGCATCACCGCATGGCGCGAACCTCCGCCCGATCTGCAAAGCCGGAATCTCGGAATCGCTTATATCGATGTCGGCATGCAGCGTCACTTGTCGTCCTACGTCATCCAGGGCTACCGAACGCTCACCGGAGTGCAGAAGCAGTTCGCGGATGATAGCGATTTCTTCAAATGGATTGGCGAAGCGCTGCTAATTGGAAAGCAAACCTCCGACGCGAAATATGCCTTTGAACGCGCGTTGCAGCTCGATCCTAATTCGGCGCTGACCGAAGCGAGCGCTGCTTCGCCTTACATTCAGGAGGGCGAGGACACGGATGCCATCGCGCACCTGGAGCGAGCCGTCGCTCTCGATCCGCTGGACCTTCCCGCGGCCAGCACGCTAATCGGCTTGTACCAAAAGGAAGGAGAGAATACCAAGGCCGCCGAGCTGGCAAGCAAAATAAAAGGGGCCATGAACGAGACTCGCGATGCGGAGCAGGCTGGACAAAATATTTCCACCAGTGCATCACCGAAAAAAGCCGAAGAAGTCTTCAAGAACATCCAAGTTCTCAAGGGCGTTCCTTCAGACCAATTGATTCCGGCGATGGAATTCATTTCATCGTCGCTGGGCGTGGAATGCAGCTTCTGCCATGTCGAGGGCCATTTCGAGAAGGATGACAAAAAACCAAAAAAGAGGGCGCGCGAGATGATGCAAATGATGTTTGCGCTCAACAGGAATAGCTTTGAAGGCCACCGGGAGGTGACCTGCTATTCTTGCCATCGCGGCGCGCAGGATCCGGTGGCCACTCCGATCGTTGACGGCGAAGTTGCCTCCAACTCTCGCGCGGACGATTCCGCAGGTCAAAAACTGGGCGCCGATTTGCCGAGTGCGGACCGATTGATCGATCGCTACATTCAGGCGCTCGGCGGCGCGGCCGCTCTCGAAAAAGTCACCAGCCGCGTGGAAAGGGGCACCGAACATTTCCGCGGCCAATCCGTGAGGGTCGAACTCTTCACGCGAGCGCCGGAAAAGCAGGCAGTGATCCGTCATCTGCCTGAGGGAGAAAGCGCCACAATTTTCGATGGCGAATCCGGATGGTTCGAGATTCCCGGCCGCCCCGCTCAAGAGATGCACGGGGCGGATATGGAAGCAACCAAGATGGATGCCGATCTACAATTTCCTTTGCACATTCGCAGATTGTTTCCCGAACTTCGACTCGAGTACCCGGAAACCGTCGCCGGGCACGGAGCCTACGTGCTACTCGGCATCCGAGAGGGCCAACCACCGACAAAATTTTATTTCGACGAACAATCCGGCTTGCTGGTGCGGCTTGTGCGCTACGCAGAGTCCCCGCTCGGCCGAGAGCCTAGGCAAACCGACTACGCCGATTACCGCGACGTCGACGGCGTGCAAATCCCTTTCCGCGTGATACTCTCTCAACCAGGAACGATTTCGACTCTGCAAGTGCAAGACGTGCAGCAGAATGTGCCAATCGATGATTCGAAGTTTGCCAAGACTCTTTTGAGCCGCTTGAGAAACCCTTCCGCAACGATCCAATAATCTGGTCTGCCGCTCAAGAGACCTGGGCCCGTCCAGTGAAACCGGTAACGCAGCTCTGGTGATCAAACCGTTCCAACCGCTAAGACGCCATCAAGGACGCGGTTCAGCGCCAGTTGGATTGGCCTTCTACGATTTTGATGTAGCGATTGATGGGGAGATCGACGAAGCGTTGGACGAGGCCGCTGGGTTGGGGCCATTTGATTTCTAGCCAATCGAGTTTTTCGTGTTGCCCCAGACCGAGAACGATGCGCGGGTCGTGTGAAGAAAGATAGCTGCCGCCGCCGACCTTGAAACGTGACTGCTTCAAATCGCCGGCCTGATAGGAAATGTGCGTGCCGATCGCGTCGGGATTGGATTTTTTGCCGATAAGCAGAATTCCCAGCCAATGATTTTTTCGGCCCGCGAGATTGTGGAGGAGAAGTGGAGCGCCGTTGTTGACAGAGATCAAAACGTCGACGGCGCCATCGTTATCGAAATCACCGAGTGCCAGGCCGCGGGCTGACATCGGTCGAGAAAACGGAGGACCGCTCTGGGCGCTGACGTTTTCAAACGATTTGCCCGTATTGTGAAAAAGCATGAGCGGTTCTTCGTAGCTGCTCTCTCCGTGGAGTGACGTGATGAGATCGTCCGGATTGCCATTCGCAAGGAACAGATCCAGAGCGCCATCATTGTCGTAGTCGAAAAACTTCAGGCCCCAGCCGCTCATGAAATGCGTGGCCTTGGCAATCCCAGTTGGAATGGCCAGGTCATCGAAGGTGCCATCATGGTTATTACGGTAAATGGCGAAATCCTCGAGGTCGATATTTGCCACGAAGAGATCTTCCCAGCCGTCGTTATCGAAATCGGCCGCGTCCACGCCCATGCCGGAGCGGGGCCTTCCATTGGTGCTGTAGGCGACGCCCGCTTCCGTTCCAACTTCCGTGAATTTTCCTTTTCCATCGTTTACAAACAGAAAATTGGAAACAGTGTCATTGCTGACGAAAAGATCCATCCAGCCATCCTTGTTGATATCCGCGGCCACGACTCCCCAGGCTTTTCCCGGGTGAGAAGAAATTCCGGAAGCTTGAGAGACGTCGGTGAAAGTGCCGTCTCCATTGTTGCGGAAGAGCCAGCTGGGCATGGGCTGATAGATTCGTGGAATGCAATAATGGCGCTTTCCGTCGACGTGAACCCCGCAGAATTGGTTCTTCTGCTTGCTGAAATCGACGAAGCGGCACACAAACAAATCCAAAAGGCCGTCATTGTCGTAATCGAACCATACGGCGCTGGAAGACCACCCGGGAGCGGCCACTCCGGCCTTTTCCGTCACATCAGAGAAGGTGCCATCGCCATTATTATGAAAGAGGATGCTGCGCCCGTACTGGGTGACGTAGAGATCGGGGAATCCGTCGCGGTCATAATCACCGACCGCAACGCCTTGTCCAAAGCCGCCAGCCGTCACACCCGCTTTTAGCGTGACGTCGGTGAAAGTCCCATCGTGGTTGTTCCGATACAGCGCATTGCTCAATGGAGAATCGGGCGTGTAGAAATCGCACTTGCCGCTGTTGACGAGGTAGATGTCCATCCAGCCGTCGTTGTCGTAATCGAGGAATGCGCAGCCGGCTCCGGTTGTCTCAGGCAGGTACTTGTCCGGCGATTTTCCGTTTACGTGTCTCCAGGAGATGCCGCTGGACGAAACAGGAACTTGCTCGAACGGGAACTCGGCCGCCGGAAACGCGCGAATTATCCGCGGGCACGCGCTAGCCAATCCGGACGCCGCAAGACCGATGAGCAAATCGCGCCGTGTCGGAGAAAATGCGCCTGTCATCTTGGGAATCTTTGGCAAGAAAGCTGGCTCCCGCGCACTATTGCTTTGCCCCTTCATCCCGCGTGGAGCTCTGCGTCAACTGGCGTTGAATGGCGAACTCCTTTTCTGCTTCTTCTTTCTTGCCGGATCGGCTCAAAGCCACGGCGAGATTGTAATGAGCCGCCGGGTTGTTCTGCTCGAGGCGGACGGCCACTCGCAGAGGGGGAATGGCCTCTTCGTAGCGCTTTAGCGTAACCAGACAAAAGCCCAATCCCATGTAGGCATCCCCGAAATTTCTATTCAGTTTGGTTGCCCGCGAGAAGTAAGCGATGGCCTCCTCCCACTGCGATTGCTGTCGCGCTATCTCTCCCAAAATGTATTCGGCCCCGGCGTTCCGCGGGTCGATTTGGAGCTCTTTCTGAAATTCTTGCTTCGCGCGTTCGGCGGCCTTGCTGTCGGTGGCGTCAGGCCGGGACAGCAGAAGCCTTCCGAGCAAGTAATGAATGCCCGGGGCATTGGGCTCCTTCTGAATCATACCCTCGTACTCGCGCTCCGCTTCGTCCCATTTTCCCTGCACTTCTAGGGCTTCGGCATTGAGTTTGTGCGCGGGGATAGAGTCGGGTGCGGTGCGGCCCAAATCCTGCGCGGCGCGGGTGGAAAGATCGGAGTAGGCGTGGACAAGAATGAAAAGTACATCCGGATCCCGGGGGAACTGTTGACTCAGAAGACGGAGAAAATCGAGAGCGTAGTCAGGAGCGTCCAGGGTCAAGGCGCAGCGCAAGCCAAGAACGCCGGCTTTTTTCCTGGCCTCGGCCGTATCTCGCGAATTCATCGCGAGCTTGAGCGCAGGAACGGCTTCCTTACAACGTCCCTGTTCCGCAAGCGACAGGGCCTTTTCTTCCGTCAGCGCGGACCCACCGACGGCCTCGGGTGTGGCTTTGGGGGTCTGCGCAATGAGCGGCGGGGAGGAGAGCAAAGAGCTGATCGCTAGAAAAAAGATTGTGATTGGACACGAGTTCCTGGACATTTGCCTAAGGTGCCTTTGGCGCCGAGCCCCTCGAAATCAGAATCCGCCGGAGAGAATCTACAAAAGAAAAATGAGGCAGGCGGGGGTGTACGCCTGCCTCATTATACGTGCATTGGGGGTTAGAAATAGAGCTTCAACGCAAACTGAATGTTTCTGGCAGGTTGGGAAGCCTGGATAACTCCTGTCGTAGACGTATTCACAGTTGTGTCGGGAACGGCAAGGTTGACGCGATTAAACGCATTCAGGAAATCAGAGCGGAATTGGAGCCTGAATCGCTCTGTGAGATGGAAGTCTTTCTGCAAGCTGATGTCCCAATTGTACAATCCCGGTCCGCGCAATCCACCGAGTTGCGGTGCACATGTTCCGAAAGTGGTCGTTGGGTCGGTATAGTTATTGGGGTCAAACCAGAGGAATCCTCCACCTGTCCCAGCAGGGGCCGGGCTCCGGCCCAATACGGTGTTGGTTCCGTTGCAATCCGGGCGCAAACCACGAGAGCCCGTTCCGGTGGGGTCAGTGGCGTTCGTATAGAGAGACAAGGGGAAGCCCGTGTGGAGAGTGACGATGGGGCTAACGGTCCAGCCGCCCACGACAGCGTTTGCGGCCTTGTTCATGCTGCTGCCGAATTGCTTGCCCTGGCCAATGGGTAATTCGTAGACGGCATAGGCGGTGAGATTGTGGGTTTCATCATAATAACAAGGCGCCCACTCCGCTGCGGGATCGTAAATGTTCTGCCAATAGGGAGAAGCGGTCGAGGATGCTCTCGCAGCCGTCCAAGTTCCATAATAACCGGTGTTGTTGGACATGCATTTGGCATAGGTGTAGGCCACCTGATACTCCAAACCGTGACCCTCGGCTCTTTTGAGCACGGCCTGCAGCGCGTTATACATCATTCTGCCATTCGACTGCGTGCCGGAAACGTTAGCGTCGCCTATGGTGTTCGCCAGCGATTCGTTGGCGGCAAAAAATGGGCTCGGGGCAGTGCAGGGGGGTGTCCCGCAAGAACTGCTGGGTTCCGCCACAAGCTGGCCATAGCTGAAGGGCACCATCAGGTGATAGGCAACCTGTCCGACATACCCTACCTGGAGAGTTGTTTTCTCCTCGAATTGGTGCTGCACCGTCAGGTTCCATTGATCGTCGATGGCGGGTTGCACATTGGGATCCCAAAGACGAAAGATGGTGCTGGCGAAGCAAGAATTGTTCGGACAAGAAAGACCCGCCGGCGGCGGTGCAATGATTCCCTGCGACGCCGTCGTGGTAGGCAGGGGCTGGAGCAGATATTGCGTTTGGAATTCGCCCCCCGCAGTAGCTCCGCCATCAAACGGTGGATTAATTGGCAGGCGGAGGTTGGTGCCTGTTCCTTCCAGATAATCCGAGACGGTGAATGCGCCGCGGAAAACAGTATGGCCACCTGACCACCCTGGAGTGTAAGCAAAACCTAGGCGGGGCTGGAAATCTTTAGCGCCATACACCCCGTTATAGAGGGAACGGCTGTTGCCATCCTGGCCTGCATACTCAATCTGTCCGGTCTGGATGTTGTAGTTCGTTTGCTGATTGTTTACCTCCACCCAAGGCGTATGCGCTTCATAACGCAAACCAAGAGTGACAGTCAGGTGGTCGGACACCCGCCAGGTGTCCTGCCCGTATCCAGAAAAGATGCTAGTTGTCTGTTCCCAGTTGCCGCTGCTGAGGCCGCGCCCAAACGCAGTGGGCAAGCCGAGGAAGAAGTCCGCCATTCCTTCACCAGTGTTCTTTGCGGGGTCAGTCGCAGCGGACGCAGTGAAGTTGGGGCCAAAAGTGATTCCACCCAATTCACCGCTGTTTCCAGAGTAGAAAACGGTGATCGAGTCGAACATATACTCTCCGCCAAATTTGAACGTATGGCGGCCGCGGGTCCAGGTGATCGAATCATCGACCTGGTATACCTTGCTGTTAAAACTCTGCGTGACCATGCTGTTCCCGATATTGGTGAGCGTGCCGGTGCCTGGGCTGGTCGGCGTTCCTCCGCCAAAATCAAGGCCCAAAAGTCCGATGAGCCCAGTTGGATTCGAATTCGGAATTCCGATCGTCTGACCAAAGGCACCAACAGAAGGATCCCAAGTTGTTCCTGTGTTAAGGACGATATGGTTCCATCCAAAGCGCGCGTCGTTCAGGACGTTTGAAGAGATGGAATGAGTCCAATCGCCAACGGCGCTCCAAATGGGGGCCGTCACTTGGCCATTTCCGAAGAGGAGTTGCGAATTGGTGGAAGGATCGATCTGAAAGGCCCGGGTGAAACGGCCGGAAATCTGATCCCTGTCAGAGATTCTGTAGTCGATCTTAACATCACCCTGGTCGCTGTTGAAGGCCGTGGATGTTTCTTCAAGGGCGTTATTCGTCAAATTATTGTTGATGGTCTTCGGATAAAACGACGAGGCGAACAGGGCGGCTGCTACTGGGCTAATCATGCTGGCTGGAATAATGTTACCCGCGAATGGCGTTCGGGTTGTGGCGGCTACGCACGCAGTGCCATTCTGCCCGGTAGTCCCTTGACAGGGATTGTAGAGCTGGATCGGTGTGGCGGCAGACAACAGCGCTCCAAAATTACCTCCCTGTTCGGCAGGTGTGAATACGGATAAGAAGCTGCCGGCGGGCGGATGGTCGAACCGCTGTCCTTGATAGTCAACGAAGAAAAATAGCTTATTCTTGATGACCGGACCACCGAGGGTGCCCCCAAACATGTTCCAGCGGAGTGGCGCGCGCGGGATTGCAAGCGTCCCTGGAGTCGGATTGATCTTGTTTTCCCACTGATTCGCGTTCAATTTGTCATTGCGGAAGAATTCCCAGACATCGCCGTGCAAAGAGTTAGTGCCGGACTTAAGGGTCACGCTCACTATGCCACCCATGAAATTCCCGAATTCCGCGGGCGCGTTATTGCTGATGAGATTGAATTCCTCAATCGCGTCCGGCGAGGGGGTGTAGCCGAGCAGGTTGTCCGACACCTCGTTGTTATCCATACCGTCGAGCAGGAAGTTGTTGGCCTGCTCACGATTACCATTGATAAATGGGCGTGCGCCGCTGTTTACGTTGTCCCCGTTATTAAAGCTGCTGGGATCGGGGTGGACGGCGCCGGGCGAGAGCAGTGTCAATTCGACGTAATTGCGAGTGGCGAGAGGCAGCGCAACGTTGGTGTTCGCATCGATGATGGTATCGACCTGCGTGGACTCCGTTTTCAGGATCGGCGCGGCACCGGTTACCTCGACAGTTTGGGCCATCTGGCCGACTTTCAGCGCGACGTCGATACGTGCGACTTGATTCAACGTCAGGGCAAACGCCGGGTATGCGGTCGAAGCAAATCCCGACTTTTCTACTTTGAGTTCATAATTGCCGACGGGCAGCTGCGAAATGCGGTAGAGGCCGTCCCCGTTGGTTACAGCTCTATAGGTGACGCCACGTTCCACCGATGTAGCGGTGATATTGGCGCCCGCAATCGCCGCCCCGCTCGCATCGGTAACCGTTCCGGTTATCGTGGCGGTAACATCTTGAGCCCACGCCGCATTCGCGCCGGACAAAAGCGCCAGCAGCGCTACCCACAAAATACTCAACCCCACAGATTGCAGTCTTTTCATATTCATTCCTCCCAAGCGAGATTCCGGCCATTCCTTGATCTCGCCGCAACTGTCAGAATCTTCCGCACAGCAACCAGCACCCCTGAACCACTATATGGCCGATGCCGGATAGCTATATAGCACGCTTTTAGGCTTGTCAAGCGAAAAGTAATGATTTATAAGGAATATGGATGTTGGGATGTATAGCGGCCGGGGAAGGTGATGTATAGCAGTCTTGGCGCGTGCTCTATATCACTGAGTTTCTGTCGGCAATGACGAATAGTACGTTTTGTGGCATCGCCACACGGACGTTCTAAACTCCTGTCGACAGGAGATGGCCCCCGCAGCGAGCCGCGGAACCGAAGGACGGAAATCCAACGAGGAACAGGAGTTGCGGGGTTTTTGCACTCCGGAGGCTGCGAGATCGTGCTGGTTCGGTATAGGCTGTTCGTAAATCAGGGGAGCGAGAATGCCGTTGAAAAGTCGAAGTAACGGGCTGCCCGCCTACCAAAGAATTCAGGGCAGTCTCCGCAAGCGCATCGACGCCGGGGATTTGCGCACGGGAGACGCGGTGCCGTCGGAGCGCGACCTCGCGAAGATCCATCAAGTGAGCTTGATGACGGCGCGTCATGCGCTCGCCTCGCTCGAACGCGAAGGGGTCGTCGAACGCCGCAGGGGAATCGGCACGTTTGTCTCGGCGCCGAAGATTCACTTCAACAAGCTGATGAGTTACACGGAACAAATGGCCAGCCGGAGCATGACCGCTGGCTCCAAAGTGCTTTTCGCAAAGATTATTGACGACGAACAAGAAGCCAACGCGCGGCTTTCTCTTTCTCCGAAAAGTGGTGTTATCAAGCTTGAACGCTTGAGGCACGCGGCTGGAGAGCCCTTTGCGCTGGAGACTTGTTATCTCTCCGCTGCGCAATTCTCCGGATTGCTTTCCGCTCCGCTTCAGAGGGAATCTTTGTTCGGGATCCTGGAACGCGACTACAAAATTGAAATCGGGTACTCTGATGAAGAGGTGGACGCAACGGCAGCCGATCCTCGTACGTCGGATCTTCTGGACGTGCCGCGGCGTGAACCGCTGCTGCGAATCCGGCAGGTGATTTTTTCGACGAACGGCAAAGCGGTCTTGTACGTTCTGGGCTTCTACCGGTCCGATCGTCACAATCTAGTGATACGGCGGTTCCGTTGAAACATAATTCCCATGGATGCGGGAAATGAGCGGCATGTTAATCTGTCCTTGCTTGAAAAGTGTGAAGGGAGTATTAGCGCGGGGGCAATTCCGAGTTTCATGAAAGAACCGCCGGCTGCCGAAAGGACGACATGATCCTCGCTGGAGACATTGGCGGCACGAAATGCAATCTCGCCGTGTTTGAAAAGCGCGGTCCGTCTCTCCATCTTGCTTTTAAGCGCCGCTACGCGACCCGGGAATTTGCCAGCCTTGAGGAACTGATCGAACGGTTCTTCCACGAATCTGAAGCGGAGACTAGCGCAGCTCTAAAAAACGAGATCTCGGCAGCGGGATTTGGAGTTGCGGGAGCGGTGGTGGATGGGCGCCTGGTGGCGAACAATATTCCTTGGGACCTGACTGCGTCCGGACTCGCCTCAAGCCTGAATCTCGAACAAGACCAATTGAGCCTGCTCAACGATCTGGTCGCGACAGCTTATGGCTTGCCGCATCTGCAGCCGCCAGATTTCCTCGTTTTGAACGCAGGCTGTCCGCAATTTAACGGAAACCAGGCTCTGATTGCGGCCGGAACAGGGCTCGGCGAGGCCATGATCTTCTGGGATGGCCACCGGCATCGCGCCTCGCCCTCCGAAGGCGGCGCCGCCGATTTTGCGCCAAGGACGGAACGAGAGATTCGACTCCTGCAACATCTCAAAGGGCGCATGGAGCGCGTATCGTGCGAAGAAATATTTTCGGGGCGCGGGTTCCGAAAGCTTCACGAGTTCCTAGATCCGGCGGTGATTCATTCCACGTTTGAAGAACCGGAAGCCGAATCTGCCAGCGAGATCACGCACAACGCATTGGCAGGTACTTGTCTGGTGTGCGTGGAAACCCTCGATTGGTGGATCGATGCATTTGGAGCGGAGGCGGGGAACCTTGCACTTCGAGTTCTCGCGTACGGAGGCGTCTACTTCGCTGGTGGCATCGTCCTCAAGATTCTCTCCAAATTGCAGCAAAGCAATTTTTGCCAGTCGTTCGCGGATAAAGGCCGGCTGAATCCTGTGCTTTCAAACATCCCGATCTCCATTGTGTTAAATGAAGACGCACCGCTTTTGGGTGCCGCTCATCAAGCTCTAGATAGCATCTCTTCCGCGCGGGCTGGCCAGCCCGAGATGTTGTTCGAGTTGCATACCGAACCCCACGGACTAGCCCGGTAACACAATCCGCATCGAGCAGAAGCGAATTGCATTCCGCTCGAAGCGTGGAGAACATTCAGACCGCCGGTTTGCCGCCAAGCAGGAGTTCTTTCGCGAGTGCTAGGGCTTCCTTGGCTTGGGTGGGATCGTTGAGACGTCCTCGGGCAAAATCGCGCGTGCCACCGCCTTTGCCTCCGACTCTTGCCAAGACCTCTTTCAGCAGAGCGTTCATGTCTTTGGCCACGGAGGGATGTTGGGCAAAGAACACGTGGCCGCAACCGAGCCTGGCGAGCAATGCGATGGATTTTTCGGTTTTTGCGACTTCCGTAGCAAAGAAGCCGAGGAACTCCGCTTCAACAACGTCGAAAACCCGCTGAACGATGCGAAGGCCGTTTGTGGCGGCGGACGCCTCGCGCACGGCTTGCCCCGCTTCGATTTCCGCGAGCCGCTGGAGAAGCGCGCGTACTCTCTTGAAATTCGTATCACGTTCGGAGACTGCGCGCTCCGCAGCCGCAACCAGTTCTTCGGGAGCACAACTCAACTTCTCCGAAGCGGTGCGAAGACGCAGAAAATCCTCTCGTGCGGTGCGCTCAGCCCGCCCGCCGCAAACAAATTCCACGCGCCAATCCTGCCTCATTTTCGTGCAGCGCCGCACGAGAAGCGTTCCGATCTGGCCAGTGCTCTTGACGTGAGTTCCACCACACGGTTGAAGATCGGTGCCTTCGATCTCAATCGCCCGCAAAATCCCCTTCCGGTCCACTTCTTTGCGAACACCAAGCTCCGCCAAATCTTCCGCCGTGCCATATCGCACCGTCACCGGCCGGTCTTCAAAGATAATCGTGTTCGCCGCGCGTTCCGCGCCTTCGAGAATCTCGTCCGAAGGCTCGGGGCCGCGCAAATCGATCGTGCTTACGTCCGTCCCGAGATGAAAGGAAACCGTCGGCCGGCCAAAACGTTCCTGAAACATTGCTGAAAGCAGATGCTGGCCCGTGTGCTGCTGCATGTGATCGAAGCGGCGAGGCCAATTGACGCAGCCGAGAACGTCCGGGCTGCCGGGGCGGCGGTCAACAACATGAATGATTTCGTCGCCTTCGTCGCGCACATCCAGCACATTCGCGTCGCCGATTTTGCCCAGGTCGCTTGGCTGGCCTCCGGAGGTCGGATAAAAAGCGGTGCGGTCCAGAAGCAAACCCAGCGCTGGCGCGGTAATTCCGGAGTTCAGGTCAGGCGGGAGAGGTTCGCAATAGACGACACGCGCGGTAAATTCGCGTTCGAAGGAATCGTCGTAATAGAGCCGGCGTGTGGTCATCGAATTCAGGCCTGCAAGGCGCGTTGCCACGCTTCCGAATATTTGTAGCCGGTGCCGGTATTAAAAAGCACAACGGTTTCATGCGGTTTGAGCCAGCCGGAAGCTGCGAGTTTGTGCGCGGCGCCAACGGTTGCCGCCCCTTCAGGTGCAGCAAAAATTCCTTCGAGCGACGCCAGTTCCTTCCCCGCTTGAAGCATCTCATCGTCCGTGACGGTCAGCGCCGTTCCGTGTGTCTGCCCCAGCATGCGCAAGATAATAAAGTCGCCGAGAGGTCCGGGAACGCGTAACCCTGAAGCTACGGTGGCGGCGTTTTGGAAGAATTCCGAACTTTCGCGGTGCGCTTCCCAAGCTCTTACGATGGGAGCGCATCCCTCCGCTTGCACTGCAACCATGCGCGGCCGCTCGGCACCGATCCAGCCCATCTCCTGCATCTCGTCGAAGGCTTTGCACATGCCGATCAGGCCGACGCCTCCGCCGGTGGGATAAAAAATTACGTCTGGCAATTTGCCGCCGAGCTGTTCCCAGAGCTCGTAGCCCATGGTTTTCTTGCCTTCGATTCGGTAGGGCTCCTTGAGCGTGGAAACGTCGTACCAGCCTTCGCGATCTTTGCGCTCGGCGACGTATTTGCCACAATCAGAGATTAACCCGTTTAGTTTTATGACTTTAGCGCCAAAGGCCTGGCATTCGAGGACGTTGGCCGAAGGCGTATCGGCAGGCATCACAATAACGGCGGGAAGGCCTGCCGCAGCCGCATAGGCGGCCAGGGCACCCCCGGCATTTCCGGCCGTGGGGGTTGCTAAAGCCTTTGCTCCCAATTGTTTAGCACGAGTCACAGCCGCAGTCATGCCACGAGCCTTGAAAGACCCGGTTGGATTTAGCCCCTCGTCCTTAACCAACAGGTTAAATACCCCAAGGCCGGCTCCAAGCCTCTTGGCATGCACAAGAGGCGTCATTCCCTCTCCTAGCGACACTGGAGGGCCATCTGGCAGGACTTCTGCATAGCGCCAGAGTGTGGGCGGGCGTGATTTAAGGCTTTCTAGCGTCAGCGTGGTGCCTGCGCGCTTCAGGTCATACTTGGCAAGCAGGGGCTTTCCGCAAGTGCAGAGGTGCTGCTCGATCGAAGGATCGTATTTCTTCCCGCAGGCTGAGCATTCTAACTCCAAGAGGTTGGAAGTGTTTGTCATAGGGGAAAAGTCTATCACAGGCCTTTTTGGCTATTCATTCGCGACAAGTAATCGCTGGGGAGACCGGAAGCATCCCACTTTCACGGTATACTTGGAGGATGGGCGTCCGACTGATCGCTTTGGATATCGACGGAACGCTTCTGGACAGCCGCTGGCAGCTGCCCGAGGCCAACCGCGCCGCCATCGCCGCGGCAACACGGCGAGGCATTGAAGTCGCCCTGGTGACCGGCCGACGCTATGATTTTGCCCTTCCGATTGCGCGCCAAATTGAGGCGCCGCTTACCATGATTGTCAGCAATGGCGCGGTGATTCGGACCAATGACGGCGAGACGCATTTGCGGCATCTGCTAACGCGCGAAACTGCCGAGCGCGTGCTGGAGCTGACTCGGCCATGGCGGGATTGCGTGGGGGTTGTTTTCGACCGAAACCGCGAAAATCAGATCGTGGTCGAATCCCTGAATTCCGACGACCCTATCCGCACGGCCTATTACACGCGCAATCGCGAATTTCTGGGATTGGCCAACCCGCTCGAAAGCTGCCTCACGGAAGATCCCCTCCAAGTGATGCTAAGCGGCGGCGTGGCGCGGATGCGGGAGGCCGAAACGGCCCTGCGGAGCGCGGCGTTCGCGCAGGAGTTTTCACTGGCGGCGACCGTCTACGAAACTCGGAACTTCTCGATGATCGATGTAATCAATCCCGCGTGTTCCAAAGGCGCGGCGCTAGCGGAATGGGCCGCATTGCGTGGCGTGGCACGCGAAGAAGTGCTGGCCATCGGCGACAACCACAACGATTTGGAAATGCTCGCCTTCGCGGGCATTCCGGTGGTGATGGGGAACGGCGTTGCTGAATTGAAAGGGTTTGGATGGCACGAAACAGCGAGTAACGACGAAGGTGGCGTCGCAGCCGCAATCGAGCATTTCGCTCTGCGAGAGGCGGCCCCGTGCGCCTGACGCGGATTCTGCTCGCGTGCGCGTTTTTGTTTGCGGCTGCACCTCATGGTTTGCGCGCGGAGTACTTCAATTTGCGCAGCGGGCAGCAGCTCCATGTAACGGGTTACCAGCTTATCGGCGAGAAATATCGCCTGCAAGTTGGCGGCGGGATTGTAGAAGTTCCAGCCGCGGATGTCGTCTCGATCGCCCCCGAAGATGAGTTTGCTCCGGTGCCTCCGCCAGTCGTGGCAACGGCGCCGTATCAAGAAATCGTGAAGGCCGCAGCGGCGCGCTACAGCGTGGATGCGGATCTGATCTCCAGCGTGATTGCAGCGGAATCGAACTTCGACCCCAAAGCCATTTCGAGGCGGAATGCTCGCGGACTCATGCAATTGCTTCCAGAGACGGCCGCGCGCTTTGGCGTGCAAAATATTTTCGATCCGCAAGAAAATGTCGACGCGGGCACGCAGTATCTGCACGACTTGCTCCAGCGTTACAACAATGATTTAGCCTTGGCCTTGGCGGCCTACAATGCGGGGCCGGAACGGGTCCAACAATTCGGACGTGTGCCTCCCTATGCTGAGACGGTCTCGTATATCCGCCGGGTGAAGCGAGCCTACGACAAGAGCAAGTCTGGAGTTTCTGCGGAGCCAGCTCCGAAAACTTCCACAAAGAAAAACACACCAGTCGCAGCGAAATTCTTCCCCGCGGGCACTATTAATTCACAATTAAATGCTTCGAATTGAAGTCCTCGTGGCGCCGGCGCGCGGAGCTTCTAGCGAGAGTAGAGAATCTCTTCCCACGCGAATCTTCGGATATATTCAGAATGCAGATTCCCAAACTAGGGCTGCTGTGGATTCGGATTTGGCGTCTGAGGATTTGATAGCGGGGGCATTGGGTTGGGTTGTGAACCCGTCGGATTCGGTCCAGACGCGGGAGCGCCAGGCGGTGTTCCAACAGGCGTGGCCGGCGAGCTTATGATGCCCATTTCCTGGGAGGGATTCCAGATGAATTCGAACAAATGATAGTTTTGGGACTTTTCAAAAACCATCACGGAAGTTTTATTGACTTTGCTTCCTACGCCGATGATGCTGCCGCCCATGATCGTCGGCGTGTCGCCCGTCGCCGCACTCTGACAGTCAGTTCCTGTAGTGGTTCCTGTGTCGCTAACAGTGGCTCCTTGGGTTCCCGAGGCTCCTGGGGCGGCACAGCCTGTTGCGGCTGAGCCAGTGCCGGTTGCGCCAGTGGCGGTTGCGCCTGGTGCGAATGTGCCTGTTCCCGTTGTGCCTGTGCCTGTGGCACCAAAGCCGCCAGCCGTTGAGCTTCCAATGCCTAGAATGCCTCCGCCAGCAGCGCCGGGTAGCGAGCCAGAACCGGCCGGTGAAGCGCCCGCCACGGCGGGCTGCCCAGCTCCGCCTGGCATCTGTATATTGCTCACCGCCGGGTTTAGGCTGCCGATGAGTTGCCCGGCGGGACCGACGTAAATCAGGCGCCAGGAGCCGTCTTCCTTGTTCATGGGATCTTTATAAGCCTGGCGCATGAACCGGATATTGCCATTGGACGGTTTAGTCAGGTCGTCCAAGGAGGTGGGGAAGCGCCCAAATTTTTGGTAGAAGAGTTTGATGCCGCGCGTATATTGTTTGCCGCGCCAGATCATTTCCTGCTCTTTTTCGCGCCGGCCTTCCGTGAGAATGCGCAAGCCGATGGTCATGGTGCCCACAACAACGAGCGTGGTGAGAAACACCACCATTAACAAGGCGTAGCCGCCTTGCTTATTCTTTTTCGTCCGCGCTGGCCGGTTTCTCATCACGACGGTGAACCAGCTTGCTCCTCGAGCGGCGTCGTTCCATGGAGCCCGCTCGAAATTTCTTGGAACTCGAGATTGGCATTGCCGACTTTGAGGATCAGGTAGCGGCCCAGTAGCGTGCCCCCTTCCGTTACGACATAAACGTCATCACCGTCCGTAAAGAAAGCCAGTCTCCCCGTTCCGGCCGGGACAGTCCCATAGCCAAAATATTTGAGATTGGGAGGTAATTTCGCTTCTGTGGGCGGGGGCGGCGGCGGTGGAGGCGCGGCATTTTTGATTTGCGTCTCCTGTTTCAGCTTGTCCGCGATTTCCTTCGGTGTCGGGGGAGCGATGGGACTGAAAGGATTACGCCCGTTGCTCGCATATTCCGTCTTCTGCGCGCGACCCAACTCTGCCCAGTGGATCTGCGGATTCTCCACAACCAGGACCTTAAAATCTTGAATGGATTTGGCCGTTTGCATGGCGGGCGTGTGCTTGGTCCATTCGAAACTCCAAACGATTAGCGCGATCACCACGAGCGCCACTAGAAGAGCAATTTGTTGATTGCGTTTCATGCTGCATCCCGGAAATAGGTTCGGAGGCTCAGGCCCACACGAATAGCACCCGTGGGTGAGTGACTTTGCGAATCGGTGGCAAGCGCCAAACTATCCACAATGTAGAATCTCTGAGAACGCTGCAAGCCATTCACGAATCGCACCACGCTTCCATAATCGCCATCGACGGTGGCGTCCAAGCTCACCTCGGCCATGCCGCGATTCGGAACATCCTTCTGTTTGAAGGTGCTGGTCACGATTTGGAGGCCTGCCTTTTTCGCAATCTCATCGAGCTCGGCGGTGATGAGGGAGTAGCCGGTGGTCTGAGACGGAAGCGACTTTTCAAATTTGTCGCAGTCTTCCCGCGTCTTGGGCATATCGTCTTTGATGTACTGCGCCGACTTAATCTCGCCCCGCAAGACTTTGAGCCGCAAATTCTGCGCCTCGAATTCCGCCTGTGACGTTTGCGGAGCGGAAGCTAACTGCCAGCTATAGAGGGCAAGCCCGCCATCGGCTGCAAGAATCAGGCCAAGGACGATCAGAATCGACCGCTTTTGCACTGTGAAATTTCGTTGCATCAGGTCCTCGAATATTCCGCTTTCAACTGCACAATGACCTGGTCTCCGTTACTTCGCTGCGAAGGCGGGCGCTCATCTATCAATTGGATATTCGAGAACGTCTTCGAGTCCTCGAGGGCTTTCAAGAAATTCAGCTTGGCCTCATCGCTGGTAGCGCCGACGGTGAATTTCACTTCCACGCGGCCTTTGTCCTGAGCGGGAATGATGCTGACAACATGAACACCGGCCGGCAAAACTTTCTCGAGATCCATGAACATCAGCGTCCAGTTGAAACTGCGGGCATCGATCAAGTTGTTGATGAACGCAGCGCGGTCGCTCAAGTTGTGATTCTCGGGGAGGTTGAAGAACCGATCCAGCGAGGCACTTTGTTCTTGCATCTGGGCCACCTGGGCCAGTATTTGCGCAGTTTTCGCCCGCATCTCCTCATTAGACTTGCGCGCAAGATATACGTGCCAGCCCAAACCGAGGAACGTAAGAACCGCGAGAGCGCCAAGAATGCCTGAACCGGCCAGAAATTTCCGGTGTGCCTCAAGAGGTTTGGTCGCCAGATTAAGATGAATCCTCATGCTTCTCCCGCTCCTGAAATTCTCCAATCCTGCGAAAAATTCATTTTAGCCCCGGTGCAACATCCAGCCGACCAAACCTTCTAGTTCACGATCGGCAAGCGGGCGCGCGTCCGCGGGGATACGCCCGTCAGAAACCGCGCTATCAAGCAACGAGTGCGCTTCGCAGTGAAACTCTTCTTCCAGCGGCCGTATGAATTCCGGCAGGCGCGCGCCCAAACCAGCCACACGCACGGATTGAATGCCTTCCTGCCAGGTGTCCTGATAATAGGCAGCCACGGGATAAATGTCTTCGAGCAGCATATGCGGCGTCAGATCGGAGCCTTGCGCGGGCAATTCCGTGCAGCGGTAGCCGCACAACACGCCCTCGCGCACGATCGCTGTTGTCAAAGAAGTGCCGGAAACGCGTGCCAAAAGTACGGCCCGATGTTCTTCCACGAGAGCGATGGCTGCAAGGGAGGAACTGAGCACCACCCCGGGATGCAACCCCGCCTCTTCCGCCAGGGATTCGTATTCGCGAATGATGCGCAAGCGGGCTAAGGCAGTAACAACGTCCACGCCAGCCTCGCGAGGCGCTTGCCGCATGTAGGAAATGAGCGTCTCATCGACTTCGAACGGCACGCTCTTTTTCAGCTTCCAACGCAGCATGGGGTCGGCTTCTTCTTTCGAGCGCGGAAAGTCTTCGAAATGCTGAATAAAGACGCGGATAACCGGGTCCGGCAAGATCAGCGCGACACTCTCGTCCTTGGCGCGCAAGGCGGAGCACACGGCCGCGATGGCCGTCTTGAGAGCCGCAGGATTGGCAATGTTGGTTTCGACCGCGGAGGGCACGAGGGCGCCGAACGGAAGAACCTCGACGCAGTAGCCATCGAGGCCACCTGTTCTCGTCCAGCGCGCGCCAGCGACACGATCGAGGCCTATCTCGATGGCCAGAGGCGGATGCGGCGTAGCTTCCAGCCAGAGCGCAACGCGGCGCACGAGTTCGCTCTTGTAGATTCCCTGATGAAATGTTGCTGTGCTACTCAACGAAAGTCACCTTATTAATCTCTTTGACGGTCGTAAGCCCGGCTCGGATTTTGGCCAACCCGCTTTCGCGCAGGGTGATCATGCCTTCTTCGCGGGCCATGCGCTTGATCTCCGAAGTCGGGCGGCGGTCCACAATCATTTCCCGGATGCGGTCCGTCAAGTCCAGCAGTTCGCAGATCGCCGTGCGGCCATGATAGCCCGTGCCGGAACATTCGAGGCAGCCCGCGCCTTCGGAAAACGCAAAGGAGGACCAGGTAGCGGGATCCAGACCAGCTTCCTTTAATTCCGTTTGCGTAAAGTTCTTCTGCCTCTTGCAATTCGGGCAGATCACGCGAACCAAGCGTTGCGCCATGATGCAGTTGAGGGCGGAGACGAAATTGTAAGGCTCGACTCCCATATTGATGAAGCGTCCGATGACGTCGGTCACGTTGTTGGCGTGCACTGTGGTGAAAACGAGATGCCCCGTAAGCGCCGATTGAATCGCGATTTGGGCGGTCTCCTCGTCACGGATCTCGCCGACCATGATCTTGTCCGGATCGTGGCGCAGGATGGAACGCAAGCCGCGCGCAAACGTGAGGCCCTTTTTCTCATTCACGGGGATTTGCGTGATTCCCTTGAGCTGGTACTCCACCGGGTCCTCGATGGTAACGATCTTGTCCTCGTCGGTCTTGATTTCATTGATCGCGGCATACAACGTAGTGGTCTTGCCCGATCCGGTAGGGCCAGTGACCAACACCATGCCATACGGCTCTTGAATGTAGCGCCGGAAGCGTTTGACCTCCAAGTCTGAGAATCCGACTACATCCAAACTTAGACTCTGGAACTTCTCAGAAAGCGTTTCTTTATCCAGCACGCGCAGAACGGCGTCTTCGCCGTGGCTCGCGGGCATGATCGAGACGCGCAAGTCGATGAAGCGGCCTTTGTATTTAACGCGAAAGCGGCCATCCTGCGGGACGCGGCGCTCCGCAATGTCCAAATCGCTGAGCACCTTGATGCGCGAGAGAACCGTCGAATGCCACTCTTTGGCAATCGGCTGCATGGCGTGCTGCAGAACACCATCGATGCGGTACTTGACGGCCACTTCGGCGTCGCGGGCTTCGATGTGGATGTCACTCGCCCGCCGTTCCAAGGCTGTAAAAATTATGGTCTCGACTAGCCGCACCACCGGGCTCACCGAAGTGTCGCCGCGCGTCAGCCGGTCTCCGGATATGGTCTCTTCGCTTTCCTCTTCTTCCTTCGAGACCTGGAGCGTGAATGCTTCCGTGGCTTGCTCGAGGACGCGCTGGGACTGCTCGGTACGCTTGAGCAGGTCGCCAATCTGCCGCGCCGTTGCCACTTTGATGGCCAGCTTCTTGCCGAGCAGCAAAGGCAGTTCGTCGCTCAGCAACACCTGGCTCGGGTCGGCAACGGCAATGGAAAGTAAATTGTTCTGCACTTCGAGTGGGACGAAGTTATAGCGGAACATCAAGTCCGCAGGAATGGTTCGGAAGAGTTCCGGATCAATGCGTTGCTCGCTTAGATCGATAAAGGCGCAGCGGTATCTCTGCGCAAGCTTCCGCGCGAACTCGCGCTCATTAAGAGCGTCCGAGCCATCGGTTTGGGTCAAATTATGTTCTTGTGTAGCCACAGTTTCCCTTTGCCTACTTTGGCGTCGTCCCCGTAAGGGAGAACGAAAAGATCGGCAGATAGAGTGAAATCAAAATAAAGGCTACCAGCAAGCCCATGAACACGAGAATAACGGGTTCAATGATGGCCACCAGAGCCGAAAGTCTGACGCTTACTTCTTCTTCGTAGAATTCAGCCACGCTCGTGAGCATGGGTGCCAGCGCGCCGCTGGATTCGCCGACTTCGATCATGTCCAGGGCAAGCGCGGGAAAAGTCCCTTTCATCGCCAGGGCGCTGTGAAGCGACTCGCCTTCGCGGACCATCTGGGTGGCTTGCGTGACCGTGGAACGAACCAGTTTGCTGCTGATCGCGTCCGAGGCCGTCTGCAAACCCGCTACCAAGGGAGTGCCGCCCGTAAGGAGAGTAGCCAGGGTGCGCGAAAATTGGGCAACCTGGAACTTCAGCAGAGTATCGCCAAGGACGGGGATGCGGAACTTTAGCTTGTCAAACGCTTCGCCGCCTTCCGCGGTCCTGGACCAAAGAAAGACGCCAAAAGCTCCGAGAAATAGGGACACGATGACGCCGATAACGAGGAAACGATAGTCAACAGTGATGGCGATCAGAATTTGTGTAGGCTTGGGCAACTCCACATTCAGGTCGCGATACAGCTGCGCAAACTTGGGGATAACAAAGGTCACGAGATACGTCACGATGATGGAGGCAACAGTGATCAGAAGAACGGGATAGACCAACGTAGCGAGAATTTTCTTTTTAACTCCGGTGCTCACCCGCTGATAGGCGATGTAATAGTCCAAGACTCCAGACAGGTTTCCGCTCTTCTCGCCGGCTAGAATGGCCGTCGAATAGACTTTGGAAAACACGCCGGCCTCAGCGATGGCCTCCGAGAGAGACTTCCCTTCCCGAACGCGGTCGCGTACTTTCGAGAGGATCGGGCGAAGCTTCGGTGAGGTGGCGCGATCAGCCAGGAGATCCAACGCACGGAGAATCGGCAAACCGGCCTTGATCAGGGTATTGAACTGCTGGTTCAAGATCAGGAAGTCCGAGCCGCCGACTTGGCGATCGCTGCGGTTCTTGATAAAGGCGCTAAGAAAACTGCTGCGAGTCCGAACGGAATAGACGAACAAACCCCTCTCGGCCAGTTTCTGGCGCGCTTCGGCTAATGAACTCGCAGCCTCGACGTGCGAGAAGACCCGTCCGTTGGCATCCGCGACGCGGCAGACAAATTCCCCCATAGACTGTCAGTTTACCTCATCTAGCTAGTATGCGGCGAAGCACCTGATGGTTGGCTGTTCCCCTGGAGAAACGTGCCACGGATTTAACAGGATTTTAACCTCAAGGAGTTGATTCAGCAGCTGATTCGCCATTCACGATGGCCACCCCGCGAGGAACGTCGAATCGGAAAAAGGAATCGGGGATTGAAGGATCGAAGCGCCAATCCGCGAACTTGAACTCGACGCTAACGCCGCCCTGCTCACGCACAAGCACGCGAGTCAAGTTGCCTGTGTTCGGCGCGACCTCCAGGTAAACAGCTTCTTCAGGGCCGCCATTTTGGGTTCCCGAAGCATCGTCTGAGCCTGAGCGCGCTTTGCCTTGGTCGCCACGCAAGGTGCAATGCAAAACGACGTCGCCTGCCGTGGCTGGTTGCTCGGCGGTCGTTTCCTCGACTCGCGCGCAGACTCGCGACAATTTCATCTCGCCCGCAAGAAGAGCCAGGGGCGTACGCCAGTCCGTGCTCTGCTTGGCCGGTGCGCGAGTTACGGTGTGATCCGCTGGCACATAAAACCACGCCGTTTTACCGTCTACAAGAAAGAGGTCTTTTTCAGGCGATTCGTATTCCCAGCGCATCTTCCCGGGCCGTTTAAAATACGCCACCCCGGCTTCAGAGCGTACCACTTGGCGATTCTCGGAATAGCGCTCTAGAAAAGTCGCCTGGAGAGTCTGTTGGCCTCGATAACGCCCTTCCAATAGCTTTATAAGCTGGTGGGTGTCTTGCCCGCCTGCGCCAGGGGAATAGAGGCCAAGAGCCAGGATTACGAGCAGGGTCATACTCCCAGTCTAGCAGGACTTTTTGAGTATCAGTGTTTGCGTTCTCGAATGTCGCTGCGGACTTATTTTCATGGCATGGCCAGAAGTCCCCCACCTTAGCGAACTCTTTGGACGCCGCTGACGCCGCTTGCGCTTGGTGCAGAAAAAAAAGAGCACGGGACGGAGTCCCGTGCTCTTTTAATTCGTTGACGGTTCGGATTTATGCCATCCGAGCCGCCGGGTCGGTCCCTGTCCGAGTTACTGGAGAGGAGCCAGACCGGAAGTGCC
>JBARCY010000360.1:0-8768 GCA_049794595.1 Candidatus Acidiferrum sp.
TAAGCCTCTTCCTGCTGGATGCGATTGTAGCCAGCAAGATGAAACCGCTCACTGTAGTCAGGTTTTAGATTGGGGTCCGGCGGCTCCGTACGAAAGTCATGCATGTCGTCGTTGAAATGATCCTCGAAGATGGCAAGAGGGAAACGCGCGTTGGGATGCGTATCGAAGCCCTCGGGAACAAGAACATTGGCGCCGAGATACATCGGACGTCCCCAGAATTTTGTGAGCAGCGCACTCTGAATTTTCAGATGTTTGATGTACTTCGTATCCTTGGGCGGATCGATGGGAGGTATTTCTTGATCTAGAACAATTGAAAATGGGGACGCATTCGCGCCCAGCGTGATTTTTTGCGGTTTGCTGTAGAGATTCCCCGGCGCGATATTCCAATGCTGCCCCTCGCCTCGATCCATAGGGAGTTTGACGGTATGGCCATCGGAGCGATGAAAGGTTTCGTAGCGGTGCAGGACTGCTTGAACATAGTATTCGCCGGGAGGGATGTCGCGGAGGTGGCGGGTTGGATAGCCGCAGGCATTGTCGTCGGTGACGACAACGGGCTGGCCAGGAGCGAGCCCGTCGACGTCAACCCCGAACATCAATTGTGTGTTGACGGAAAGACTGATCTGCATGCGCGGCTCTTGCGATGGATCGGTCGAGAGCAGGACAAAGACCCGCCCATCCAGCGGTTGGGAGCCGCGGTCTTTGGAAAATGAGACCGAGAATTGTGGGCCCGCCGCTGGCGCTGGAGCGGAGGAAAGCGGTAGAGCTGCGACGAGCAATGCGAAGAAGCAGAGAGCAGAGAAAATTGCTTTGCGGGCTGTATTCTGCATGTTGTTTCCCTTCATTGAGGCGATCAGCCTCGCTCGACGCGACAGATCGGTTGCCATGGCGCAAGAGGATAACTTGCCGGACGGGCGATGAACAGAAAATTGTGCAGGGTGGAAACGAAGGATCGCACTCACCCAACCTAGTAAGACGAATTCGCGCCAGCCAACGGCATTTTGTCGGCGCCGGAATGCGTGATAGAACGAGATGGCGAGGCCGAGGAGGAGGAGAGTTGTGGGCAACAAAAAAGTGAAATGGGGAGTGTTGAGCACGGCGAAGATTGGTGTGAACAAGGTGCTGCCCGGAATGCAGCTGGGGGAGTGGAGCGAGATCGCCGCCATCGCTTCGCGCGACGGGAAGAAAGCGGAGAGCATCGCCCGGAAACTGCGCATTCCAAAGGCTTACTGGTCCTACGAAGAGCTTCTGGCCGACCCTGACATCGAAGCTATTTACAATCCGCTGCCAAATCATTTGCACGTGCCCTGGTCGATTAAAGCCGCGGAAGCGGGCAAGCATGTTCTCTGCGAAAAGCCCATGAGCCTGAACGTTGCCGAAGCGAAAGCGCTTCTCGCGGCGCGAAACCGCACCGGCGTAAAAATCGGCGAAGCTTTCATGGTGCGCACGCACCCGCAGTGGCTGCGCACGCGGGATCTGATTCGAGCCGGCAAAATCGGCGACTTGCGCTCCATCATAGGGGCTTTCAGCTATTTCAATCGCGACGTGGCAAACATTCGAAATGTGCTGGATTGGGGCGGCGGAGGCCTGTACGACATCGGCTGCTATCCCATCAACACATCGCGATTTATCTTTGGCGCAGAACCATCGCGCGTGGTGGGGCTCATCGAGCGGGACCCGGAATTCGAGACGGACCGGCTTGCTTCTGTAATACTCGATTTTCCCGCGGGCCAGGCGATTTTCACGTGCAGCACGCAGCTTGTACCTTTTCAGCGGATGCAGTTCCTCGGCACCAAGGGCCGCATCGAGATCGAAATACCCTTTAACTCGCCGAACGACCGTCCATGCCGCATCTTCATCGACGATGGCCGCGATGTGTTCGGCGGCGGTGTAATCGTGGAGACTTTTCCCACATGCGATCAATACACGATTCAGGGAGACGTTTTTTCGCGCGCCATTCGCGGAGACGGAGACGTGCCGGTCTCGCTCGAAGACGCCATCGGCAATATGGCCGTCATCGAAGCCATTTTTCGTTCCGCCGAAACCGGAAGATGGGAACGCCCGTAGAGCGCCATATCCTGCTCATTCCATCGGTGCGTCGACAGCAGCGAAGGTGCTCCTCGATTGCCATTGCACCTCTTCGAGCGGGCCGACCACAAACGCCCAGCACATTGCACCAGCCATCAGAACACCTGCGGCAGCCGCAAACGCCCAGAAAAAATGCCCGGTTCGCTCCACCACGAACCCGGTCAGCGCCGGCGAAAGGATTCCGGCGAAATTGCCCACAAAATTTTGTAACCCCGTCCATTTTCCTGCAGCATGAGGTCCCGCCAGTGTCTGTGTAATGGCCCAAAGATTGGAAGTACATAGGCCTGCGGAGGCGCAAGTGGCGAAAAGAAAAAACAGAGCGAGCCTAGAATCAAATGAGAACACCACAACGGCCAGACAGAAGCCGGAAGCTCCTCCCAACCCAACTGCGGTGAACGTTTTGCGCACCCGGGTGATCCTGCCCCCGCGCGCAATCCAAAAATCGGACACCCATCCCGAGATCATGGCCGATGTCGCCAGAGTTAGATAAGCGGCACCGCCAATCTTCCCCATGTTATGCATGGAAAAATGACGCTCGCGCACCAGATAGAAGGGCAGCCAGGTGAGCAAGAAGTATGAGAGGTAATTATAGGAAAACAGCCCGCCAAACGTGCCCCACGCGGATCGCTGCCTGAGAATTTCAGAAATCCGTGGCGTCTGTGCGTCGTGTGAAACAGCGAGCCCCGGCCCCCGAGGCATCCACCTCATCCAGGGAAGGAGCCACAGCAGGCATAAGAGTCCCAATCCGACGAAAAAAGGCCGCCAGCCATAGCGAGCGATCAGCATCGCGCCAAAAAATATTCCGAAGGCCGGGCCGGCAGCGATTCCAACGGCGATGAACGCATTGGCCCGCCCCCGCACGGTTTCCGGGAAATGCTTTGCGAGGATCTTGCTATAGGAAGGAAAGGCCACGGACTCGCCCACGCCCAAGAGTAGCCGCATGACCATGAGCATCTCAAAGCCGTGAATTAGGCCGGTCGCGGCGGTGGCTACTGACCAGACCAAGAACCCTCCCGCCATGACCCAATTCACGTTGAAGCGGTCGACCAACCATCCAGAGACAATCTGGAAACCAGCGTAAGTCCAGAAAAATGCTGAAAGCAGTATTCCCAGCTGCCCGTCCGAAAAGTGAAGCTCATCCTTCAGTGCTGGCGCGGCAATCGACAGACTTCCTCGGTCGATGTAGTTGATGAACACCGAAATCGCGAGCAGAGCGGCTACTGCAGAAAGAGTCTTGGGAAGTGTTATTTCAGCTGGCGCCGTCCGAGTAGTGCTTGCCGAACCCGGCATCGTTTAGGGTCTCCCGTCAAGCAAGCAATTTGAGATGGCAGGGTCTTGCGGTCCGCAGCGGACTCTACACACCATGCAAGGCGGCGTCCAGCCGAAAATCTATTCGCGGTCGGTTTCATCGATTGGCTTTAGCCCAGGACGAGAAGTACTGTAAATGGTAACAAGGCGCTGAGGACTTCGAAAAAAGGGCAAACCGTGTGAAGGAGGGTTTGATCAGCGTTGTCGCCAGCCAGCGAAGAAAGACGCTACAGCCTGTGCAGGAGCGTGGAACGCGAGCAACAACAAGGAAGCGGCACCGTAGATGGCGAGCCTGAGCCTCATGTACTTTAAAACCCTTGGCAGGCCCGAAAGTTGCTGTTTTTCAGCAGCGCCGGGGAAGAGAATCGTCAGCTATTGCAGCGTCAGGTCACCTGCTCCAACATGCGCGTGCAAGTGATATTTTCCATTTCCTTCTTTGTGGAATGAGCGAAAAAGTCCCCCATGCGACTCGCCAAACGGGCTCGCTTCGAGGCCTCCAGAATAAACGGAAGCGTCCACTCTTGAATAATCACTGGCGTCGCCCACCTCGATCACCAATTCTCCGGCGTGCAACTCCACATCCTTATTCCCAACGGTGTGACGCAGTTCCAGGTTTCCCGCGGGCATCCGAATAAAAAGTGCCGTCTTTCGCGGCACTTCGATCCTCACTTCCAGACCGTTGCTTGGTCCCCCGCTGACAGTCAAATCCGCCAGATCGTTTGAACCTTCGAGTTGAACACGCAAGTCACTGGCCCGATAAGCGTTTTCGCCCGCAAGCCGAACAGTAATCTTGTTGCTGTCGCTGCCCTCGATCCGAAAATCCCCCGAACGCAGGTTCATCCGGAGTTTCCCACCGGAATTGAAATCCGCCGTAAATGGGTGATTTTCAATATCTTTAACGTCGAGTTTGGTTTGGGCCGCGCCCAGGGCAGCGGAAAACGCGAGTGCGGTCGCTAGCAGGAAAGGAATACGCATGAATACACCTCCGAGGCTTCTGCAGTAAGTAACGAAGATCCCCTCGAGAATGTTTCCTGTGGAATGAAATTAATCAGGCTTGGCCGAAGGTGTGGCCATCCATTTGGGCAACCTCGTAGTGGCGCACACGGCGGTCGTAATCTGTCAAAAGGGCAGCCGCTTCGCTCGTCACGACAGCCGACTCCCGATCGGCACCGGCGAACGCGTCGATCGCTTCAAAAGACTTCCAGACGGTGACAACCAGAATCTCAACCGAATCGCGATGCGACCGCACCAAAACGCTGGCGGAGAGGTAGCCATCATGCTTGCGAAGCAGGGGCACCACGACCTGCCAAAAGTGCTCGAGATAGAGGGTGGATTGAGCACTTGTCGTACGAGCAGACCACAGACGGGCGATCATGCCAGGGAGGCTCCTATTGGTTTCCCACGACAACGGTCCACGGGCGAATTTCCCAGCGCTTCACCAGGCCATTGAGGACGTAGGGATCCTTTCGGACAAAATCTTCTACGGATGCAGCGTTCTCGCCGCGGAAAACGAGGAGCGCGCCGTCTGGCGGCTCAGCGAGAGCCCCGGCGAGAACCAGCTCGCCTCGAGCGTGCGCCTCGCGTGCAAGTCCAAGATGTTCCTCGCGATAAACACCTCTGCGCGCGATAAAATCCGGCACGACTTCCCGATAAAAAAGTGCGTAGTATCCCATTCGGTTCTCCAGGCTCTTTAGATTCGGGCTAGTAGATGCTTCTTGCTTAGATGAACTTTCGGGACGAAAGGATTGTAAGTTAAACGAAATGCAAGCAGAGTACGGAGCCGATTTTTTCAATACGGCGTCTGTGAGTCGGGGCAACCAAGGCTAACCTCCCGCAATCGAGGGGATGAGCAGGACCCGATCGCCTTCCTTCAGCGAACAAGCTTCGCCGCCAAGAAAGCGGATGTCTTCTTCATTGAGATAAACGTTCAGAAACTGGCGAATCTGTCCCTGCTCGTCGCGAACATGCTGCGAAAGGGCGGGGAATCGCGCGGTCAAATCGTTCAGCGCTTCGGCGATGGTTGCGGCACTACAATCAATCTTCGGCGCGCCGTCCGTAAAGCGCCGGAACGCCGTCGGGATTTCAATCGTAACTGGCATCTCTCCTGTCTCTCCTTAACTTGCCGCAGTCGCGGCGTTAACACTGAATTTGTTGTCGAGATACTCCTCGAAGGCTTCCAGCCGTGGGGCAATGGCCTCGGTCAGAGGGAATTCGGCGGCAATCGCGTCGGTCGTCTTTAGCCCATTTCCGGTGATGCAAACGACGGTCGTTTCGTCTGCCCCGATTCGTCCCTGGCGAATAAGCTTTTGCGCAACTCCCGCCGTCACGCCGCCGGCCGTCTCCGTAAAGACGCCTTCCGTTTCGGCTACCAGCTTTATGGCTTCAATAATCTCAGGGTCCGAAACATCCTCGGCCCAGCCGCCGCTATTGCGGATTTCCTGCATGGCAAAAGGACCGTCCGCGGGATTACCGATGGCCAAAGAACGAGCGATCGTGTCCGGTTTTTGCGGCTCGAAGCGCGCAAGGTTGCGTTTCACGCCGTCGGTAATCGGTGAACAGCCGGTGGCCTGGGCGCCGAAGAATTTCACCGGCTTTTCTTCCACCCAGCCCAGAATCACCAACTCCCGGAAGGCCTTGGCGATCTTCGTGATCAGCGCGCCTCCGGCCATCGGAACGACGACGTTGTCGGGCAAACGCCAGCCCAATTGTTCCGCGATCTCAAAGCCATGCGTCTTCGAACCTTCCGCATAATACGGACGCAAGTTCACGTTCACGAGGCCCCACGGATAACGGTCCACGATTTGCGTGCAGAGCCTACTCACATGGTCGTAATTGCCTTGGATGCGCACGATGCGCGCTCCATACACCGCGGCGTTCAGAATTTTTGCCGGTTCCAGGTCTGCGGGTATAAAGACACACGCCTCAAAGCCTTGCTGTGCTGCCTGTGCTGCCACCGCATTCGCCAAGTTGCCGGTGGAAGAGCAGCCGACGGTCTCAAGGCCAAATCGCTTTGCAGCCACAAGTGCCGTCGCAACCACCCGATCTTTGAAGGACAGGGAAGGGAAACAGACCGCGTCGTTCTTAAGATAGACCTGTCCGACTCCCCAACGCGAAGCGAGGTTCCGCGCCTGCACCAGCGGCGTTCCCCCGATCGCAGTCGTGGGCGTGAAATCCTCCGGCAGCGGCAGCAGCTCCGCATAGCGCCACATGTTGAACGGCCGCCCAGCCAGGTTTTCGCGCCCGACCTTTTTCTTCATAACATCGTAATCGTAGGTGACTTCCAGAGGGGAGAAACAGTCTTCGCAGAAGGATCGCGGAACATTTCCCCAGGTCTTTCCGCAAGACTTACATCGTAGCTCAAATGGTTCGGACATTCCTGCACCCTATTCCACACTAAAATCACGTGGGATTCGATTAGGGCAGCAGGGAGGTGAAACGAAAAACCCTCCGTGCCAAAGTGCTCGGAGGGTCTCAGAAATTCTTCTGGGATACTCTACAGCTCTTTAGCAGTTTTTTACGTGGAGCAAGTTGCCCTAAATCGCCACGTGTCGCCGCAACCGCAGCTTCTACCTTTATCCTAGATACGCCATCTGTTGTCAAGGCCTAAAGCGGGATGATCGCCTCCATGTCAACCCTCTTTCAAATCGTCAGCCGCCGTCTTTTCGAGCGAAGCGAGAAATCTCTTCATCTCACCGCCAACCGCGACTTCCAGCAGTGCCTCCTCCACTCCACACCTTTCCCCCTCCCGCGCACGCAACCTCACAAACACGTCTTGCTCCATGCCAACCTCGCTCTAACGGCTGTTCTCCCCTGCGCTAACTTCTCCACGCCTCTCTCCTTCCCCATCTCTGGCCTTTAGTCAAGAAGTAAATTTATAGCTTCTCATTCCCTCTCATCACATAAGTTTTACTTGACAAGGGTCGCCGTCAGCGCCATTATCGCGCCCTATCCTGCCCTGTGTGAGGTTGCCATGCTCCTTACGTCCCCTGGGCGCATCCGCTCATTCCTGCTTCCCCTTTTGCCCTTGTTCCTTCTCCCGCTTGCGCCGCAGTTTGCTCACGCACAAGCCCAATCCTCTCTGTCTGCCGACAAAGCTCCGCCTCCCCCGGCACCGCCCCCTGCCGTCGACCAGCAGCAATTCATCTCCTACTGGACCACCGAAACCGGCTGGCGCACCAAATTGCAGCTCCGCAACAATCAGGTCGGCCACATTCTGACCGTGACCCCCGTCCTCCGTGCCGCTGACGGTACCGAAACCCCTCTTTTCCCCGTCATAGTCCAACCGCAGGAAGTCAAGACTCTCGATATCGCCACGGCCATTGGAAGTTCCGCGCCTCAGCTCATCGGCGCCTATGGCTCACTCGCCCTCCGCTACCGCGCCCCCGGCCAAATCAATCTGTATGCCGTCGCCATGATGATGGGCGTGGGTCATTCGCTCGCCTTTCACATCGATGCCACTGGCGAAGACCAAACCGAAAACGTCGGCAGCCGCGAAGGCATCTGGTGGCTCCCCAACGACACTGCGAATGATTATCTCGTCCTGACAAATCAAGGCCAAACCCCCCTCCCGCTTGTCCTGTCACTCTTCGATTACAGCGGGAAAGCCTCCATCCAGAATCTGAGCCTTCCGCCTCGCGGCATGAACCGCGTCTCCGTCCGTCAGCTTCTCGCCACCGCCAAGCTCGCGGGCTCCTACGGTGGCATCAAGGTCTCTGCCGCCTCCCACGCCGGCTCGCTCGACACCCTGCACGTCGTCTTCGACCAAAATGGCGGCTTTTCCGCCGTGATGAAAATGTTCGATTACGACCCGCGAGCACAACTGAAAGAACGCGATTACGCCGGAACCGGCGTTTGGACTCTCCGCGCTCCCATGCTTGCCCTCTCGAACCCTGATCCGGCCCTGGCTTTCCCGGTCGGCACAACGCTCCATCCTTAACTCTTCATTCACAACAACATCGCGAGAATCGCCAAGCTTAGTCTCAGCTTCCACTGGCACAGCGACTCCGCCGATGGCCAAGCACCCGCCGCGGCGCTCCAGCTAGCCCCCTTCGAGACCCAGCGAATTGACGTGGCCTCTCTGCCAGGCACCAAGACCATCCCCGCCAATGCCCACTGGGCCTCCGTGACGCTGACCACCGACGGCCTGCCCGACGAAGTTGTCGCCGTCGCCGCCAGCTACGACCAATCCCTGCGTTACGGCGCACAAACGCCCTTTTCCGACCAGCTCGCCCTCCAATGGGAAGGCGGTCAATGGCAGTACGACCCTCAGCATGATTCCATCATCACGGCGGGAAATGGCAGCGCCCAGCCAACCCAAACGGCCTTCACTATCTTCTATAATCAAGGAACCCAGAAGTACGAGCTGGACCAGACTC
>JBARCY010000361.1:0-8943 GCA_049794595.1 Candidatus Acidiferrum sp.
GACGTATTCATCAATGGAGCAAAGCAATCCGGCCAAACCCCGCTGACATTGCCTCTCGCGCCGGGCAATTACAACCTGGTGGTGCGTCTGCCGGGATACGAAGCTTACGCCGGAAAAGTACAGGTGAAGGACAATATTCAAACACAACTCTCTGTTGAACTTAACTCCAGAGTTGCCTGGGCTCAAGTCGATACGACTCCTAAGGGCGCTGAGATCTTCCTGGACGGGACTACAACCGGACAAACAACTCCTTCGCGAGTTCAGATGCCTGCGGGTCTGCACACATTGGTCGTTAGGCTCCCTGGTTACCAGCAAGTGAGACGAACCGTGCAGGCCAGCGAAGGCGGGACGGTCAGCATTCAGGAAACATTAAGGCCCCGATAGGCTTATAGAGGTCTTAAGCGTGGCGCCTGAGAGAGCCGAATTCCCTGCAAGAGGGTGCATCGAACTCGGTTTTCCCCTACCTAGAACGTAACTTTTTGTAACAGACGTTGTCTTCAAGTTCTAGGACCACGAATCCAACCCACTAAAAACAAAACACTTACTCGCGAACCCTTGGGGCCGGCAGCGTGCTTGCTGTATAGCTAAGGGTACCCTGCCCTCACGCGGATCTTTAGATGGGATTGCGAAGGCAAGGGCCCATATTTAACCAGTCGGTTAAATACGTTGCGCGGAAGCAAGCGGAGGAAAGTTTTGGTACTTCGGGCCATATTGCCGGTCGACGATCAGCGTTACGACGTTGAATCGCGGCCGCACGCCGAGCCTGCACTGAAGAACGCTTCGCGGCCAGCCTCTCATGGCGCACACGAAGCGGCTTCGTCCCCTCCTGATGCCAGGACTGCCGGCATCATCCACGCGTTGCGATGCCTCCATTTGTTGATTCGATCCGAGCGAATCTACGACAGGAACCATCCTCGCCGCCTGCAGAGCCTGGACACTGCTTATGAGACTTTGCACGATCTCGCAGGGGCTTTGGACGGCATGGAAATCCACATCGAGCGCGGCGGTCTGGTCGTACCCAAACTCAACGACGCGCATCTTCCGGATCTGCGCGGCGAAATGCAATCGCTCGCGCTTGATTTGCAGCGCGCAGGGATTCAATCCATCGCAATTGCCCGGCAATTTCATGTAGGCGAACTGGACACTCTCGCGCAACTCTTCAAAGCATCGTTGTTGAGATCGGAGGAATCTATAAAGCGCGGGGGCAGCGGCTGGTGGGCTGCGCGGTTTTTGGAGAATCGCGTGGAAGGGATTTCGATCAACACACAAACGGAACGCAGGGTCGATACGGTGCTGGCCAGCCTGATGGGCGCGCTTGTGGCGTACGGCGGAAATTCACCGCGCGAGGTCAATGAGGTCCCTATCCTCCCGCCGGAGATGGACGATCTGGCAGGGGCGCTGCGTTTGATAGCACGCCTGACGCCGCCGCTGGAAGCGGCGCGCGGGCTTTCACCGGAAGAGGCGGCGCGTGCGATTCACGGTGCGATGGAGGATGCCAGCCGCGAAACCGTACGAATGCTGCTCAGCTCCATTTCGCAGTATCCTCCACGCGAGGGCGAACATCCGCAGCCCTATCTGCTGCGCCTTTCTGAAAGTTTGATATTGGAATTCCTAAGCGCGGAGTATTCCGCCGGCACGCTTCGGCCCGTCTCTGTGCGCCAGACGTTTCATCGCTTGAGCGATGTGCTGGTCTCTTCGGGCGGATATACCGGCCCGCACTCTTCACAGCACTTATCTTTGCTGGCGAGCGCGTGGGCCAACGACACGCACCGGGAACAGGTCGTCGAGAAATTCTGGCTGGAATTGCCTGCGCGAGAGAAATCGGCCGTACAGCGCGGGCCGGACGTGTGGTGTGTGCCGATTGTGGCGCTAAAGCGGACGCTCGGTCAATTGGCGGAAACTGGAGCGGATGCTCCGCGGCGCGAAGCACGAAATATTCTGTTGAACTATTCGCGGCGCGTTGAAAATGAGAACGCTTCCGCGCGGCGGGCGGTTGCGGCGGGCCTGAATGAAATGACGCCGATCATCGAATCGCTCTGGCCAAATCAATTGCCGGAGGATTTGAGCCGCGGGACGATGAAAGCCCTTGAGAAAGAAACCATTCCTGAAACTGCTGCATTGCTTGCCGCGTTCCTCGAGACACTTGGGCGGGTAGCGGTCACTCGCGGCGATTATGGGGGATTCGAAAATATTCTTGTAGGGCTCGAAAGGGTACCCAAGGACACCGAGCACGATCACATGGCGGCACTGGCCCGCGGTCTGGTGGCGCAAGACCGCTGGTTGCTTCTGGTCGATGCCGCGCTGGCGAACCGTCCGCTGGATCCGGTTCTGCCGCGGCTTCTGCAACGCGACCCGGAAAGGCTCCTCGATCGATTGACCCTGCTCTTGACCGAAGCGCGCGGCGCCGAAATGCTGGCAGCGATGGCTCGGCTGCTGCGAGCTATCGGCGTGCCAGTGCTGAATCTTCTCGAGACGCGGCTGTATGAAGCGCGCCGTCAGCGCGTGAGCGCGGCGATCAAGCTGCTCGCGGCCGCCGACTCGGAACGTTTGCTGCGCGGCCTCGCGCGCGCGCTGGCGAGCTGGGAATGGAATTTGCAGGACCTGGCGGTGAGCGAGCTTTCGCGTCCGGCCAATGCCGGTTCGTCGCATAGCGCGGCTTTTGTTTTCTCCGCGGTTCTGGCGGACGCACATCCGCTGGTCGTTCCGATGATGATCGATCAAATCGGCCTGGCGCAGGAAACGACCGCCGTGCCGCAATTGATGGAAATTGCCGCCGGCGAGCACGAAGTTCTGCGCGACCTTTTCGTGCGCATCAAGGCCATTGAAGCGATCGGGCGAATGCGCGCCGTCGAAGCGGCGGAGTTACTGCGCATGCTGGCGGAAGGCCGCGAAGGACTTGCGTTCGCCGAACCCTCGGGATTGCGCGCGGCAGCGGAAGATGCGCTGGCGATGCTCGAAAACCGGCCGGCTTCGGCGCGGGCACGTGCGGCGTTTGAATCGGCCCCGCAGGCAAATGGCAGCTACGTCGTTCCCCGGAGATATGTACGCGTTCCTCTGGAATCGCCGCTGCGCGCGCAGATTGAAGGGTCCCAGGTCGGACTGGCTCGCGTGAAAACCATCAGCCTCGGCGGGGCGTACCTGGAATCGCCGAAGAAGCTTACCGTTGGAGATTCGATTAAGCTGGAAGTTCGCTCCGGGCTGCGAAAGATTCACTTTACCGCCGTGGTGCGCAATATCGGACCAGACGGAAGCGGCGTGGAATTTGTGCACATGAAGGACGAAGACCGCGACAAGCTCCGCAAGCTCGTTCAGCGTCACCTGCAGATTTGAGCCGGCGCGTCTCCGAACAATAGTGTCGCTTTGTCCCCTCTGAGCTGATCGGCCCCCCCTGTTTTTTCGTAAATACTCATTCTAAAGAGACATAAAGTCGTTTGTTTTGAAAAAATTATGCAAATGTTGATTCCAAATGACTTGCTGAGACTAAATTCCACCAGAATTATACAAAATCCGGTTTGACTGGGAGGAGCTGCAAACAAAAGCTTGGAACTTTCCATAGAGTCTGAAAAACAACTATTCCGCAGCTAGCTCCTATGCGTCTGCCCCCCGCCGAAAGTGCCTACGGCCGCCGCGCATGGCACGAAAAACAGGTGAGCGACGAATCCCGATAGGACTACTGATGGGCTTCGCAAAGCAAAAACGCCAGCGAGGTGCTGGCGTTATGACAAGACGGCGCAATAGTATCCAGCGACTACTATATACCAGGAGTAACAGTTCGTCAAGCAAAAATTGGGCAGGGATCAGTTTCTGGCTAGCCCGTCATCTGCCCAAGATCGATGACAAGCGGAGATCACTACCTGCGAGCCGACTTGTCATTACCGGTTGAGACTCTTCTCTCAACAAAATCGGAGCTGGATGCATCAGGTCGAAAGTTTCGTGCAACTGCCATTCGCCCAAAAGGGGTTCCATACAATGCGCGTGGATCGCAGTCATCTAGGACGTGATCGTGAGATCACTTGGCCTTCGGAGGAGATAGTTTCTGCGCGGGACGAAACGTTATGCCCATAAAGTGTTTCGGAACGCCATTCTCTGCTGGGGTTCTCTCAAGAAACGCTTTTGCCGAAGCATCGTGTTTCAGGTAGGCATTCAGGAAGTTCAACGTGTAGAGCGCAACCCAGGCATGACTCGTGTTGGCGTCATCCCGTCCGTAATCGGCTACCTGATTTTCCGCAAAGCGCTGCGCGCTCTCCCTGCGTTGAAACATCGAACTGAACTCTGGGTGCGCCATGCCCAGCATATTCACGGTGAGGAGATCGCCGTGTATCCAGGCGTTCAGAACGTTTGGACCCACTATGTCTGCCGGAGGACCATCATAATATTTGTCAAGATCTTCAAGAAAGTTCGCATGTTCTGCAGTGAAGAAAAGAAGCGGTATGGTCATCCGCTCTGGATGAACATCGCCCGCCATCTTCACAAGGCCCGGGTAATAGCGCATGCTGCCGTCCATGGAGACCAGGGCATCGATGCGGGGGTCTCGCGCTGCCGCAAACAGGCTCGAAGCTCCGCCCCAGCTCCAACTCACCACGGCGGCCTGGGATAAATCCGTATCGGGAAGCGTTTTGCCATACGTGATGAGAAACGAGATGTCGCGAGCCTGCGTGTTGATCCCGTCCAGATCGTCCGTCATGTCGCGTGTGGATGCCCCCATCGACGGGCTCGCAAGAATGACGTAGCCATGACTGGCAAGAAACTCACACAGATCGGCATTCTCCCACGAAACAGAAGAATCGCTGGGGGCGTAAATGAGAACCGGATAATGCCCTTTTGCCGGCTTCGCATCCCGCACCGCCCACAACGGAATCTCGGACGAAGTCTTCAACAGCGAACGCCATCGATTCTGTTCAGGATGGGGCGCGTCGAAGTGGATCTCCGTGTCGGCCAGCTGGGTATAGTCGCCAACCGTCATCGGCTTGCCTGTGCTTCTCAGCGATGGATACCAGATCAGTGTTTGCAAGGTACGGGCATCATCGCCCACAGAGGACTTTGACAAGTTCTTGGAGGAGGCAGGGTAGGTGCGCGAGTGATCATACTGATCGACGACCTTCAACCCTACCGGATACGGTCCAGGCTTTTGCAGGAATTGAAATGGGGATGTTTGTGAAACCGCAAATACTGAACCAAAGCAAATACACAACGAAAAACAAGCAAGCAAAATTCGCGTTTTCAATCTTGCACTCCTTCCAAGCTCATATACGGCTCGCGAAGCTAAGAGGTTCCGAAACGCACAGAACCATCCGCACCGACCCGCTATATTAGTCCTCAGACGCGCTTGCGTTGATTAAGGCTGTAGCTCCTGGATGGTCGGCCAACCAAAAGCAATTCGGCTACTTCCGCATCGTCCGTAATCAAGGAGAAATACAGAAACAGTCCTGAACTGCTTTGCAACCTAGCCTTTGGTGTCTGGAACCTTAGGCTGCCACAATTCGATCGGATTTCCCTCAGGATCATGCACGCGGGCAAACCGGCCGTTGGGATAAGACTGCGGGTCCATCTTGACCTCGATTCCAGCGGCTTGTAGCTGGGCCGCCATTTTGTCGAGATCCCGGACTCGAAAGTTCAGCATCCAGACCTTGGTGGTATCGCCGAAATAGCCACTCGTCTCCTTGAATGGAGCGAAAGCGGTGGGTCCGGCCTCTTGCTGCCAAGGTGATTCCCCGTAGCTCGTTGGTATGACCGAGATCCCCAAGTGTTGCTGGTACCAAAGCCCCATCGCTTTCGGATCTTTGGCTCGGAAGAAGAATCCTCCGATTCCGGTCACTTTTTCCATTTCCGTTCCTCCAGCGATGCCATCGTGAACAGCAGCCCCTGCAAGGGGAGGTGAGAGCTTTGGCGGTACGGCTGTCTCCGCCGCTATGCCGAGTTGGTTCCGTCCCAAGATGAAGCTCGACCCGAAAGCAAATGACAGAGTTTGAAGCAGTTGGCGTCTTTGAAAATGCATCCCATGCTCCTTCGGAGAAGAGTACGAATGGGTCTACGATACCTGCGCAAACGGGATTCTGAGAAGCGTAAAGATGAGGTTCTGGGCGAGTTGTCGGCAACCCGGAAGTAATCCTCGGACTAGAATTCATGGGCAGCTGGCGATGCGATTCTCGCCGCGCTTGCAGTGAGATCTGAGCCCGCCACCCCAAGCGGACTACATCCTCACTGACTGACTTCCCATCACTGGCAGCAAAGAGACCCTAATGCTTCACTAAACTTGCAAGCACTCCGTTCAATGAATCGTTCCACGCATGAGCGATCATTCCAGGACGAACGCTTCCGCGCCAATAGGCTAGAATCCCGAACATTGCGCCGTACAGGCCGATCAGAATCACCATCCGGAAGCCCTGGTACGCGTGAGCCGCGCCGAATGCCGCGGCAGAAAGGAGAATGCCGGCGGGAGCGCTCTGAGTCAGGGCCATGAACTGCCGTTGTAGGTAACCTCGAAAGATCGTTTCCTCGCAAATACCGGCGGTAACTGAGAGCGCTATCCATAATGTCAGTTCGATACCTCCATGCGGGAGCATGGACACATTGCGACCCAGAGCGGCGACGCGCAGAAGCCAGCCAATTATCCAAAGGAGAATTGCCGCAACGATCCAGAACCCAGCGGCAATTCCAATATCCCGCAGCACCTGGCGGACGGAATGCCAATGTTCTCCGAGAACCATGAGAGCAGACGCGCCACTACGCCGTACGCCCGCCACTACCAGAAGGAACATGAGCCATTCATAGGAAAGGGTGGCTACATAAAAGCGCACGTGGTTCGGATTAGCCGTCGCGCTCAATTGATCTGCAAAAATCTTATGTCCGATCGTCCAGCCGCCCATCGCGACGAGCACTAAGATCGTGTGGATTGGGCTAGCGGCTTGGGGGTAACGGTCTGATGCGGACTGAACCGGAGCAGGAGTCTCCATGAGTCCTCCTATGCCAACTTCGTGCAGTGTATCAGCCCTTGTATAACAAGACCCTGTGTTTCGGCAGTGAGAGGGGCACAAAAACCTCGATGCACGTAGAAGCCGGCATATTCCGGCTGTATTGTCGGCAATTCGGGAATTATCGCCGGACTCGAGTGTTCGGTGGTTAGGTTGTCAACTCCCTTTTATATTGCGTCGGATTATCGGAAGCTGACCCACCACCAAAAAATGTGAATTAGAATCCCAAGGCTTTTGGCGATGCGATGCTCATCGGGGTTGCAGGGAGCTCTAAACCCGCACCCGCAAAACCGGCGTGTGCGGCACCCAGTCCGCGGATAGCCAATATGGGCCTAGTGCTCGTCTCTTGGAAATGACACTTCTGACACAGTATGACACGTGCTATGATAGTGTCACAAATGGAGAAATGACATGAAGCTAAAAACACGGATGCGTGTCAACGAGAACGGGCGCGTGGTGATTCCTGCTTCGTTTCGCAAGCGGCTGGGGATCCGTGTCGGCGACGAGGTCGTCCTGCAGATTCAAGACGACGAATTACGCATCACCACCTTGAAACGCAACATCGAGCGGGCTCAGCGGCTGGTCCGCAAGCACGTGAAGCCGGGTACCTCTCTGGTGGACGAATTGATTGCCGAGCGCCGCGAGGCCGCCCGAAATGAATAGAGTTGTGCTGGACGCTTCGGCCCTGCTCGCCATTCTCAATCAGGAGTCTGGAGGCGAAACGCTGACGCCGGAGATCTTGAGCGGCGCGGCCATCAGCACCGTGAATCTGGCCGAAGTGCACGGCAAACTTGTCGGCCGGGGCCTCAGCCCAGATGATGCGTGGGAAGCTGCACTGGGGCCCATCCGGGAAGCCGTTCCCTTCGCCGCCGCGCACGCTAGGTTGGTGGGCGATCTGGTCGCGCAAACGCGTCCGCTTGGATTGTCCTTGGGTGACCGGGCTTGTTTGGCGCTCGGTGTTGCTTTGAAGGCCCCCATATATACGGCCGACAAGTCCTGGAAGAAGTTGAAAGTCGGCGCGCGCATCCTCGTCATCCGCTGACAAATCCACCTATCGGGAAAAACTGGCTCACCGGCCAAAACCGGCGTTTGCGGCTCCCGGCGACACCTCTATTCCATTCGGAAAATGAATCCTAACTATGCTCACGGCCCGGCCAAGCGACGTAAAACCACCAGGCCGACAACGGCGTTAATCGGGACTTCATCGCGAATCTAGTGCGGTATGACGCGCAGGGAAATGAGATCGCCCAAGGTTTGGGAATCGGCAAGTAAGGAGGGCCGGTACTCTTGATATGGAACTGCGAATCTCCGCGTAGTGCTTATGCTGTGGCTGGGCATGCTGTGCTGGGGCAGCCAACGGGAGCAGGGAAAGGCTGACGCCGAAGCCGGCTTTCGCCTTCCGACATTTGAACTCAAGGAGAAGCTCGCTAGGATTTTTGACCTTACCTATTGCGAGTTTCAGCTCGCTAACCCAAAAGGCGTGCAAGGCTTGCGATTTTCGCATATCATCGGCGAACCATGAAGAGCATGAGGAAATGGATTATCGCAACGTTGCTTATTGCCACTGCCGCAGTCGCGCAGCAAACCCACAATCAATATGAGCCGCCGAACGGGCCAGGCGCCGGTCAGAAGTTGCTCGCGCAATTTGCGGGCGACTGGGACGTCGTCAAGACGTTCTTCCCGATGAACGGGAAGCCGATCGTAACGAAAGGCACTTGTAAGCAGTACATGATCCAGGACGGGAAGTTTCTGCAGTCGGATTTTACCTTCTTCAATGCTGACGGAACGAAGGGCACCGGTACCGGAATCTCCGGCTTCGATTCCAAAACGAATCGCTTCACCACCGTGTGGTACGACTCGCGGCAGACGACGATGTCGATTCGCCAAAGCGACGGCACATTCGACGGCAAGAACATCGTGCTGTGGACCACCCCCCTCGATACCGAGCATCCCGGGCGCAAGACCGTCGCGC
>JBARCY010000362.1:0-3513 GCA_049794595.1 Candidatus Acidiferrum sp.
GCCTATCTCAGCTCAACCTTCTCATGCAGCGGCAATTCCCGCGACGATCCGCCCACCATAAATGTATAGTCGCCCGGCACCAATTTCCACCCATCGCTAGCCTCATTATAAATCGACAAATATTTCTTGCCGACGCTTACGCTCACTTCCTTGCTCTCCCCCGCCTTCAACCACACCTTGCTGAATCCCACCAGCCGCTTTGGCGGTTCGTCAGCGCTAGCTGGCAAAGCCGCATAAACTTCCGCAATTTCCGCCCCATCGCGGCTCCCCGTATTCTTCACCGTAAAACTCACCGTCGTCTCTTTCCCTGGCGTCACCTTCAATCCCGAATACGCAAACGTTGTGTATGACAACCCATACCCGAACGGAAACAGCACCTCCTTCTTCTCCGCGTCGTACCATTTGTACCCAACCTTCAACCCCTCGTCATAGTGCACGCTGAACGTCGGCTCCGCCTGCCCCGTCCTCATCACCGCTGCTTCTCCGCTCTCTCCCGGTCCCGGCTTCACGAGCTGTGGATGCGGCAAATCCTCCACGCTCTTCGGAAATGTCATGGCCAGCTTCCCACTCGGATTCACGTCGCCGTTCAAAATGTTCATAATGGCGTGCGCGCCGTCGCTCCCCCCATACCAGGCTTCCAACACCGCGCCCACTTTGTCCAGCCACGGCATCGTCACCGCCGTTCCTGTCTCAAGCACAACGATCGTCTTCGGATTCGCCGCCGCCACCGCCTCGATAATCCCATCCTGATTCACTGGCAGCGACAAATTCTCCAGGTCCATCCCTTCGCTTTCCCACTGGTATGCGAATACAATCGCCACATCCGAATTTTTTGCCAGGGCCGCCGCGCTCGCCGGATCCTTCCCCGAATCAAACTGCACTTTCGCGCCCGGGAACTTCTTCTGCAGAACGCCCACCGGCGACGGCGGAAACCACACCTGCGCCATCCATCCCGCCGACGCCCTCCCCGGCGCGTCCACCTGCGCCGACCCGCCGCCCGACATCATCCCTTCATTCGCGTGCGGCCCGATCACCGCAATTGATTTCACCGCAGCCACGTTCAGCGGCAGCAGCCCATCCGCATTCTTCAGCAGCACCGCGCTCTGCTCCTCAATCTTCCGCGCGATTTTCAGATCGCCCTCAACGTCCACCACGCCCTTCTGCATCGGATAATCGACCAGCCCACACGCAAACTCCGACCGCAGCACCCGGCGCACGTGCTCATCCAGCTCCGCCGTCGAAACCTTTCCAGCCTCCACCGCTTCCTTCAGCTTCGCTCCAAAAAACTCATCCAGTGGCTCCTCATTGTCCAACCCCGCCGCCGACGCCTTCACCGTGCTGTGCGTCCCGCCCCAATCCGAAACCACAAATCCCTTAAAGGCCCAATCTTTCTTCAGCACATCCGTCAGCAAATACTTGTTCTCGCACGCAAAATCTCCGTTCACCGCGTTGTAGGAGCACATCACCGCTCCCGGGTCCGCAATCCCCACGCCAATTTCAAACGCCAGCAAATCGCTTTCCCGCAGCGCCCGCTTGCCGATGATCGAGTTCACTTCGTTCCGTCCGCTTTCCTGATCATTCACCGCATAATGCTTGATGTCCCCAATCACGTGCTGCGCCTGCTCGCACTTCATCAAATTTCCGACCAGCGTCCCCGCTAGAATCGGGTCCTCGCCCATGTATTCAAACGTTCGCCCATTCCTCGGCTCTCGAGTCACATTCACGCCGCCGCCCAGCGTCATGTTGTATCCCTGCGCGCGCAACTCTTTTCCGATCACCGTCCCAAACGCGCACGCCGACTCCGTATCCCAACTCGCCGCTGCCCCAACATTGGAGGGCAGCGCCGTTGAGTACCGCCCATTCTCCGCGCTGCTCCGCACGCCATACGCCGCGTCGCTCATCTGCACAAACGGGATCCCCAGCCGCGGTATTCCCAAAATAAATCCCGCGCCGCCATTCCCCAGTTCCGGCTCCGGATTCTGCACCTCCCTCGGCCATCCTGGCATGCCCATCCCGTGCAAGAGATCAATCTTCTCGTCGAGAGTCATCTCTTTCAACACCATGCCCGCCCGCTCATCCGGCGAAAGGCTCGCATTCATCCACGCATGGTTCCGGTCTTCCTTCACCTGCTGCCCATGCATCCGGTGCTGTGCGAAAACCGCACGGCCAAATCCCAACACTCCACACATTACCCCGGCGAATAGAAGAGCAATCGTCGCAAGCCGCCCGCGCCGCACGCACCACGTCTCATTGATTTTCATTTTTGTCCATTCTCGACAAGTGTGAACCACGCCCGAAGACCGAAACAAATGCCTCTATAATATCGATATTTCTGATTTATGCCAGAACCAAAACAAATCGTCCGTCTTGGGGCGGCCCGAATGATCCGATTTTCCTGCCGGTCCGCCCTCCGCCAGCCGTGATCTACGCGCAGCCTTCGGGCCCTACGCTCAACGCGAACTGCTACAGATCGCTACCTTCCCATGCCGCACCCCACCCCTCTCCGTCGATACCATATTATTTGCTTGACAATTACCGCCTAATGTCTCATTCTTTCTTCAGGTCAAAGCACGTAAACTCTGACCGAGCGGCGGCTTCGAGCCGCTATTTTTTTGCCTTGAGGGCCGTTGAGTGCGAAAGGGCCGAACTTCGAGGCTAAAATGCAGGCCAGAAAGACGGCCCGTGGTCCCCTGCGCCAATCCCTTTAGAATCAGTGGTTAGAGGGATTCCTGTAAGTGTTGATTCTAAAGCACTTGCTTTAAATTTAAGTCCTTTAAATACAACGTTTACAAAAAATCCGGGGGTGGTCCCGGTTATTGTTAACTAGTTACTAGGGTCCATCTGGTCTGGCCGACGGCTCCTTACTTCTTTACTTCCTTACGTCCTTACTTCCTCTTGCAGTACACTCCTTCTTCACCGAGGAGCCACTTTGGACAAGCGCATCGCCTCCGCCGACGCCAGTGGCACAGGCTTTAGCCTGTGCGCTTTTCCAACACGCTTCCTCGACCCTCGCCATGGATAAAACGATCTCCAGCGCCGATGCCGCCATCGCCAGCCTAACCGACGGCGCCACCATCCTTATGGGGGGCTTCGGCCTCTGCGGCATCCCGGAAAACCTCATCGCCGCCGTCCGCCGCAAAGGCACCAAAGACCTCACCATCGTTAGCAACAACGCCGGGATCGACGATTTCGGCATCGGTCTGCTCCTCCAAAATCGCCAGGTCAAGAGAATGGTCTCGACCTACGTCGGCGAAAACAAACTCTTCGAGAAGTTAGTCCTAAGCGGTGAACTGCAAGTCGAGCTAAATCCGCAAGGCACTCTTGCCGAACGCCTTCGCGCCGGCGGCGCAGGCATACCGGCGTTCTACACGCCCACGGGGTACGGTACCATGGTCGCCGAAGGCAAAGAGACGCGCGATTTCGACGGCCGCCAGTACGTCCTCGAACGCGCTCTTCGCGGCAACTTCGCCTTCATCAAAGCCTGGAAAGGCGACCGCTGGGGCAATCTCATCT
>JBARCY010000363.1:0-2400 GCA_049794595.1 Candidatus Acidiferrum sp.
AAAGGCTGTACTACTTCGGGCGCCAATCCATGGAATAGATCTCCTGGGTGCCAACAGCACGCGTAATGATCGGTTCTCCGTCTGGCGTCAGGCCAAACTCGAGCCCCGCCAAACGCCCGGAGAGACGGATGCCCTCCAGACTGGCTACTTGCTCGATCTGCCGGTCGGGCACGCTCACGCGCATCACTGCAGGGTGAGGACCGTACCGAAGGTAGTAGGCCCATCGGCTGTCGGCGCTCCAGCGCACCAAGCCCCAGCCCGTAGTCAACAAACTCCATGTCTTTGTCGCAAAGTCGAACAGCATAATGCGCTGGTCCTTGAGGCCAAGGGCAGTCGCGTACTTGCCGTCTGGCGACCATTGAGGTGCGAACAATCCGCCTGAATCGGGCAGCGTGTCAATGTTGCCTGTTTTAAGGTGGAGGATATAAACGGCAACCCTTTCTGGATGGTCGGAGAAGAAGGGGAAGTCGCTGTACATGATCGCGGCACCATCCGGCGACCAACTCGGTTGCATTTCGCCACCAGCAACCGATGCAGGCCGTGGCTCGCCGCCCTCAGCCGGAATGAGAGAGGCACGTTGGCGGTCTCCACCAATCGCGTGAAAGATGATCTGCTGGCAGCCATTTTTCACCTTGCTCAAAAGCTGGAGTCTTCAGGTTCCACGTCGGGTATCCCCCCTCTGTCAGAACCCTTGCCCACTCATTTACGCCGTGCCGTCGATTTGTTCTTTGTTTAGCGGCGCCCCGAGAAGTGTCAATCCATGCCTCTCGAACTCTGCCTTGCGCGCTTCCTGATTCTTTGGGTCTGTGTCCTGCGCAGCGGGCGACCAGTCCGTCTCCATCAAGCCAGCGGGCGAATAGAGATGAACGGCGCCGCAATGCTGTTCCTGCGCCACACTCCAGCGGTGTGGCACCTTCATCGGCATCAGCAAGGAATCGCCAGGTTTCAGGTGCATGCGCTTGCCACCTACTTCGGCAACGAAGTCGCCCGCCAAAATGTAAAGCCACTCATCCTGCTCGTGATGCACGTGAAGAGGAGCGCCGCGATATGGGTGATGGTCTCCCGTGGGAAACACAAAGACTGCCAGCCGCCCCTCGGAGTCGGACGAACGAACGACCTCGGTGTCGAACATCCCTGACGGCGAGGGCGCGCGCTCATCGGTACCAGCGGATGTGCGGGTGAAGCCGGACCGCACCAACACCGGCGCCCGGGCATTTCCGTTGTGGTTGCCTGATTCACGTCTGCGAAAACCTGTGAAACGGTCGCCGAACTCAGCGAGAATCCCTCGAACGAAGTGAGGGCGCTGCCCGCAAGAAATGCTCTCCTATCCATTGGTCCCCCTCCTTTGGACAATGCTCCGTATTTCGAGTTGTCGAGACACTACCTTAAATCCGTCCTACTCCTGTTTCTTCAACGTCAGTACTGTTTTTTGATCTTCATTTGCCGGCGCCCAGGTAGTACGCGTCAAAGTGTTGCCGTCCTCCGAAACTTCGAGGGTGGCGAGGTAAAGAGTCTTGGCTCCAAGTCTTGTTTCGGATGTCATTTTTCGAGGTCCCGCAATCCGAAAGGCGGTCGTCATTCCCGGAGGCGACATCGGACTTTGCACCGCCATGAAGGTGCCGTCAGCGGGGCCAGCCCAGGTGTTGTCGATAGGATCGACGTAAATGTACATTTGACCTGGCGCGGGAAAGGCGATGGTCATCGTATCTGGCTCCTCTACCCTCTTCAGCATCTTCCAAGACCCCTCCAGGCCCGGCCCACCGGAGACTCTGGTGTAAACGCTGGACCCTGTCGCCGTTCGATTTGTTGGATTGAACCAGGTGTAAGTCATCGTGAGCGCCTGTCCCTCAGCAGACAAAGCCAGATGTATTTTTCTAGTCACTTTGTCCCTGATTTTTTCCACGCAATCCCACGAAGAGGGCCCTGTGCTGACCCAAGCTACAGTCGAAGCTGGGCGATCTGTTGGATATTCCTTGCTGTCTATCGCGAAGTCATACTCGCTGTTTCGATTGTTAGAAAAGTGCTCATCGCCTGTAGATGACTTCGAGTACGTGATGGTGCCGGGCGTGGGGACCGGATTTTCGCTTTTCCATGTTCCCGCAAGCGGGCTTTGCACGACGTCCGCAACCTTGGTACCGTGAATTGTGACTGCTCTCTTCAGTGGGCCGCCGACCTCGCCCATGTCTCCGGTCTGTGTGAAAGAGGTTGCGGTGATACCGGACCACACTTCGTGCCATAGCATCTTTTTGCTGTTTTGAGGAAACTGCATGTCAATTGTCAGCTGCTCCCCGTCCCACTTGAGAGAACTGTTGTAGTAGGAGTTCAGATCGCAAGGGGCGGAACCGGAATTGTTACAGAGCATCCCGTGCAGGCTGTTTGTGCTCTTGTCCCACCAGTGCA
>JBARCY010000364.1:0-18002 GCA_049794595.1 Candidatus Acidiferrum sp.
GTGAAGCCCATGCGGAAGTGCGGGAGACGTTCGTACCAGGGGCCGAGGACGCCCATCTGCTCGGTGCAATTTTCGGCGGAGAGTTCGGCGATGGGGTGGAGATTTTTAGTGGCTAGCTTGGCGCCGAAGAATTCGGGCTCGGCGTTGAAGGCCTGGTCTTTTTCAGTGCGGATTTTTAGCCAGACTTCGCTGAAATTGTGGTTTTGCCAGTCGGTGAAGAGGCTGACGCTGTAAGCGCTGGCTTCGATGGCGTCGAAGTGGTCTTTCATGGCGTTGAAGGAGAGATTTTCGTAGACGTACTGGCGCATGTTGTAGGTGGGCTGGACGTCGAGCGTGATTTTTGTGATTACGCCGAGAGCGCCGAGGCCAACGACGGCTCCTTGGAAAAGGTTGGCGTCTTGCTGGCGAGACAGTCTCACGACATCGCCGGAAGCGGTGACGAATTCGAGCGCGGAGACGGCGGTGGCAAGATTGCCATTTTTTTCACCGGAGCCGTGCGTGGCGGTGCTGCAAGCCCCGGCGACGGAAATGTGCGGGAGCGAGGCAAGATTGTGGAGCGCGAAGCCTTTTTCTGTGAGGAGCGGAGCCAATTGGCCGTAGGTGATGCCTGCGTCGACGGTGACGGTGCGGGCTTGCGGATCGAGGGAGACGATTTCGTCCAGCGGCTTGAGGGAGAGAAAAGTGTCCTTGCTATCGGCGATGGTATTGAAGCAGTGGCGGGAGCCGAGGACTTTTAGTTTGGCGTGCTTTTTGACGAACTCTTGGATCTGTTGTTGCGAGTGGGCGGAATATAAGCTTTCCGTGCTGTAGGCGACGTTGCCGGACCAGTTGGTGAGCTTGTCCGTTGCGGCCCAGGCGGAAAGGCGTGAGACGGCGGGGGTGGCGATTGTGGCGGAGAAGAGTTTTAGGAAGGTGCGCTTGTTCATGGCGAAACCGGACGGTCCGTTTTGATTTGATGGCGCTGCCATCCTACACCCGTCTTGAAGCTCACAACATGGAGAAGCAAACGCCATTAACATGGCGGCGGATTGGGATGTGGCGCGGCATACTGTGTCATTCCACGAAGACGCAAAGAACGAAGAAAGAGGGCACGATGTATCGTGCCCCTACGAGAAACGCGCATTGGTATAGGCGAATCTATTCGGAGCGGAGGGCGACGATGGGGTCGATGGCGGAGGCGCGGCGGGCTGGGAAATAGCCTGCGAGAAGCGCGACCACGAGAAGCAGGAAGGAGACGGTGGCGATGGTGGGTAGATCGCTCGGCGAGAGGCCGAAAAGCATGCTGGCGATCAGGCGAGAGGCGGCTAGGGCCGCGGGGATGCCGATGACGATGCCGAAGAGAGCGAGGGTTAGAGTTTCGCGGAGGACGAGCCAGAGAACATTTTGACGCTGGGCGCCTACGGCGACGCGGATACCGATTTCGCGGGTGCGGCGGGTGACGGCGTAGGACATGAGTCCATAAAGGCCGATGGAGGCGAGGAGGAGCGCGAGAGCGGCAAAGAAACCGGAGAGCAGGGCGGTGACGCGTTCTTCGAGAAGCTCCGCGTCGATTGTTTGCGCGACCGTTCTTGTCCGTATCACATATTCGTGGCCAAGAGACTCGACCTCATTGCTTATTGTCTTGGCGAGCGCCTCAGGAGTTTCCTTGGTGCGCACGAGAAGACCTCCCCATTGTGATGGATATTGGAGAGAGGAAAGAAAAAGAATAGGTGTCGCGGCGTCCCGAATATCGAAGATTCGAGCATTACGGGCGATACCCACGATTTCGATCTTTTCAAACTCCGGCATGAAGCCGAAGCGAATCGTCTTTCCAATTGCATCGCCTTTAGGAAAGAGGCGATTCGCGAGAGCGCTGTTCACGACGGAGACGTGCGGGTGCTTTTCGTCATCCGTCTCGTCAAACGTGCGACCACGAAGAACTTGAATTCCTAGCGTTCGAAAAAATCCAGGCGAGACCTCCGCTGCGTTGGCCATGACGCGGGCACCCGTGCTCGAATCAGCGGTCATCGGGGAAACCGTGTCGTGCCAACCTTGCGGGCTAGGGATTGTCGCGTCGCCAAAGCTAACCGAAACTACTCCAGGCAAGTTAGAGATGCGCGCCAAAAGTTGCTTCTGGTAATTGTTCAGATCGAGGTTCAGGAAGCCGCCAGGCTTGGGATAGAGAGTGATCTCGAGCAGGCTCTCCTTCTGGAAGCCGAGATCGATCGAGCGAAGCCGCTGGAAACTGCGCACGAAGAGACCAGCTCCTAGCAAGAGGACCAAAGAGAGAGCCACCTGCGTGATGATGAGCGCTTTGTTTAGCCTACCTGCGCCGCCGCTCAGGCTGCGCAAATTTTGCTGCAAGGTAGCGGCAGGATCTTCGCGCGAAGAGCGCCAGGCGGGGGCGAGGCCAAAGAGAATGCCAGTCAGCACTGCCACGAACGCGGTGAGGGAGAGCACTCGCAGGTCGGGGCTTAGGTCGAGCGCCGGCGGGAACAGACTCCCCTGAGTCATGAGCCCAACGAGCAGGTGGCTTCCCCAGTAAGCGAAGGCAAGGCCCAACAACGCGCCGGTTATTGAAAGCACCAGACTTTCAGTTAGGACCTGACGGGCGAGCGACCAGCGGCTCGCTCCAATGGCTACGCGTACGCTCATTTCATGGCTGCGGGCTGCGGCACGAGCGAGCATGAGATTGGCGAGGTTTACGCAGGCCACGAGCAAAATCAGACCGACGATGCCGGCCAAAACGTACAGGGGCCGACCAAATTGCGAGCGCAGGCCACTGGGGAAGCCTTTTGCAGCCGAGGTGACCTGGAGGCCCATCGAGAGAAACCTTTCACGACGAGGTCCGGGAGTCTCCGTAGAGGCCGTAGCAAGCAGGAGGTCTGGCCAGAAGGATTGGAGCTGGGTGCGGGCCTGGTCGATGGTGACGCCGTTCTTGAGGCGGCCGATGACAGTGAGCCAAAGTAGGGAACGGCTACCGAGAGTGAATTCATTCCCTTCCATGAGCATGGGATAGGCGGTGATGGGGATGGTGATGTCGGGCGGCTGGCCGACGGTCATGCCCGCAAACCACTTGCGAGTGACGCCGACGATGGTGAAAGGATGGCCTTCGACGCGGATTTGCTTGCCGACAACGTCCAACTTGCCGCCTAAGCGCTGCTGCCAGAACTGGTAGCCGATGACGGCCACTTGAGAGGTTGTGTTGCTCTCAGGGTTTGAGTCTTCTGGGATGAGCAACCGTCCAAAGAGTGGAGTCACGCCGAGTTCCGAGTATCCATTGCCCGTGACGGCAACAACGTAGTTCTGCGAAAGGATCCCACTAACTTCTACACTCTGCAAGCCGCCTGTGCCCCAGGCGGTCAATCCGGTGAAGACGCGCTGGTTGCGCTCGAGTTCGCGGAACATGGGATAGGAGAAGGGGACGGTGCCGTCGGGTCGGACAACGAGGAGCTGGACGAGTTGTTCGGGGTGCCGGAAGGGGAGGTCGCGGAGGAGGAGAGCGTTGATGAGCGTGAAGATGGCGGTGTTGGCGCCGATGCCGAGGGCAAGGGAGAGGATGGCGACGGTGGTGAAGCCGGGATTTTTGGCTAGGACGCGGAAGGTGTAACGGAGGGTCTGCCAGAGGGTTCCCATGGTTGGCGCTCCCAAATTCCTAGTGACGTTGTGGCTCTCCACAATTACGCCAACCGGAGAGTGGATTCAAGAGTAAGGATTTGTGTAGGCGCTCAAAAGGGTCCGGGAATCCGGAGTGGGGTTCCGGATTCCCGGGGGGCGTTGCAGGGTTTAAGGCGGGATGTGAATCAGGGGGTTGTTCAGGGGAGATCGGCGACCAGGGTGACTCGGTCCGGAGTCACAACTTGAGCGACTTGCGCTATTTCTTTTTCGCGGGCTGACTTCGAGAGTTGGCGTCCACGAGGACTTCCTTGCATCCAGACTTGGGAGAGAAAATAGCGGTCGCCATAACGGTTGAAAATCAGTTTTGATTCGGATTGAGGCTCGGTTGCCAGTACATCGTTGGCGCCAAGGATGGTGGATGCCGCGTCTTTGCGGTCAACCAGTATAAGCGTGCGCATCTGGCCCGAGACATTGACGGAATACGCGCCAGCCGGAAGGCTTCTGTTGCCGGCCACAAAGTCAAAGGGGATATTTACCTTCATGACTTCCTGCGCTTGAGTGACACGCGTCGATGACATGACGGCTAGCGCGATCACTCCTGCCATAACCAAAGCTCTCGTCTTCATGGAGACCCTCCTCTTTCTGTACTTGCTGACGGCATCCACATTGATCTGTCATTCGCCTGGATGGATTGCCTGCTCAACGGTGCAGCATGGCGGGTACTTTCGCGCATTTCTTTGTGAAGGACAATGCACGGGGGGTGAACTGCGAGGCGACTTTGGGTGAACTGCTAAGCGGGCGGAAATGGGGGATTTAGCAGGGTGGCCGTCGGCGGCGCGATTTTGCGGAGGAGTGGTATAGTTTCGTGATTACGGAGTTTCTTCAGATGGCGATGGCTGCGCGATCCTCGAATCTCTTGCGCTTTGATGCGTTCGAAGTGGATCTGCGCGCGGGGGAATTGTACAAGGGCGGGCGGAAAATCAAGCTGCAAGAGCAGCCTTTTCAGGTGCTGGCGATACTGCTGGAGAGGCCTGGGGACGTGGTTACTCGGGACGAGATGCAGAAGAGGCTTTGGCCGGCGGATACGTTCGTGGATTTCGATCATAGTTTGAATACGGCGATCAAGAAGTTGCGGCAGGCGCTGGGGGACGACAAGAAAAGGCCGAAGTACGTGGAGACGCTGCCGAAGCGCGGGTACCGATTTCTTGGGACGGTGAAGAGACCGGCGGCATCGGCGCTCGAGCCCGCGGCAGATGCAGTGCGCGTGTCGAAGACGAAGGCGGCGGCAGGGGCTTCGTGGGTGGGGCGCGTGGCAAAACTCGAATGCGAGGACGGACACCCGTTCGCCGTGGTGGCCATCGACGAAGCGGCGGCTGCGGAAAGAGAAAAACTGGATGCGGCGAATGATGACGTGGGGCTGTCGCTCATGATTGCCGCGCAGAGGCTGGTGATGCTGGCGCGGGAAACGCCGGTGAGGATTCTTGAAGTGGAACAAGAGCATTCGCGCTGCCAGGCGCGGATTCTGGAAGGCGAGCATTACGGGAAGACGGCTCTGCTGTCGCTGAAGTTGCTGGCGGAATCGCCGGAAATGAATTCGGCGCGCAAACCGCGGCAGTGGAACCTCGCCAGTTAACTTCGATTGCTTAGCTTGAGTGGCGAATACGCTGGGCGAGGGCGCGGGCGCGCTGGCGGCCAATTTCGACGAAGCGGGAATCGCCGGCGATTTGATCGAGTGTTGGAAGGGCGCGCTGGGGCTCGGGAAGTAATTTGTGGTCGAGGTCGGTTTCAAATTCGAGGAGAGCATCGTTGATGCCGAGGCGGTCGTATTTCATGCGGCGCTCGAGCATGGTGACTAATTCCTGCTGGCGAGCGAGGCCTTCAAAAATTTGCATCAGCTGGGAAGCGGCTGAATTCAGCGTGTAATTGAATTTTGTTTCGTGGCTTTCGGTTCCCTGCTCCCAGCGAAACGTTTTCTCGCCGAGATTGGCGATCCTGCGGTGGACGTCCAGATCCTGTCCCTGGAAGTGATTTAACTGCGCGGCAAGCTCGAACATTTTTTGACGCAGCGGGGCGCCGACTTCAAAGGGCAAAGCGCCGGGCTCTTCATCGAGCTGGCGAATCTCGAAGGTTGCGGCGTTGGTATCCTCGCGAACGACGATTTCGATGAATTCCGGAGAGCTGGATTTGAAAATGCGGCGATAGGTGAGCTTTGCATAGGCGGGTGCTGCCGTGGGAGCTGGCGCAGATGCGGCGGCTTCCGCGAGCGAGGTGAGGAAAGCGCTTGCGATGTAAACCAGAAGAAGAAAACGCAGGAAAATGGTCTTCATCATTCTATGTTCAGTTACGATGCGCGACGCGCGCCGTGAGTTGCGCCTTCGCCAGGGACCGCGGCTCTTGCTCCGAGAGACTGCGAACGCAGCTTTAGAACCGCGGATTTGTCTGGAAGCCCGAACCGATGCCGCGCATTTTCCGCCTGCAAATGGCAGAGCGCCACGGCCAAGGCATCGGCGGCATCGGAAGGCTCGGGCGTTTCGGTCATGGCGAGAAGCGCGCGGACCATCAATTGCATTTGGCGTTTGTCCGCGTGGCCGTAACCGGCGACGGAGGCTTTCACTTCGCGCGGAGAATAACTGTGCACGGCAACGCCGCGTTGCGCAGCGGCGAGCAGCACCACACCGCGTACTTCTGCGAGCCGCAAGGCGGTGCGCATATTGAGTGCGGTGAAGACCGACTCGACGGCGAGCGCATCGGGCGAAAACTCGTCCATCAAATCGCAAAGGAGCGCGTGGACATCCTGGAGCACTGCGCCGAGGCATTCTTTTTGCCGCTTGGCGGCAACTTTCAATGCACCATAATGCAGCATACGGCAGTGGCGGCCGTCGCTCTCGATGATGCCGTAGCCGGTGGGGCCGGCGGCGGCTGGGTCCACGCCCAGCACGCGGAAGGGGCCATCCCTTGCGGGCGAAATCTCTGCTGGCATTGGCGATTTCATCGACCTCAGTCTACGGCGTTCTCTGCGCGCCTGCCAGAGTTTTGTCTTTGCATGGCGTGCGAAAAGAAAAACGGCCGTTCGCTTGAAACGGAACGGCCGCAATAAAACACGGAAGGACACGCGCAGGGTTCTCGCAATCTCCGTTTAGTTCGCTCCAACGGCTTCCTGGATTTCCGACTCATCGATATCGAAGTTCGCGTAGACGTGTTGCACGTCGTCGTGTTCTTCGAGGGCTTCGATCAGACGGACCATCTGGGTGGCTTGCTGTCCCGTGAGCTTGACGTAATTTTGCGGGACCATGCCAATTTCGGCGGACTCTGGAGTGATCCCTGCCTTGGTCAGCGCTTCTTTGACTTTTTCGAGGGCTTCGGGGGGCGTCACGATGTACCAGCCGGAGCCGTCATCCTTCAAGTCTTCCGCGCCGGCCTCCAGGACGATGTCCAGCATCTTGTCTTCGCTGGCGGCTTCTTTAGGAACGACGATTTCGCCCTTGCGGCTGAACATCCATCCGACGGCGCCGGCTTCGGCCAGATTCCCGCCGTTCTTGCTCATCAAGTGACGAAATTCGCCGACGATGCGGTTGCGATTTGTGGTGACGGCTTGAATCAAAATCCCCACTCCGCCAGGACCATAGCCTTCGAAGGTCACTTCTTCATACTGTTCGCCTTCGAGCTGGCCGGTGCCGCGAAGGATGGCGCGCTCGATGTTTTCGTTCGGCATGTTCTCGTTTTTGCCGGCGAGGATGGCGGTGCGTAAACGGGGGTTCGAGTTCGGATCGCCGCCGCCGATTCTTGCGGCGATGGAGATTTCGCGAATGACGCGAGTGAAGACGCGGCCGCGCTTCGCGTCGGTGGCCGCCTTCTTATGTTTAATGGTGGCCCATTTTGAATGCCCGGACATGACACATCCTCTTTTTTGCGTGCTCCCGGCAAGCGGGAGCCACGTTGAGTGAAATTTCGCGCGGCCGCGCGCCACCTGCGTGGCTATTCGGCTGCCCTACCCCGCATGGCGGGGCTTATCTGTGCGGAGACTTAGAGTAAACCGCAACCCCTGCGGAACTGCACGATTTTATCATAGCCGATGAGGCCGCGAAACAGTACTGTCTTTCCATCGCTGCAATCGCATCGTAAGCATCGCAGAGCCGGAAAGGGGGTCTTCAGGTTATCAGCCGTCGGGATTTCGAAGAATCTTTTCATAGCGAGCCGCGATCGCCCGCCAGCAAAAGTGCATTTTTTGTGCTTCGCGGCTGTTCTCCGCCAGTGCTGCGCGATAGCTTGGGTCCTCCAACACGCGGAGCAGCGCGGGCCCAAATTTGTCCAAAGAATCAGGCGGGATCAAAACCACGCCAGCCTCGGTGATCGGCGCCGCCGTTTCGCGGCCCTCGCACGCGATCACCGGTAAACCGCACGCAATGCCCGCAATCGCGCTTCCCCGTCTCGACGATATTGGCCCCCTCAGAAAAAGCATCGCGTCACACGATCGCAGGACGTTGACGACTTCTTCCGCGGGAAGCATACCGTACACAGTGACATCAACAGGTAATCCTTTTAGGTTCTCTCGCAATCCTTGCTCGGCCGCTGTCGAGTTCCTCCCCATGACCACAAGCCGTACACGTCCAAGTTTCCCGGTCACGTGAACAAAAATGTTCGCGGTTAGTTTCGCTTCTTCTTCCGCCAATCGTCCACTCGAGACAGCAAACATTCCCACGGTAAGAAGTTTCTCTGATCCCGTTTTGTTCCCGGCCCAAGCGCGCTCAGGCGCTGGCAGGTTTGCTCCGACGGGAATAAAAGCCGTTTTCGCCGTCAATCCCGCGGTCCACGATACTTTTTCGACAGGCACTGTGAAAATCGAAACATCGGAGCTCCGCGCCGCCTGCCGCATGGTCTTGAGTTGTACGTTCCGCCGGACGCGGTCAACGATTCGCTGGCCGGAGTACGGCTCCACATCATGAAACACCATGGCGACACGCATCCCGAGCTTCTTGAGCAGCCGGATGGCGCTCAGCACACGCCACGAAAACCCCCGGCGCGACCAAGCCAGCGCCGTATACTGGATCAAAAACCAGGCATTGGCGCTCTTTCCGGCGCTTCCACGTAATTCGTAGAGGGCTTGCTCCCATCCCTGTTCCGCCCAGCCAATTCGGGCGATTTCCAGATGGATGCCGCGTTCCGCCAAGGCTGTCGCGAGGTAGCGGCAATACTCCTCAACGGCGTCAGTCGGTGAGTCTCTCTGTCCCAACAGGGCCACGAAGCAGTCATTCATTTGCAGCTGTCCGATTTTTCGTCCGCCACCGCGGCATATCCTTTTTGCTTTTGTCCCTTTCCCTAGGGAATCGCTGCCAGCGAATCTAACTAGTCCGCCTTATCCTCGCCCTGCGCTTTTGCCCAACTTCACCTCGAATCAAGACTTTTTCACGCGCCTGGCAACGAAAGCTGGAAAATCCCGCGGAGCTTCTTGAAATTAGCTCAGCTGCCGAGCCGGAAAAACCGAGTATACTCGAACCCGGGACATTCCATTGCGCTCCCTAAGCTCAGCCAATCCCGTGGTGCACTGCGCCGTTATCATCCGGACTCGCAATGCCTGACCGACGCTATCGCGCCCTGGTCGTCGCCTCTCATCCCGTTCCGTACGCCATCCCCGTTTTCCGCGGGCTTGCTTCTCATCCCCAACTCGACTTTCATGTTGCCTATTGCAGCCTGCTCGGTGCTCAGCCCGGACATGACTCGGAATTCGGAACCACGTTGCAGTGGGATGTTCCGTTGCTCGACGGTTATTCCTGGTCTCACGTTCCCAATAAGGGGTCCGGAAACGCCTCTTTTTTCGGTATGCGGAATCCGGGTCTCTGGCCTTTGATCCGGGATGGAAATTTCGATGTGATCTCGCTCCACCTCAGCTACACGCAAGCATCCTTTTGGATTGCGTATTTGGCGGCTCGATTTTCTCGCTCCGCCTTGCTGTTTGGATGCGACCAGGGATCGCTGGATCCCCGCGATGGCCGCAACTGGAAGCGCACGGTCAAACGACTCGCGTGGCCGAGGCTTTTCGGCTTGGCTGACCAGGTGTGCGTTTCCTCGAGCAGCGCGCGCGACCTGATGCTGTCCCTGAAAATAGAGGAGGGACGCATCTCTTTGACTCCGTTGGTGGTGGACAATGACTGGTGGACCGCCAGAGCAGGGGATGTGGATCGTAGTGCCGTTCGCCAGAGCTGGCATGTACCCGAGACCGGCACAGTTGTGCTGTTTTGCGCTAAGCTCCAAGAGTGGAAGCGTCCCATGGATTTGCTGCAGGCTTTCGCTCAGGCCAACGTTTCACACAGCGTTCTTGTTTTTGCCGGCGAGGGTCCTCTGCGGAGGCAACTTGAGACGGAGAGCCATTCACTCGGTATCCATGAGCGGGTGAGATTCCTAGGGTTTGTCAACCAATCTCAACTCCCGTCCATCTACACCTCCGCGGACCTGATGGTTTTGCCTTCGGACTATGAACCGTTTGCCGTCGTCGTGAACGAAGCGATGTGCTGCGGATGTCCCGTAGCGGCCAGTGATCACGTAGGCGCCGCACGCGATTTGGTGGCTCCTGTACGTCCAGATTTTGTCTTTTCAACTGGCGACGTTCCCGCGCTGGCTGCTCTTTTGAGAAATGCGCTCGCTGACCGGGGCACGCTCGCGGGCTTGCGAAACTCAGCCATGATGCACATGCGAACCTGGTCGCCTGAACGGAATGTCGCGGCCACATTCCAATCGTTCGAGTCGGCCATTTCGCATAAGGGCCGTCTTTCCGGCCACGCGCTTCAAAAGGGTTCGCGGGAGCGCTCGTCTTCGGCCACGCCGTAATAAGCCCGCGAATGAAGCTACTAATATATTCCCACTTTTTTGCGCCAAGCATCGGCGGCGTTGAAACGCTTGTGCTGTCGCTAGCTCGCGGCCTCGCGGGGTTTGCTGGCGCAAGTGGAGCGAAGGAGTTCGAGGTCACGCTCGCGACGCAAACTCCCGCGGACAATTTTGACGATAGTTTGCTTCCCTTTCGTGTTGTGCGCCGGCCCAATCTCATCCATTTGTGGGACTTGATCCGCGCTTCGGACGTTGTTCATGTAGCAGGCCCGGCTTTAGCGCCCATGATTCTCGGCCTTCTTGCGCGTACGCCCGTAGTGATCGAGCATCACGGCTTTCAAACGATTTGCCCGAACGGCCAGCTTCTCATCGAGCCGGCAGGAACTCCTTGCCCAGGGCACTTTATGGCTGGCCGCCACGGCGAGTGCCTTCGCTGCAATTCCGGACAGGGTTGGCTTGCCTCTCGCAAGATGTGGTTGCAGACGTTCGTGCGGCGATTCCTCTGTCGGCGCGTTTCGAGCAACATTACGCCGACCGCGTGGCTTGGCGGTCTGCTGCAACTTCCGCGAACTGTCGTCATTCCTCACGGATTGGAGTTTGTCCCCGCGCCGATAGCGCATCCTACAGCGCCTTCCCATCCGCCTGTTATCGTCTTTCAAGGCCGGCTTGTCACTACCAAGGGGGTGGGAATTCTGTTGGAAGCGGCGCGCATCTTGGTTGCGCAGAATCGCGCGTTCGAGCTGCTCGTCATCGGTGACGGTCCCGAACGCGCGGCTCTTGAGCGCCAAGCGCAAGAGCCGCTGCTCGCCGGGCGCGTTCGTTTCGCGGGGCGGCTGAATGGAACACAGCTCGACTCCGCTTTCGCAGAAGCTTTCGTCGTCGTGGTGCCCTCGCTAGGGGGCGAGGTTTTTGGTCTAGTTGTTGCGGAAAATATGTCGCGAGGGCTGCCGGTCATCACCTCCGATCTCGGCGCGTTTGTGGAGGTACTTGGTCAAAGTGGGGTCACCTTTCGCACGGGGGATTCGGCGGCTTTGGCAGGCGAGCTCGCGCGAATTCTCGATGATTCGGCACTCGCAGCTCGTCTCGGCAATAGCGCGCGGCAGCGCGCCTCGGAATTTTGCGATTTCCGACGCATGCTGGAAGCGCACGCGCGAATTTACCAGCAGGCGTGCTCTTGACCTGTCCGAAATGGCAGGTACGGCCGGGTCACAAAAGAAGAAACTCTGCGGAATGCGTAAGCGCGCCGGACTACACTGGCTGTAAGGAACACGAGATAGATCGACCCATTCGTTGTCTTACGGGCCCGAGCCCTTGGCCGGCTCGTGGCGGGAGACGGAGAGTATGAAACGCGCACTCATTTTGCTCGCGGTGTGTTCGCTGGCGCTGGCGTTGGTCTCTGGCGCTCTGGCGGCACCGCAGTACACGCAACCTAAAGGGAGTTCCGCGCTCTCAGGCGTAGTCATCGGACCTGATGACCGACCCGCCGCGCACGCCGACATCTCGTATCAAAATTCCGACGGAAGCGGCCCGCACGTCGCGCACGCCGACGCGCACGGCCGGTTTTTGATCTCGCATCTCCACTCGGGCAGCTACGATATTCGGGCGACAGCAAAGGGCGTTTTCTCGGACTGGGCGAGGAATCTGCCGCTGCGCAAAGGGCAGACGCGGTCGGTCGAGTTGCACTTGATTTATGCGAAGGAAATGCCCAAGGCTTATACGGACAAGCCAAAAAATTGATTTTGGGCCGGAACGCTCTGCTCGTCACGGGGGCCGGAGGTTGGGTAGTACTTTTGCGAGCCTCACCCCACGCCTTTTTCCTGCAATCAATAGCAAACAAAAGACATAGAAGGACATACTGACTTCCGGTAGGGGCCGGTCTAGTACCACAACTGCGGTACTCCTCCTGGTGGCTCTGAGGACCCATTGAGAACCGCGCATCCGCCGCGTAGGCTTCTAAGAACGGGTTGGGGGCCGCGCGGGGACAGCGGCTCCGCAAGGGGCCGTGTGCGAGCCACCCAACCCGCCACTTTCTTCGGCGGTTTTCCCAAGACCGAAATTCAAACAGCCGCCGCCTGACTCCTCGCTTTTGTCCGACCATCCTGGCGCGATCTTAGGAAGTCTTCGTGCAAACCAAACCTGATGATTCTTGCTTCCATTCGAGGAGGGTTGCGTCATCATAGATTTGCGGAGGGCGGGCGGCGGTGAATGAGCGATTTCGGCGACAGGTGAAGCGATCGACGGACAGGCTGATCCTTGCGAGTTTCCTCCCCGCACTGCTGCATGCGGTCTGCTTCCTTTCCGCTCCATCGGCCTCAAGTGCTAACCCTGTGCCAGAGAGATTACCTTCCGAAACGGCTGCCGCATTCGACCGCTATGTAAGGCTCACGGACGAACGCAATGAAATGGAGTTGAAACGCGGCAGTGCACTGCTATGGATCGATGCGCTGCCCGAGGCAGAGCGTGCGGCGGCCTACTCGGCCGTAAAGCATGGCGAAGTGCAGATTCATCAGCTCTCGACGCTCGACAACAGCAAGCCCATCGAGTGCCCCGGCGGGATGATCCATCACTGGACAGGCGTAATTTTCATCCCCGGCGTAAAGCTGGACGATGTGCTGCGCGTGCTCGAGGATTACGACCATCAGTCTATTTATTACGCGCCCGATGTCGAGCGCTCCAAGATTGAATCGCGCGACGGCGACCACTTCCGCGTGTTTCTGCGTTTCCGGAGGCATAACGTCATCACGGTCGTGCTCGATACCGAGCACGACGTCCACTATTACCACGACTCACCGGGCCGCGCGCATAGCCGCAGCTCGGCGGTGCGCATCACCGAAGTGGAAAATCCCGGAAAGAGCGACGAACGCGAAAAGCCGCCCGGCGATGATGGCGGCTTTTTATGGCGCATGGAAACTTGGTGGCGGATGGAAGAAGGCGACGGCGGCGTTTATCTGCAAAGCGAGGTCGCTTCGCTGACGCGCGAGATTCCTACTGGGCTTGGCTGGCTGATCGGCCCCTTCCTCACTAGTATTCCAAAGGAAACGCTGGCGTTCACTTTGGATGCCACTCGTCACGCGGTATTGCGCAAAGAAAATCGCTAGTTTGCGATCGATTCAATGCTTGTTTCTGTTTCCGAACGAGTCGGCGCAAGCGCATCGGACGCCTAATCGACGCGATACACTCTTTGATCATCTCGCTGAAAAACGAGCGTCAGTCCTTGAGGATTTTCGGGCAGTTTCAGCGGCCCATTCTGCGGAAATACTTCCAGAACGTGGGATACGTGCAAATCGTGGCTTTCCGCCAGCACCGCTTGAACATTGCTTGAGTCCGGGAGGGTTTGTTCCCCCCATCTTCCTAATGGCTTGATGTACGGTTTGTCGGAGTAGTACGCCGCGACGTATGGATCGAGAATGAGTACCTTGGTGACGGAAGGATCCGAGTTTAGATAGTCGAAGCTATCGAGATAAGGAATTTCCTTGTGACGGCGTTCGTTTTCAAAACTGGAGGAAACGGCCGCATGCATGTCCTCGAATCGCTCGGGGACAGTCATGTACAAGCCGTAGAGAATCGAAGTCGCTACAACTAATCCGGAAAGCACACGCGCAAATTTCGCGCCCTCTCGCTCCACATTCTGCCAACCCAACACCGCGAAGATTGCGGCGAGCACATAGACGTGGCTCTCATACCGTGACACCTGTGCGGTGGCAAACCATGCCGTCGTCTGGAGAAATGCGAATACCGCGAGTCCTAGGGCAAAGGGATCCCGCCGACGCACCAGTAGCCCCAGCGGAGCAAACGCTAATGGAACGAGTCCGATTCCTCCTGCGCCCCTAAAATTCGCCGTGTGGTACGTCAGATTGAAGGGTAGAACAATGAAGCTCCAAAAAGTCCGGCCCATACCGCTGCCGGTCTCCAAAACATTTTTTTGCACCTCGAACAAGACGTGCGGTAGCAGCTTTGTAGCGGCAAAAACGTGCAGCAACACCGGTGGCGGAGGATAAATGGGGCAACCGAATATCAACCAGTTTCTCAGATAAGAAGGGGCGGCAACGACGATGGCGACAGCACATGAAACTCCTAAACCCCTTAACAATACTCGGGGAGATTCATGGCGTTTCAAGATTGAAATCACAAAACAGCACAGCGCGAGGAGCGCCCAAGAGACGAGGGCAGTGTATTTCGTACCTATCGAAATGCCGCAGAATATCCCGAAGAGTGCGTAATGACGGAGTGTCACCGCGTCAAAGGCTATACGTGCCGCGCCCAAGAGAAACCCCGCTAGAAGTACGTCAATATACCCCCCGTAGCCTCCCCGATATAACGCTGGCATGGTGCAGCAAAACGCTGCTGCCCACCAGACCCCACGCCCGTCGAGACCCAATCGAGTGGACAAACTCGCGGCCATTAAAAGCAATGAGACCAGATCGACTACGGAGAATAATCCGGGTGCGCGCTGGCCGCCAAGAGATATAAGCGCTGCGAACTGGGTTTCGGCCGCGGCAGGAAAAGCGGTGAGTATTTCGTCCGGCACGGGCCGAATCACGGCTTCGCGCACCCAAATCTTTGGCCCGTAATAATGGTAAGCAATCGCATCGCTGTTCATGTCGTAGGTTGGTTCGGCGAAGCCACCAATGATGGTCACTAGAAGAACGCTGCCGACGATAACTAGCGGGAGTTTTGGCAAAGGAAGCTGTACAAGAACCGCGCGGCACCCCCGGAGTGCTCTCATAAAGACGTCAATACTCAACAGGACCCCGACGAGCAAGACCAGGAGGATGGCCGACCGGGTAAACCAAGCTTGCCCTATGCAGAACAGAATCGTTCCGAGGAGCCCGAGTCCTCCCAGCAAAGTCAGGGCGACTCGGTCGACTATTGAAAAGCTTTCGGGAAACAGACGGCGCAAGAGTCCGCCGTAGCCCAGCGCAGAAACAACGAGAACGACGTTTGCAAAAACTGCCGGGAAGAGTCTCATGGCAAATGAGTGTGCAAGAATCTTTCGATCAGCCGCTGCGCAGTATGCGAGCCAAGCACACGAATGAAGAAGAAAGCAACGAGCACACCGAGGAGCCATAACTCGAGAAGCCGCTGCCAAAATGCATTCGGCAACCCGAACCGTGGCCCGGCGTCACCCTGCTCCCCGCTGCCGATCTTGTTCGTATCGATATTCATGTGCGTGCCATTCTTTGCGAGGGAGCGTACCTTTTTCAAGCTCGCTTGTCCCATCCAAAAGTTGCGTGGCCAGAGGAATCAGGCCTGTGGCGCCAAGGAGCGAACGAGCAGATCGTGCACGGCCTCGGCGTGGCGATCCCAGGAAAGCGTTGCCGCGGTGCGGTCTGCGTTTTCTCCCATCCTCCGTCGAGCTTCGGGAGATGACGCAAGTTTGCGCAACGAAGCAGCTAATTCGCCGTCGTCTAGAGGATCTTTTAGGACCAATCCATTCACCCCGTCTTGAATCCATTCGCTGATTCCAGCCGATGCGCTGACAACTACAGGCAAGCTGCACGCCATGGCCTCAAGCGCGGGCAAGTTAAATGAATCTTCCAGCGAAGGTGCGACGTAAACATCCGCGGCGGCGTAAAAATCCAGCACATCGGCGGCTGGAGCAAGGAAACTGACGCGATTGGCCAACTCGAGGCGTGAAATACGGCCAGTCCATTCACTTGGATCTTCCTTGCCCACCAACAACAATCGCAAAGGAAGTTCACGACACTCGGCCGCGGCTTGAAGCAGGACCGGCAGCCCTTTCGTTTTCCAGTCATTCCCAATGAGCAAGAGAACGCACTCGTTTGTGGAGAGATGCCAACGCTGGCGAGCGGCATCGCGCCGCGCCGCACGCGCGGCCGCGTTGAATATTTTCGTATCTACCCCGTTCGGAATGATCGGAACATCCCGGCGGCCAAAATATTGTTGGAGCTGTCTCGCCGAATGATTTGAAACAGCAGCCAGGGCGATCCGTTCATTGGAATAGATTTTTCGCTCCAACGTACTTAAGATCCAGTAATAGCTCCTTCGGTGCAGATTGCGCAGCCCGCCGCCTCGTGGTGGCTCGCTCATCTCCGCCAGCCGGTGAAACACCGCATGGACTAGGATGACCTTTGCATCCAAACAGTTGATCCCCGGAGAAAACAACAGTTCGCAACGCAGTCCGCGAATACGCCGGTCCCGGAATCGCCAAATCTTATTGAGCAAAAACCACGAGGAGAATTGCAACAATTGCGGGCCGCGGATGGACGGAACTTTGTGCCAAAAGATGGCGCCTGAATTCGAGGAGCGCGCTGATTTAGCATCCGCTACAGGAAGATCTTCGACGCGCTGTGCGTATAGGTGAATCTCGTAACCGTACTCGCCAGCGAGCCGCTCAAGCAATTCCGCAAGCGCGCGCTCCGTGCCATGGCGCCGGTCGACAAACGGAGAAACAACAGCGAGCCGCAAGTCAGCGAATCCACCGGCGCGCAGGCCGGGTCGAGGGGGCGTCGATCGCGAACTGCCCCGATGGCGAGATGGTGGGCAGCCGGAAGAGCATGCCGAGCAGCAGCCAAAAGTATGCATTCAGCAGAAAGTCTTCATAGGCGTCTATGCCGCCAAAGGTGGCAGGACCGAGCAGAAAGAACGCATACCACAAAATTACGAAACCCACCGGAAACCAGGGCGAACCCTTCAGCTTCTTGACCACTTTCCATGCAGAGAACAAAATGGCCACAGTCAACACAATCCAGAGGATCAGCCCTCCGATTCCCATTTCAAGAACCAGCGTCCCATAACCGCTTTCGACGGCAACGCCCACTGGCTTCACATTAAAAATTCGCGCGACGTACTGGGTGCCATTGGAGGTTGTGCCGATTCCAAAACCGTATGGCCAGCGCTCGTAGTTAAAGGCGCCGAGAAAATTCTGGACAGGATACGTCCACCCTCGATGAGTGAGTTCGTTGGCCGAACTGCTCGGCAATAGTGTTTCTTTATAAATGGCTAATCGCGACTCGAGGGCGCTCGGATACGCATAGAAGAGTAAGACCATTCCCAGCCCGATACCGATCGCAACGCGTTGAATGGAACGGAGCACGCGTCGCGCTTCTCCTTGTCGCCACGGGGCGCCCCAGATGAACGCGACGCTCGTTGCCACCGCGTTGATCATGCCCCACATGAACGAGCCTCTGGATGCGGTTAGGAAAGCTCCGGCGGCGGTGACGGGGATAGCGATAAACGCGAGTGCTCTCCCCTTTTTGTGGCGCAGCAGAAGGTAACCGCTGAAGCCAAGAACCAATATCCAAGCCACCATGATGAAGTCCGAATAGCGGCCCGCGCTTACAAACACCGAAGTTGGGCGATAAGCGATCTCGCCGCTGATGGGCGAAACTCTGTACATCCCGCTCAGCAGGCGCAAGTCCTCCGCTTGATGCGCCGGGTTCAGGAAGGATGGACCAAGGATGGATTGAGCGATCCCCAAAGAAACGATGATGAGCACGAGAATCATATTGACGGTGAAGAAGCGGCGCAACTCCTCCTCCGAATTCAGAAGCGCATAGCCGATAAAAATGAGTGGAACGTAATAAAAGAACATTTTGAAGCCCATCAGCCCATACCAAATGCTT
>JBARCY010000365.1:0-2470 GCA_049794595.1 Candidatus Acidiferrum sp.
CGTTGGAGACGTAATCATTTACGAGCGAACCCGGAATCGTGTAGACGACGCGGAATGATTGTTTGTCGGGCGCGCCGTCGGGTTTTGCCGCGCCTCGAAGAAATTCGACAGCAGGCGATACGGCGAGATGCTCACCGGAAACGGTCTTGGCGGGCAAAGTGAAACTGAGTTCTACGCCATCTCCGGCTTGCTGTGCGGCGAGATCGGTGACCGCTACGGGAATCGGCGGCGAAGGCGGGACTGGCTCGCCTGGCGCGCCGCAGCCGACGGCGGCGAGAAACAATAACGCCGAGACCAAAAAAGCAGGGCTCGCCATGCTGCGGCCGGCGATGCGACACGTTGCAGGCTTCCGCGAGTCTCGAATTTCCATTTTCGATTTCGGAGTTTACAAGATGTAGCGGCTCAAGTCTTGGTTCTTGACGATCTCCGCGAGTTGTTTATTGACATAGGCGGCGTCGACCTTGACGTTCTTTTTCTTCAGGTCGGGCGCTTCAAAGGAAAGTTCGTCGAGAACTTTTTCGAGGATGGTATGCAGGCGGCGTGCTCCGATGTTTTCGGTCGACTCGTTCACGGTGGTGGCAAATCGCGCGATGGAAGCAACCGCGTCGTCCGTGAAGCTGAGCTTGACGCCTTCGGTCTCCAGCAGCGCGACGTACTGCTTAATGAGCGCGTTTTTCGGTTCGGTGAGAATGCGGATGAAGTCTTCTTCCTTGAGCGATTGCAGCTCGACGCGGATGGGCAAGCGGCCTTGCAGTTCTGGGATGAGGTCCGACGGTTTCGTGACGTGGAACGCGCCGGCGGCGATGAACAGGATGTGGTCGGTGCGAATCATGCCGTAACGGGTGTTGACGGTCGTGCCTTCGATGATCGGCAAAATGTCGCGCTGCACGCCTTCGCGGGAGACATCCGGGCCGTGGCCGGATTCGCGTCCGGCAACTTTATCGATCTCGTCGATAAAGACGATTCCCATTTGCTCGGCGCGCTCGACGGCGATGCGCGTCACCTGATCCATATCCAGCAGCCTGTTTTCTTCCTCTTGAATCAAATATTCGAATGCGTCGGCAACAGACATCTTGCGCTTTTTCTTTTGCTGGCCGAACATCCCGGAGAGCATGTCCTTGATGTTGACGTCCATTTCCTCGACGCCTTGATTCGAGATGATCTCGAAGGAAGGCATGGCGCGTTCGCGAACTTCGATGTCGACCATGCGCTGGTCGAGCTTGGCTTCGCGGAGCTGGACGCGCAGCTTTTCGCGCGTGCGCTGCGTTTGCTCGCGCAGGGCTGCGGCTTCGGCTTCGGTGGTGCCGGGCGCAGGCGGCGGAGACGGCGGCAGCAAAAGGTCCAGCACGCGCTCTTCCGCGGCTTGTTCGGCGCGGTCGGCGACTTCATCGAGCTTTTCTTCGCGCACCATGTCGATGGAAGTTTCCACGAGATCGCGCACCATCGATTCCACATCGCGGCCCACGTAACCGACTTCTGTATATTTCGAGGCTTCCACCTTGACGAAGGGACAGCCCGCGAGGCGGGCTAGGCGGCGGGCGATTTCGGTCTTGCCCACGCCGGTGGGGCCAATCATCAGAATGTTCTTGGGCAAAACATCTTCGGCGATTTCTGGTGGAAGCTTCTGGCGGCGAACGCGATTGCGCAAGGCGACGGCGACAGCGCGTTTCGCCGCGTTTTGCCCGACGATGTACTTGTCGAGCTCTGCGACAATCTCGCGCGGAGTCATGTCGTCGAGCGCGGGAAGCAATTCCTGCTCTTCAGCAGGCGGAGGTGCGCCGTTGCCGCCGGGCATATAAACGATCTCTTTATCGGTCTTGCTAGTCATGAAATGTCCGTTCCGCGTGCGTGTCCGCCTGCCCCTTGTATGCTAACCCCTTATGCGCAAATCCTCTACGCACAGCCGCTCTGCGCGCAATCTGTTTGATGCGCGAGGACGCTTCCATGTGCTATCCCGCAAGCCTCAGAGTTCTTCCACAGTAAAGTTGGCATTGGTAAAAATGCAAATCTCGCTGGCGATACGCATGGCTTCCATGGCCAGATCCTTCGCGCCCAGCTTCGAATGCTTGATCAAAGCGCGAGCCGCGGCCAGCGCAAAGCTGCCCCCGGAGCCGATAGCGCACAAGCCATCGTCCGGCTCGATCACGTCACCGTTGCCGGAAAGAAGAAACGTGGATTTCGTGTCCGCGACGATGAGCAGGGCTTCGAGGTGCCGCAGCGCGCGATCCTTCCGCCACTCCTTGGCGAGTTCGACGGCAGCTTTCTGCAAATTGCCGGAATGTTCCTGGAGCTTGCCCTCGAAACGCTCGAAAAGCGAAATCGCGTCGGCGGTAGAGCCGGCAAATCCGGCGATCACTTTGTCATTGTAAAGGCGGCGCGTCTTGCGCGCGGTGTGTTTCATCACGTGATCGCCCATGGTCACCTGGCCATCGGCGATCATTACGATTTTGTTGTCCTTGCGCACGCACAG
>JBARCY010000366.1:0-2750 GCA_049794595.1 Candidatus Acidiferrum sp.
GAAAGAGCGAAATTGCTGAGAATTGTGCTTTCGAACTGCACTGTAGATTCCGGAAGTGTTTATCCCACATACAGAAAACCATTCGACCTTATCTTTCAACATGCGAAAAATGAGGAGTGGCGCGCCCAAGGGGACGATCTTAGAACTTTTCTGGGTGGATTCGTGGCAGGTATGTTGCAATTTGAGCTCCCTGCCGGACTTAGCCTGTAGCCTGTCCGGAACCCCTAGGGAACTTTTCAGGTATGCTTATGTTAGAGTTCGGGAGCCAGACACGGTAGCTGTCGCTAGGAAAAGAAGCCACAGGAGAAAATGCCTTCTCAATGTTCGTTTATGAGAGGAGGGCCCTCGTAGCTCGTTAGGGCGAGCGAAGGATTGCCCTGCTGGGATAGCTGAAGAAGTAATCCAGAATCCGAAAGCCACAAATCTTCTGGGGTCGCGCTTTGGGGAATACTGATTCGGAACTTATGGGAGAGCACTGTCCGACCAGCAACTTCGATTTTCTCTCGACCGAGATACTCCACTTGCTCAACTTCCTGAATTTTTAGCGTTGCGCTGTCCGCCGTGTCGCCGTCTTCAATGGCGACAAGCGGTATAGCGGACTTTTGTCCAATCGAGCGTCCGGCCTGTGACGCGATTGTCTGAAAAAACCACGGAAGGTCCAGCGAGGGCGCTTCAGCCGTCGGCATAAAAACATACGGTATCTTTTGAACCAATGTAGGAGAGGCAGTCACGCCGCCACCTACCGTGTGGCATGTGATCTTCTCTGAGTCAAAATCGCAAGAAATCGTAACCGACTCGCCGCTCGCATTACTGTTCTTGCTGGACACGATCAGCGAAAATGATTTCGGCTTCAGATCGGTTGTAAGTACGTAGTGTTCTTCCATCATCGGCGATTGAGCCGCCGCTTCGATATCAACAGAATATGAACCATCCTTGTCTGCGTACATGCGCCATTCGTCCAGCTTGCTGACCTTTCTAGCTCCGTTGGCGTCATTGCCCACCATGGAATATGCGCCCTGAGAAACCAAAGTCCTTTCGCCTTGTTTTTGAATGGCTAGGGCCCAGGCAAGTAATGCGATTCCTGTGACAACAGCCAAGCTCTTCATGCCTTTTCTCCCCGATACACGCCTGTATAGCTGCTAAATAGCGTAGAACATGAGCGTGGAGTCGATAAGTACGGCTAACAATTTTCCGTCCGGCGAAAGGGCCACGGCAAAATCATCCATTCCGCGGACCTCACTTCCCGTCTCTTTTTGAGAAAAAGCCAGTTTCTGGATTTCGCGAGGTGGATCAAGGTTTAGGTCCCATAAACGGATTCTGAGTTCCGCTGGCATCGCCCTTGTGAATAAAGATGTGCGGCCAAGGCTTCGCTCACTTATGGCGATGCGGTTTCCCGAGAGCGAGGTCGCATCCACTTCACCGTTGTTGATTCCGGGGAGATCCAACAACACACGGCAGCGGTTGTCTACTAGCGCGTACCTAACTTCCTTATGGATCGAATACTTCGCTAAGAGCTTGTCTTCGCTGGCAAAGATTGCTTGAGAAAAGGGTTCAATGGAGGAACAAAAAGGCTGCCAGCTTCCGTCGTCGTATGCGATCATCGTGTAGCCGCGACCATTGTAAGTCACCGCCTGTGAGGCGGAAAGAATGGAACCGTGGTGCTGCATTCTTTCTGGAGCAAAAGAGCCGACAGTACGGGTTGGCGGAAGGTCTATGTTGTTCGCATAGCCCACGACGCTCAGAGAGTCGGGATTAAGCCAGAAGTAACTCATGTTCTCCCGGACGGAATGAATAAGCGTCACAACTTGCTCCTGTGGGTCTTCTTGCGCTCTCCAGTGCGCGATCTGATAAACGGCTGCATCGTGGTAAGGTTCGAACTCTTCTTCTGTCGCATTCATCGGATCCGGAGGAACGTGAGCCTCTTTCTGCACCTGGAAATCAGACGAGTAACGTACGAGTTGCTCGCCTGCCAAAATGATGAAGCCGCCGTGGGCAAGCGGCAGAAGCACTGAGTCATCATCCGGCGTCGGCCAAGAGAGGGTTGGGCCTGTTAGCGCATGTTTTTCTGTATCAATGAAAAAAGTCCGGAAGTGAAAGAGTCCCCTCGGAGTGTTGACTGTGTAGTCTTGCCAGGAACCATCGGCAAAGGATACGGCGAGAGTGTTCGCGTTGAGAAATGCCAGTTGAGGACGCGGCAAACGCGGGCCAACCTGCCTCACCCGCTCCATTCGAACCGCGTATAGAGAGCTGCGCTGCAGATCGAAGGTCCACACCGGCTTTTGGGACCACTTGATCGGCATTTGCCCTGAAATACTCGTCGAGACCAACAATGCAGCGCATGATGCTAGCAGAGCGTTCCTCATTGCTTTAGCTGAACCTATGCCGAGTTAATTGGCCTGAGAAAAGGTCAGCATTCTGTGTTGTCTGCATCGAAAGGCCGTCATCCTGACCTATCGCAAGGGCCGAGAATTTCAATAACGTAAGACGGCCACACCTCTGAAGGATACCACGCCTACCGACTCTCAGAAGAAGAGAGGAAGGCAGTGGGTAATGTATGTCGGGCCGCCAGCGTAAGAGACCCAAAAGCATATCCACCAAGACCCACCACCACCGCCGCCGCCTCCTCCTCCTCCAAACCCGTAACCCTAATTCGCTTCAGTTGAGTCGGATTGGTGATTTGTGAGTTTGGGCCGTCGTAAGCGCGCCGATAGACTACGCGGTCCACCGATTCGGGCTGAAAACCCAGTGCC
>JBARCY010000367.1:0-2871 GCA_049794595.1 Candidatus Acidiferrum sp.
AACCTCTGCGATCCCGGCGCGCTCGACGAAATGATGCGGCTCGCGCAACGCATGGAAAAAATCTTCCAGGCAAATTACAAGCCCGACGGCATGAATCTCGGCATGAACCTCGGCCGCGCCGCAGGCGCCGGTGTCGCCGGCCACCTGCATCTTCACGTATTGCCACGCTGGTTCGGCGATTCCAATTTCATGACCGTGGTCGGCGAGACCCGCATCCACCCCGAAGATCTCAAGGTCACTTACGAGCGCCTCCGCAAAGCCCTCTCGAGTTAAATGTCCGCGTGTAGCCGTTAATCTCACCCGCACCCGCACTCGCACTCGCAACATTGTCATTCCGAGCGAAGCGAGGAATCTGCTTTTCTCTTCTCCGTATTCTCTGCGTCTTCCGCGTCCTCTTTGTAAATCTTTTTCGTCTTCTGCGCTAAACTACTCGCATCCATGAATCTCGACCTCACCGAAGAACAATCTCTCCTCCAAAAAACCGTCCGCGAATTCGCCGAATCCGAAGTCCGCCCACTCGCCAAGGAACTCGACGAAACCGGCCACTTCCCCCACGCCACATTCAAAAAAGCAGCCGAACTTGGCCTCACCGGCATCGCCCTCCCCGAATCCGAAGGCGGCGCCGGCTTCGACCACATCTCCTACACCATCGTCATCGAAGAGATCTCCCGCTGCTGCGCCTCCACCGGCGTAATCCTCTCCGTCCAAAATTCTCTCTATTGCGATCCTATCCATCGCTACGGCACCGCCGAACAAAAAAACAAGTTCCTCGAACCCTACGCTCGCGGCGAAAAAATCGGCTGCTACGCTCTCACCGAACCGCAAGCCGGCTCCAACGCCGCCGCTCTCCAAACCAAAGCCACGCTCCACGGCGACAAATACATCCTCAACGGCACCAAAGCCTGGATCACCAACGGCGGCGCCGCCGACGCCGCCATCGTCTACGTCAACACTCATCCCGAAAAAGGCGAAAAAGGCATCACCGCTCTGGTCGTTGAAAAAGACACGCCCGGCTTCAAAACCGGCAAAGAAGAAAAAAAGCTCGGCATCAGCGCCACCGCCTGTTGCGAATTAATTTTCACCGATTGCGAAGTCCCCGCCGCCAATCGCATCGGCAACGAGGGCGAAGGCTACAAAGTCGCGCTCTCCACGCTCGACGGCGGCCGCATCGGCATCGCTGCGCAAGCCACCGGCATCGCGCAAGCCGCCTTCGAAGCCGCCCGCACCTACGCCCAGGAACGCCTCGCCTTCGGCCATCCCATCTCGCAATTTCAAGCCATCCAGTTCATGCTCGCCGATATGGCCACCGAACTCGACGCCGCCCGCCTCCTCGTCCGCAAAGCCGCCTGGAAGCAAGACACCGGCGCCCGCTTCAGCATGGACGCCGCCATCGCCAAACTCTTCGCCAGCGAAATGGCCACTCGCGTCACCCACAAAGCCATCCAAATCCACGGCGGCAACGGCTACTCCCGCGAATACCCCGTCGAGCGCAACTACCGCGACGCCCGCATCACCGAAATCTACGAAGGCACCTCCGAAATCCAGCGCCTCGTCATCTCCTCCTGGGTCTTTAAGTCCTAACGGCACCACCCCACGGATTTCTTGTCCCATAGCATCGCCCCTGCTAAACTCACAACTGAACATTACGGTCGGAGTCCAACATGCCACCGAAGAAAAAGCCAACCGACAGACAGATTGCAAACGAACTAGCCGCAATGGCCATGAAGCATCTTAAGACCTTGCCGGAAGGCGAACGCGAAGGTCGTATCGCCGAGTTTGGTCGTCGCGTTTCTAAATCTCGCTCTTCCCGACAAGTGCGCGCCACCTCTTCCGAAACTTCTCGTACTCGTCCGACCCGGGTTCGTGCCCGAGCGCGGTAACCGCCCACAAGAAGCTTTCCTCGTCGCAATTTCGTATCGCCTTTAACATGAACTGCCGCAAATCCGCTTCCTGCTGCTTGACGGTTTTGTGCTTTCGCTCCGCCCGCATCACCTCGCGGATCTCTTTCTCGTCCGACATCACCGAGACTCCTGACTTCCTGCCGCAGACTATCAGATATCAGGTTCTCTGGTCACGTATGTAACTGATGCGATTATCTTGGAGGAACCATTCTGCTCGTGCACCACTGCCTGAGCGCTCCTGCGCTCCCAAAGGCTGGCATCCGCCTCCCCGCTCCAGTTGACGTTCCGCGCAATTCTAAGCAACATCTCTCTCGCACAATTCAGCCGCCATCCTTCCACTTCAGGGAGCCATCATGTCTCAATTTCCCAGCTTCGATCTCTCTGGCCAAGTCTCCCTCGTCACCGGAGCTGCCCGCGGACTCGGCCGCGCCATCTCTCTCGCCCTGGCCAACGCCGGCTCCGACATCGCCCTCGGCTTACGCGACGTGAGCAGCGCGTCCGGCCTCGTCCGCGAGATTCAGTCCATGGGCCGCAAAGCTTTGCCTCTTCAAATGGACGTCACCGATCTCTCGCAAATCTCGGGCGCCATTCAAAAAACTGCGGATCATTTCGGAAAGCTGGACATTCTCGTCAACAACGCCGGCAACGGCGTCAGTGGCCTCGCGCTCGACGTCAACGAACACGACTTCGACTTCACTCTCGCTCTAAATTTGAAGTCCACTTTCTTCGCCAGTCAGGCCGCCGCAAAACTCATGATGCGCCAAAAGGGCGGACGCATCATCAATATGAGTTCGCAAGCCGCATTCGCCGCCTTGCCCACCGAATCCGTCTACTGCGCCAGCAAAGCCGCGGTTTCGCACCTCACAAAATGTCTCGCCGTCGAGTGGGGCCCGCACAACATCACCGTGAACGCCGTCGCTCCCACGTTCATCGCCACTCCGGGCACCGACGAAGCCCTCTCCGACCCCGC
>JBARCY010000368.1:0-13074 GCA_049794595.1 Candidatus Acidiferrum sp.
TCCTCAACTATTCCAGTTCGCCCGCGACGATTACCTATTCCTACGCCGCAGGCACCGATCTTCTGACCGGACAATCACTCGTGCCAGGCCAACAGATCACCATCGGCCCGTGGGATCTCATCATCGCGAAAGAATAAGAACCAAGATTACCGGAAAACTTCGGCAGAATCGGGCGCGCACAAATCCGCTAGAGAGTGAGGAGAGCGCGGGCGAGCTTGCGTTTTTGCGCGCGGGTGCGCATGACCGTGGGCATGATGGCGACTTTCATGCCGAGGGCGCGGATGGCGTCGGCTTGCGAGGCGTCACGCCGATCGATGACAAAAGTGCCGGTGAAATCGGCGTACAGTTTCGCGACGGCGGAGGCGGACGAGCCACAGCCGAGTTGGATGAGCATTTTGTCGGATGGACCTTTGAGCGATTTTCCGCCGACGATGGGGCAGACGGCGATGACGCTTTCTCTCCGCGCCCGGAGTTGTTCGCGGACGCGCGGCACGGCCAGAATCGGCCCGATACTGATGAGCGGATTGCTGGGGCAAATGATGACGCGGTCAGCGTCGCAAATCGCCTCGAGGACGCCGGGAGCGGGGTGGGCGTGCTTGATGCCGTCGAAGTGAATGCCGCGGATGCCAGGCTCAGTGAGATGCTTGATGAGATATTCCTGAAAATGCATGTTGCCGTCGCGCGTTTCGATGATGGTGGGGACAGGCTGATCGGACATCGGCAGGATGCGGGATTTCACGCCGAGAGCGTGACGGATAGAATCGGCGGCTTGGGTCAGCGTTTTGCCGTGTGCGAGCAAATTGGTGCGATGAACGTGCGTAGCAAGATCGCGGTCGCCGAGATTGAACCACGTTTCGCGCCCGTAGGCGCCGAGCCGCTTTAGAAAATGAAACGTTTCGCCGCGCAATCCCCAACCCGTCGTGGGATTGACGACTCCCGCAAGCGTATACGTGACGATGTCGAGGTCGGGAGAGATTTTCAGGCCGTGGAGGACGAGGTCGTCACCGGTGTTGACGATGATGGTGAGCGCATGGGGATCCATCGCGTGGTAGAGGCCAAGCAGAAGTTTTGATGCGCCAATTCCCCCGGCGAGTGCGGTGACTGTTATTTTTTTACCGGGAGACATGAAGAGATAAGAATGACGGGGAGCGCCGAGCGCCGCAAGTGGAAACCTGTGGCGCGAAGCAGAAGACTAAACTGCACCGATGGCCGGGCGATCAGCGAAAGAGGTCTTCTTCCGCCAGACGGATGATGCGCACGGCCGGAGCTTGCACGGGACGATAGCGATAGCCGCGAATAACAACGACGGGCGTGCCGGCGGATTTTTCCATGAGGAGGCCGGCCGCGGCAGCAAGTTCATCCGCCACCGCGAGAATTGTGGCGCGCAGAATCTTGCGATGGCGGTCGCGCGTGCCGCGAAGATCGATCAGCGCGGGCACTCCCGAGGCTCCGATGGCCACGTTGGTGAGACCCAAGCGCCAGGGGCGGCCGAAAGTGTCGCTAATGATGACGGCCAGGCGCTTTCCGGTTCGCTTGCGCAGAGCTGCCGCAAGACTCCGGGCGGAACGATCCGGGTCTTTCGGAAGCAAGGTAACGTAATCGCGGCGCGGGACGTTGGAATGGTCCACTCCCGCGTTCGCGCAGACGAAGCCGTGATGCGTTTCGACAATGAGGACGCGCTCGGAACGCACGATGCGGCATGATTCGCCGAGAATGACTTCAATCAATCGAGGATCGCTCGAAAGTTTTTTCGCCAATGCCATCGCCTCTTGCGAGGGCCGGATTTTGGACAAACGGACCATGCGGCCTTCGGCTTTCGAAACAATTTTTTGCGCGACGACCAATATGTCTCCATCTTCCAATGCAAGGTTCGCGCGGCAAGCGGCGAGAGCGGTCAGCTTCGCGAGATCATGCCCCTTGCGAACCTCCGGGAGACCGGGAATAACGAAAACAGAAATGGGTGAAGGAGCGCGAGCCGCTCTTTCGCTAGCGGGTCGGTGCGGAGAGTGTGTGGCCATACTTGGGAGCAAGAATCTTACGCGAGATGGGCGGAAAAATTCACGTCGTCACGCAGAAGAAAGCCGTCTGCTAACAATCTCGACCGGCGACGGAACCATCAAAAACAAAGGCCCGCTTCCTTCCATGGAAGCGAGCCTTTCGCACTACACACGAACAACGATGCTCTTTTACTTGTGCGGGTGACCACCACCGCCACCGCCGCCATGTGGAGCCCCGCCGCTGGCATGAGATCCCCCACCGCCGTAACTGCGGCTTGGAGCGGAGTAAGTGCGGCTAGACGCCGAGTTCGAGCGAGAAGGCGCCGAGTACCCGCGAGTGTTAGAAGGCGCGGTCCTCTGAGGCGTGGCATAGGAACGATTGCCACCAGAAGAGGCGCCCCGATTGGCGTTCGCGCCAGAACCTGCCCACGGCGGACGATCCGTGCGGTTCGTACGCGCGCTCATGGCTTCGTCGGAACCTCTACTGGAACTGCCAAAGCCTTCCGGCGCGCGCCCACGATCCGTGGCATTGCCTTGAGCGGACCAAGAGCGGGAGGTATTGGCCGGCCGCAGACCATTGTTATCCGCCGCGCGCACCGACATGTGCGACGCTCCAGCTGCCGGAGCAGTGCGCGCCACTACGGAGCGGTTCTGCACGGACGCGGGTGGGCGAGCAACATTGCCCCTGGCATTCGCAGCCCCGAATGAGCTTTGCCGCGACGGCGAGAGCCCTACACGATTGGTCACCTGCGCGCCGCGCAAGGACGCTTCTGTAATCTGAGCGGCGCCACGATTAATTCGCTCTCCGCCAGTGAAGGCGCTGCGCGAAGCTGCCGTCACTGCATGCACATTGTGCGCGTAGGCGTAATTAAAATTGCCGCCTCCGCGGAGGACATTCACGTTGCGAATGAAAGTGTTATGAACGTTGATCCGATTAATGTAGCCGAATCCAGCGTGGTACCAGGGATGGAAAGGCTCACCAAATCCCAGCGGGAACCAACCAACTCCGAAACCCGCGCCGAAACCAAATCCGATACCGCCTCCGAGGAAGCCCACAAAGGCAGGACCATAGACGGCGAAGCCAATTCTCGGGCCCGGTGCCCATCCCCAGCGCCCGCCATAATAACCCCATCGCCCATAATGATAAGGCGCAAAGCCCCAGGGCTCATATCCCACCCACGTCCAGCCCCACGGGCCAATGTAGTTCCAATAGCCGGCGCTGTAAGGCGCCCAGTCTGCTGGTACATCGTTGGGGTACCAAACAGCGCCCACATTCGGCTGCTCGCTCCAATCCCCATTGTTGTCCAGGTCGGCAGTGCCGGGCATGTCCTGAGGTACGTATTGCGCAGAAACGGAATCCTGCTCTCGCAGATCGCGATCATTGGCCCACTGATCGAGTCCATCCGAGGGAGGCGCCTGCGCAATCGTGGATTGAACGTCATTGATGCCATTAAATACGCCGCGCTGGCCCGGCTGAAGATCGCTGGTCTTGCCGCCGGCAACCACTTGCCCATCGCCGCGAATAACCGTGATGCCCGTGGAATCTCCGTTTTCGTTCACGTCGACGCGGAACGCGCCGGCCTTCGTCACGGTAAAGGTCGCGTTTGGCGTGTCCACTTCATAGACGTCGCCCTCGCGAATTTCCTTCACACGAAAGTTGATGGAGCCTTCCGCGATGCGTATCTGCGTGATGGATTGATTGAGATTCAGAAAAGAAAGTGCGGTCATGCTGCCGAGATGCATCGAGACGACTCCGGTCTGCAATTCCGCGCGCGAATCCTTGTCGGTCCAGAGCTTGTCGCCAATTGTCATCGGGCGATTCAAGGCTGCGGCGCCCCAGTCGCCTGCGCCTCCGGCCTGAATCGAAACTGAACCATCGAGATAGCTGATGCGAGCCACGCGTGTCGGTGGGTCGTTTGCATCACTTTGTGCGGCTTGATCTTGGGGCGCTTGATCAGGCACAGCCTGATCTGGCGGGACTTGATCGGGCGCGCCTTGGGCAGCGCTCGCCTTGGGAGATGCGAAACAGAGAAGACCCGTAAGAAACAAAAGCAAGCCGAGCCTGCCCTTGCCATTAAAGTTGGTCTTCAACATAGTTGTCCCCTTATCCCCGGTCCGGACTTTGAAAGGTTCCAGCCGACGGGAGTGTAATTATCATATATAGCTCCCAAGGGATAGAACCCCCAAGTGGAAAAGAAGTTGCATCGTGGAATCGGTCAAGGCCGATCCCGGGAACCCCTCGCTACCAGAGCTCCGAACTCTACATAACCTCTTCATTATCAATACTTTAAAGACAGGTCGTGTTCGCAGGCCTGAACTAAGAGCGTTGCAAGTGCCAGCACTTCCCTTCCAATTGGTTAGATTCCCGCGAACAGATCGGTAGGTACAGCCGTTCCCGTCCAGAGGCTGTTCAGGTGTGAGCGCCGTTGCCGCCAATCTGATAACCGACGCCCCTGACGGTGCGAATTAGGGGACGGTCGAAGCCCAAATCGACTTTGCGGCGGAGGTAGTTAATGTAAACATCCACGACATTGGTCATGGTATCGAAATTAATCTTCCAGACCTGCTCGACAATGGCGGTCCGAGTGACTGCTTCGCCTTCGTGGCGCATAAGGAATTCCAGCAGCGCATATTCCTTGGGACTGAGATCTATCGCATGGCCCCCGCGTTGTACAACGTGCGCGACGCGGTCGATTTCCAGATCGGCGATTTGGAGCACGGCGCGGCCGGGGCGGCTGCCTCGACGAAGCACAGCGCGGATACGGGCGGCAAGCTCAGCGAACGCAAAAGGCTTCGCGAGCGAGTCGTCTGCCCCGGCATCGAGCAAGCGGACGCGTTCATCTGGCTGGCTCTCGCCGGTAACCATAAGGACAGGCAGATCAGGTTTTTTCGCGCGGATCTTGCGCAGAACGTCCAATCCGCCTTCAGGCCGCGAATTCAGATCCAGCACCACGAAATCGTAGGGCTGGTCCGAAGCGAGACGCTGGGCTTCCCCGCCATCCGAGACCATCTGCACACAAAACTGCTCCTGCTGCAACCGTTGATGGAGAAACTCCGCCAGCGGTGCGTCATCTTCAGCGACAAGAATGCGCATCGGCACACACCAAACATTAAATTGGAAGGGGTAATACGATAATGAAGGTGACCGAGAGAGCTGTCAACGAAGTATCGAGAGCCGATGGCGCAAACGCTACCCCGGATACACCACCGCGTATTCTGCAAGGGAGGCGCGTGAGAAGGTTAATTGTTGAGCGCGGTGTTCAAAAAGATGAAAGGTCTTCCACCGGCAAAGCGCATGCACGTTTTCCAGAGGGCGGCTGAAGTGGAACCGAGTTGAAGGTCCACCCGAGTTTCCGCAACCGACAGGAGTTCGCCTCGAATGGCTGCGCCGCCGGTGAACTGATTGCAAACCAAGCTTTCGAATTCCCGAAGGTAAGAGCTCGAGTGAAGAGGGGTTCGCAGGCCTGCGCAAGCGGCGAAATAACACCGCGTGACGCCAGCATGCCCGAGAAACGTTGCGCCCGAACTGCTCAAAATCTTTCCATAGAAGAGGGAGCAGCGGACATTGTTACCAGCCATCTCCAGACCGCCTTGCATCCGGATGGACTTTTTGTTTGAGGCGGGCGCGCAGACCGATAAGGGCAGCGGTGCGGATTTGGGAGACACGCGATTCGCCGATATTCATGATCAGCCCGACTTTCTTCATCGTAAGTTCCTCGAGATAGTAAAGAGCGAGGACCTGACGCTCCTTCCGCTCCAACTCATCGATGGCTTGAGATAAGAGAGTGCGCATTTCGGCGCGGAGGGTGACACCGAACGGGTCTTCCTCGGGCCGAATCGCGACACCGGAAAATTGCTCATCACCGGCGCCTTCAACGGACCGAGTGTTCAGACTGCCGAGGTCGAGGCCGCGCAGCTCGCCGAGCAGGTGTTGGAACTCGTCCAGTTCGAGTCCCAGATGCGTCGCAAGCTCTGGCTCGGAAGCCGCGTGGCCCAGAGTGGCGGCAAGTTCGCGATGGGCCTCTTCGATGCGCCTGGCCTGACGGCGGAGGTCGCGCGGGCTCCAATCCAACTGGCGCAGGCTGTCGAGAATCGCGCCGCGAATGCGGAAACGGGCGTAGGACTTGAGCTGAACATTCTTGGCGGGATCGAATTTATCGACGGCGTCGATTAGGCCCAGGATGCCCGCATGAACTAGATCCTCGAACTGCACGCGGGACGGAAGGCGAGCGTGAATGCGGCGCGCGATATAGCGGACCCCGGGGAGATTCGCGATCAGGAGGCGCTCGCGTGCGGCAACCTCGCTCGAATCCAGATCGGGCAACTTGCGATCCAACAGAGTGCTATCGCAGGAGAAGCGTGCAAGCTTGGCCAGTGCATGCGCGCCTCTGGCCGTTTCCTCGCTAAGTGGCTGCACGCTGGCAGGGCTCTCAATCAAGCCTTTGCGAAAGCACGAATCGGAGCTGGCAACAAGAATGCGGCTAGAAGAACGAATAAGTGATGCTGCTGCGGCAGCGGCCATAGCACTTCCTCCCTTGATTCGCTCGGTCCGCAGTGACGCTGGTCGTTTCTGCAGGCTATCCCCGGAAAACTTTTCCGGGCCGCGCGCAGAAATGGTCAATGCTATTGGATAGCCAACGTGAGGGATACCGTCAGACTGAAAAGACAGACTTTAGGCGAGGGCACACAGAGACATACTGCTCCGGCGCGGAACAGTGTTTCATACAGGCGCACAGATCAACGGCACGGCTCTTGCCGACTTGCTTGCCGTTTTTTCGCCGCCGCGAACGAGGTTCGCAAAGCCGTCTCCGGCGCGCTTCTCTCTTCTTTCATCGGCACACCACAGGACAACTTTAGCGATCCGGCCATTTCGTGTATTAAACTTTAGACAGATTTCGATCCGGCCGGACCGTGGCCGATTCTCCTTTATTTCTCCCCATCAATGGGTTTCGGCACTCTCACTGATCTTGGTTGCCTGCCACGCCACTGCTTGCCATCTTCCATCGCGCTTCAGAAAGGTCCCGGTGTTCCTGTAATTAGACGTCTCTACTTTTCCGTCACGATTTTCCGTGCGGCCTAGGAGTCGAAATGCCACCACCACCGTGTCGCCATACTCGTGAACCGTGATGTCCTCAGCCGAATAGGTGTTCTTTCCTTCCGATGCAGGCGTAGGTTTCCCAAGCCTACTCATAATGTCGGCCTTACCTATGACCACGCCCGTTGCTCGCGTATAAATCACGTCATCGGCAAAAAACTTGTCAAATACTGCCCGGTCGCCGCGACCAGCAGCATCCATGAACTCACGCAACAAAGCGGTCACGTCCTGCGTCGCGCTCGTTTGCGCTGGTGTCGCCATTGCGCCGGCAGAAAATACCGCTATCACGATCATGATTACTCTCGCGAATTTCATTTGTATCTCCTTACGCCTGTGCGCATATCTTGGTTTTCGCCGGCCGTATTCTTCCTGTTAGGATAGAACGATTCAGGAGCTTTGAAGAAACTCAATGGAAGCTGCCTACATCTGTGACGCCATTCGAACTCCCATCGGCCGCTACGGCGGATCGCTCTCCTCGGTTCGCACGGATGACCTAGCGGCCATTCCCATTAAAGCCCTCATCGAGCGCAATCTCAAAGTGGACTGGAACGCCCTCGATGACGTCATCTACGGCTGCGCGAATCAGGCTGGCGAGGACAACCGCAACATTGGACGGATGGCGTTACTCCTTGCCGGACTTCCCAAAGAAGTCCCCGGCGTCACCGTAAATCGTCTCTGCGGATCCAGCATGGAAGCCGTGGCGACCGCGGCACGCGCCATCAAATGCGGCGAAGGCGAACTGGTCATTGCAGGCGGTGTCGAGAGCATGTCGCGCGCCCCCTTCGTCGTGAGCAAGGTAGACACGGCCTTTTCCCGTGCGATGAAACTCGAAGACACCACGATCGGATGGCGCTTTATCAATCCAGTCATGAAAGCAAAATACGGTGTCGATTCGATGCCGGAAACCGCGGAAATTGTGGCCGAGGAGTTTCACGTTTCGCGCGAAGATCAAGATGCCTTCGCACTAAGAAGCCAGCAACGCGCCGCAGCCGCAATGCGCAATGGATTTCTCGCTCAGGAAATAGTGCCGGTCCCAATTCCACAGAAGAAAGGGGACCCCATTCTGTTCAGCGCGGATGAACACCCACGGGGCGATACGTCCTTGGCCAGGCTTGCGAAATTGCCGGGAATCGTAAAGCCTGGCGGAACTGTGACCGCGGGAAATGCTTCTGGCATAAACGACGGCGCCTGCGCCCTTCTCCTCGCTTCAGAATCGGCAGCTAAGCGCCACGGATTAACTCCGAAAGCGCGCATTATCACCGCTGCGGCGGCAGGTGTCGCGCCACGAATCATGGGGATGGGCCCTGCCCCCGCCTCCCGCAAAGCTTTTGCGAGGACGAATCTGGCCATCGGCCAGATGGACGTCATCGAACTAAACGAAGCCTTCGCGTCACAGGCGGTAGCGGTATTGCGCGAACTTGGCGTCGCCGACGATGTCCCCCACGTAAATCCTAACGGTGGGGCGATCGCACTCGGCCATCCGTTGGGCGCCAGCGGTGCGCGCCTGATCACCACGGCCTTGTATCAGTTGCTTCGCACACGCGGGGGCTACGCCCTTTGCACAATGTGCATTGGCGTGGGCCAGGGCATCGCCCTCATCCTTGAGCGAGTTTAGCTGGCAAGCTCAGCTGTTGAGCACAACTACATATTATATTGTCTCTGGCAACCGTTGATCGGGCATACAAGTCAGCGAGGAAACCGTTTTCTTTCCCTACGAAGAGTGATTACACTCTGCGCATGAACCTGCTCGACCCTTTGTTCCGCTCCCAGGCCGTCGAGAAAGTTTTTTCGAATCGTGCCACGCTGCAAGGTATGCTCGATTTCGAAGCGGCCCTTGCACAAGCCGAGGCGCGCGCTGGGTTCATCCCTGCCACTGCTCCTCAGGCCATCGGAGCAAAATGCCGCGCCGAACTCTACGATATGACCGCGTTGGCCCGAGCCGCTGGGAGCGCCGGCAATCTGGCAATCCCGCTCGTGAAACAGCTCACCTTGCTCGTAGCCCAAAAAGAGAAAGAGGCCTCCCGTTACGTCCACTGGGGCGCGACAAGTCAGGACGTCATCGATACGGGCCGTGTACTTCAGTTGCGACAAGCAATAACTCTAATCTCCGCAGAACTTGATCTCTTGGCTGTGATGCTCGGCGAAATGGTGCACAAGCATCGAGCGACCCTGCTCGCCGCCCGAACCTGGATGCAGCAGGCATTGCCCACAACATTCGGTCTCGAAATGGCTGGCTGGCTTGATGCCGTTGATCGCCATCGTACGCGCTTATCGGAAACCCAAGCGCGCTGTCTCGTCCTCCAATTTGGCGGAGCGGTTGGAACGATGGCGGCTCTGGGTACCCGCGGCTTGGAAGTCGCTTCCGCTCTCGCCAAAGAATTGCAACTTCCTTTGCCTGAGCTACCGTGGCATAGCCATCGCGATCGCATGGTGGAAATCGCCACGACACTCGGCCTATGCACGGGAACGCTTGGTAAAATAGCGCGCGACATCTCCCTGCACATGCAAACCGAAGTCGCCGAAGTCTTCGAACCTTCCGCCGACGGACGCGGCGGCTCCACGACGATGCCCCACAAGCGCAATCCTGTCGCGTGTGCTGTCGTGCTGTCCGCGGCTCTGCGCGTACCCCCTCTTGTGGCCACCATGCTCGCGGCACAAGTTCAGGAGCAGGAACGCGGTTTGGGCGGCTGGCATGCCGAGTGGGAGACTTTGCCCGACATTGTCCGCCTGACCGCTGGCGCTTTGCATCATCTCACTACCGCAGTCTCCGATTTGGAAATTGACGCCGAACGCATGCGTCAAAACCTCGACGTTACCCGGGGATTGATCTTTGCCGAAGCCGTGGCCATGGCCCTCGCCGAAAAAATACCTCGCCTGGAAGCCCACGAACTGATCCGAATGGCCTGCAAACGCGCTCACAGCTCACGCCGGGACCTCCGCTCCGTTCTAGTGCAAGACGCGATTGTCAAAGCGAATCTCTCCGACGCTGAACTTGACCGTCTGTTTGCGCCCGGCAACTATCTAGGCGTCGCCGATCAGTTGATCGACCGCGTGCTCGCCTCGCGCGCTTTGCCGCGTGGACAGAAAAATCCCCGGAAAAAGTGAGAGCCATGTCCTTCGCTCAACTCGAAAACGTTCGCATTCATTACGACCTCGCAGGCCCCGCAAGCGCACCCGTGCTGGTTTTCTCCAATTCCCTCGGCGAGAATTTCTCGATGTGGGATCCTCAACTACTGGTGTTCCAGCAGCAATTTCGCGTCTTGCGCTACGATACGCGTGGCCACGGCCAATCTTCCATCAGTTCTGGTCCATACACCATCGAGCAACTCGCGCGGGACGTCCTGGCCCTTCTCGACAAATTAGGATTTGATCGGGTTCATTTTTGTGGTCTATCCATGGGTGGCCAAACTGGGATGTGGCTCGCCCTGAACGCCCCGGCCCGGCTTCAAAAACTCGTCTTGTGCAATACCGCGGCGAAGATCGGCACTCCCGAAATGTGGAGCACTCGTGTAGAAACCGTTCGCAGAAGCGGGATGAAATCCATCTCCGCAGCGGTCATCGACCGCTGGTTTTCGGCGGACTTCCGCGCCAACTCTCCAGCGAACGTGGCTTCAACCAAGCTCATGCTAGAAAGCGCGGACCCGGAAGGTTACATTGCAAATTGTGCCGCTATTCGCGATTTCGACGTTCGCGATGTTATTCGGGATGTCCATGTGCCAACTCTCGTGATCACCGGGACAAACGATGCCGCAACAACTCCCGCCGATGGTCACTACCTCGCCGACCGCATCCCCGGCGCCCGCTATGTCGAACTCAACGCTGCCCATCTTTCAAACATCGAGGACTCCAAACGCTTCAATCACGAACTCAGTTCCTTCTTACTTTCTTAGCAGCGGATACCCCGGCCAGAGTCGCCGTCTGATTCTCGATGGAACGCGTCGAGTTTGACCATCGAAGCATCGAAACGAATTTTGGCTTTTCTGCCACGCAATCTTCTTTCACCCGAGCTTAGAATCCTGGAGTCAAATCAAATTTTACGTAACCTTTGGGCTTTCCAAACGTCCAATACCATAACGTTGTTGGCAACGTTTGTTCGCGCGCTAGCATTCTAAAGTTGGAATGTTGGGTGTGCCCGGAGGCTGCAGTCTGCGCGGGAACCCAGTGTTCTCGGTTTAAGTTTATGCTGGCCTATTCAGGGGATCATTTGTATGGGTGCTTTTGGCAGAAGCTACCTGCGGGACCGCACTTCCGGACCACTACCCAGTGAAGTCATCGGCGCAACGCCGAATCTCCGTCTCAGCCTTATTTCGGACCTACCTGGAATTGTGGAATTCCGTGGTTCCCCTCAAGTTTTGGTGTCCCTGCACGTCGGCCACTCGGTGATGGTGGACTGCCGTCGCGGCGGCGAAAGACATCGTGGGACCACCATCCACGGCGATTTGGAAATTATTCCTCCGAATCTGGGCGGCCTATGGGAACTCCAGGGAAAGGACACGGCCCTGGTGATTGGGCTCAAGCTTCGCATACTGCAACGAGTTGTACAGGAATCCAGCGGAGATCCGACCAAATTGCAAGTAAGGAACCGCTTTCAAGCACGCGACCCGCAGATCGAGCATATTGGATGGGCTCTGAAAGCCGAAATGGAAAGCGGCTATCCAAGTGGTCGCCTTTACTTGGAGGCCTTGGCCACGGGTCTAGCAACAAGGATTGTCCGGAATCACAGTTCTTTTGCGCGGGCCTCTCGGGCCATCAAAACCGCCCTGCCGGGGGGTAAATTGAAGGCGGTATTGGGCTACATCGAGGACCATCTCGAGCGCGATCTGGGTCTTGCGGAAATCGCTGAAGTCGCGGGCCTAAGCGCCTCGCACTTTAAGGTGCTTTTCCGGAAGTCGATGGGTTTGCCCCCGCATCAATATGTGATTCGCCGTCGCGTGGAACGCGCGGCAGTTCAATTGCGCGCAGGAAAAATCCCGATCGGCCAGATTGCGCTGGCCAATGGCTTCTGCCACCAGAGTCATCTGGCTTTGCACGTTCGTCGTGTCCTGGGAACGTCGCCCCAGGAACTCAGAGACAGCGGATGACCGGTGCCATCCATGAGTTACGGAATGCGCCTGGTGGCTGCGAGCGAACGCTGGCTGCACGTCGGTCGCTGATTTCCAGATGTGGCCGTGAAATGGATTCGTCCGATTTTGCTCCTGGTCATCTTTTTTTGAGCGACGTGTTTTTTCTGAAGAGGCATGATGCCATTCTGGCGTGGGTCGCGTTTGATTCACCATTTGAATGGTCTCTTGGTGCGTGAAACTTGAGCAGTTCCTTGGGCAGAGGAGAGCATGCGCGAAATAGCTAGATCCGAAATCACTGAAATTCCCGTCAAAGATCCCCGCGCGGATATCGGTTGCGCACCCTTGCATTCCACGAATCCCCAGGAGGTTGCCGTACGAAACTCAAAAATCGCGGAATTCCGGCGGCGATTGGAGACATTGCCTGTGAAACCGATCAGAATCGCCATTAAGACCAAAGGCAAAATTCTCCTCATTAATCCGGCGGATATTCTCGCGGTCGAGGCGGAAGGAAACTACGTTTTGCTCCAGCTTTCGTCGGAGTCGTACCATCTTCGTGAGTCGATTTCCACCATGGCAGAAAAGCTGCTCCCCTACGGCTTCATACGCATCCATCGCTCCGTGCTGGTCAATTCTTCGTGGGTCGAGGAGATCCATCCCGGAACCACGGGGGAATATATGTTGCGCATTTCTGGCGGCAGAGAATACATGGTTTCACGAACTTATAAACTGAACCTCAAATCGCTTGCGCAATCTTGGATCGGCATTGGTTCCTTCTTGGAAGAGTGAAATCCTAACACCATTCTCCGAAGACTTTTGAAGATATGCCCCAGACAGCCTTTTTATACGCAAGGGGGTCCACAGCAACAATGCGTGATCCACTGACTAGAGCATCTATCAAGATCAATGCAAACCCATGCTG
>JBARCY010000369.1:0-6551 GCA_049794595.1 Candidatus Acidiferrum sp.
CCCGGCGTTATCGTGATGCCCTTGAAGCGGATGGAGGCAGGTCCTTCTTCGCCGCCTTGACCACCCGCGGCGTTCTCGTTCGCCGCAGCGGCTACGGTGGTTTTGAGGGCGTCGGTGCTGGCCGACAAATCCGCTACTTTGGTGTTGAGAGTGTCAGCAGTCGTCTTCACAGCGGCGGTAGTGTTGACGGCTTCAATGGCTTTGGTGCTGGCTTCGGCGGCGCGCGCATTGGCCGCGGCGGCGGCGTCACGCGCTTCGTCGATTTGACGATCGCGCTTAGCAAGCTCTTCTTTTAATATCTGAAGCTGCTCTTGCTGAGCCTGCACAGCTTGACGGAGCTCTTCGATCTCGGCGGCGATGGCCGAGTCCGATTTGTCCGCTGCCTTGACCGCCTTCGGCTTGGCAGGTGCCGCTGGTTTGGCAGGCTGCGCGTCGGCGTCCTTCGGTGTATCCGCGAAAGCGATTCCGTACGACAGGAACAGCGATAGTGTGAGTGCTGCTATTTTTTTCATTTCCTCTCTCTTTGGAGCAATATTCGACCGTATACCGATGAAGATGTGTACCACCCCGCGTGAAAAGGTAAAGGCCGTGTCTTACGGTTACGTCAACCGAATATGAATATCCTGTAACAAACTGGAGGTGATGGACGTAACCCGTTGATATATCGAAGGTTACAAAACATGAAGGGGGTCAACAACCACGGGAAAGATTGAACTTTCGCCGATTGCTGGGGGATTCGGCGAGAATACGTTCGACTTGGCGTGGTTGGAAGATCTCGTTCATCTTAGCCTTCGACAACGGCCTCCCGTCCTCGACACGGGGAAGGATCTACTTCGGTTGACTCATCGTAACGACGAAGCTATTTTGCGTCAAGGCGTATGGAAGGTTTTTGACGGCGAAACGCATGAATTCTTTTCGCGTGCACGTTCACTTTCTTGAATGAATGAATTCGGTGCGGACGTGAACAGCACGCCGAATGGTCTCGCACTGCTCGCGCTGAAGGGGAGAAGGGGATCGGAGCCAGGGGTGCTCCGATCCCCGTGGTAGGACGTGGTATGAAGATCAAACGCGTTGAGTGTCGCAGCCGGGGGTCACGCCCGAATGAAGGACGCGTGAATTCTCGATGACCTCTTCGCCGGCCAATTGTGCTGGCGCGGCACCCGCCTGATTCAGCGAGAGTCCGCGACCATGGCGAACATCGAGGCCGCCGACCCAGAAAATGATGTCCTCGGCGATGTTGGTGGCGTGGTCCGCAATGCGCTCGAGATGCCTGGTGGCAAGGATGAACTGCATTCCAGGGCTGACCAGCGCGGCTTGCTGGGTCATGCTTTGCATGAGCTGATCGAAGATGCGGTCGCGATATTGATCGACAACGTCGTCGCTCTGAAGGACCTGGCCAGCCATTTCGACATTGCGGTAGATGAGGGCGCCGAGACTCTTGCTGACCATGGAGCGGACGGCGGAGGTCATGGGGCTCAATTCATCAGGCAACTGCGCGGCCGGCATTTCGCGAAGGGAGATGACGCACTCAGCGAGATTCACGGCGAGATCTCCGATGCGCTCGAGATCGTTGGTGATTTTGAGAGCGGCGACGATGAGGCGGATCTCGTCATCGGAAAAGGAACCGCGGCGGAGAAGACGGATGGCGTGCTCATCGATGACAATTTCCATCTCGTTGATGCGCGGTTCGAGGAGAAAAACTTCGCCGGGGAGAGAGGCAGTGCGCGAATCGTTGACGGCGACGATGGCCTCGAGGGCCCGGTTCATGGCGCCTTCGACCGCCCGGGCCATCGAGACTAGATAGTTGACGAGAGTATCGTAGAGGACGGCTTCCGTAAGTCCCGAGACACTGGCCATGTTTCCTCTTCCCGCGCAGGGAGGGTGAAATCACACCCCTGCGCATAGCCGGTACTGTCGCAAACAAACTGTTACAGTATGTTCACAAACAGATGAACGGGCGGATAAATCAGGAGGTTGCGGCAAGAGTTGGGCCGGGGAGCAAACGCGAGCGGATGAGTGACAATCGGGCAGGAACAGCGGCGTGACAGGCAATCAGGAAGACGGCACAACCGTGCTTCCGCCGCGGCCGGTGACGCCACTGGGGCTAGAACGCAGGGCCGGACGCTCGGAATTAAAAAGTGGGACGGAAAAATGGAATTGCGAGCCGCGGCCCACTTCGCTGTCCACCCATAGGCGGCCACCATGAACTTCGACTAAGTGTTTGGCGATGGCAAGACCGAGGCCGGTGCCTCCGGCTTCGCGAGAGCGGGCGACATCAACGCGATAGAAACGCTCGAAGATGCGCGACTGATCGACCTTGGGGATGCCGATACCGGTGTCGGAGACGGTGAGAATTACTTCATCGCCTTTCGGTTCCGCGCTAACCGTGATCTCCCCGCCTGGCAGGGTGTACTGAATGGCGTTGTCGAGAAGGTTCTGCAGAACTTCGGCGAGGCGGCGGCGATCTCCAGCAATGTCCGGCAAAGACTGGGGCATGCTGACGGAGATGCGAAGATCCTTTTCGGCGGCGCGGCGTTGAGCGGTCTCAAGGCAACTTTCGATTAACTGTGAGACACGAAGTTGTTGAACCTCGAGTTCGAGGCGATCGGCGTCCATCTTGGAAAGGACGAGGAGGTCTTCCGTCAGGCGAGCGAGGCGGCGGGAATGTTCCAGGATGATTTCAAGAAAGCGAGTGCGGTTTTGTGGATCATCGAGGGCACCGGCGAGGAGTGTTTCGGCGAAGCCCTGAATGGCGGTGAGAGGGGTTCTGAATTCGTGCGAGACGTTGGCGACGAAATCGCGGCGGACGCGCTCGAGCCTTCGCAGTTCGGTGATGTCGTGGAGCACGACGACGGCCCCGGTCGTGTCACCGGCGCGAACCGCGGCAACAGTGATGGCGAAGTAATGCTGACGGAGAGTGCCGGTTACGATTTCCGACTGGACGCGTGGCGCGCCGCCGAGGACCTGGCGTACGGCCTCGAGAAGTTCGGTCTGGCGCACGACTTCTACCAGCGCGCTTCCCGGCGTCGGCGGCACATCCAGCCCGAGAATCTCCGCAAAGCCGGGGTTGGCAAAGACCAGGCGCTCGGCATGATTCACCACGGCAACACCTTCAACCATGCTTCCGAGAATGGCCGAGGAAAGGTTGCGCTCTTCCGTCAGCGTGTGAATGGTGCGATCCAAACGAGCTGCGGTGCGATTGAGCGCAATACCCAGCGCCTCGAGAGCATCGCCCGATCCGTCCTGGGGCAAGGGATGGAAGTCGCCCTCCGCAACCCGGCGGGAAAACTCCTTGAGACGCTCGACGCGATCGGTATGGCTGCGAGAAAGAAGCAAAGCAATTCCGCCGGCCACGAGGAAAATGAAGAAAGAGGCGATCCAGAGCCTGTGCCGGAACGAAGTGAGAATTGCATCCGTAGTTTCTCGTGGAAGGGCAAAACGCAAGACGATGGGGGGCCCCGATCGAGTGTCCTGGCGAACCGCATAGTAAAGAAGATCGCGTTTGAGGGTAACACTGTAGCGAGTGGATCGCCCGGCTCCCCTTGTCATGGCGTCGAGGATCTCCGGTCGGGTAGCGTGGTTTTCCATGATCCGAGGATCGGATTGCGAATCCGCCAGCACGCGGCCATCGGCGGTAATAACCGTAACGCGAGCGCCACTGGCGGCCAATTGCGCGACCCATTCACGGAGTGGCGCGAGATCCTCAGGATGTCCGGTAGAGGCAGGCGACCGTTGGGGAGGACGAGCTTGAGCGATACGAGCGATCGCGGACAGCCTGTCGAAACCTGTCCGCTGGTAGTCAGCGCGAAGAGCACGCTCCGCAAAGAAGTCCACGGCAAGCAGGACGCTTACGAGGAGCGCGAGAAACGCGCACGCGAATTTCCAGAATAGATTAAGCCGCACGGGTTTCGAAAAGATAGCCCGCGCCGCGCACGGTCTTCAGGTATACGGGATTCTCTGGATCGCCTTCGATTTTTTCGCGCAGGCGACGGACGTAAACGTCAACGCTGCGCGGAGTCACGAATCGATCCGTTCCCCACACGGCGTCGAGCAGCTGATCCCGTGTGAAGACCCGGTTTGGGCGCGAAGCAAGGTAGTAAAGCAGCCGGAATTCGAGCGTGCTGAGCGAAACGGGCTTGCCGGAATGGCTCACGCGGTAAGACGCCGGATCGATGGCCAGCTTGCCGATCTCGATGACGCGGGGCGAATCAACAGGCGGCTCGGCACGGCGGAGCAGCGCCTTGACGCGCGCGAGGAGTTCGCGCGGGCTGAAAGGCTTCGTGACGTAATCATCAGCGCCCATTTCCAAGCCCACAACGCGGTCGGCTTCATCGCCACGCGCAGTGAGCATAAGAATGGGGAGACGATTCAAGGCGTCGTCCCGGCGAACTTCCCGGCAAATATCGAGCCCTGAGAGTTTCGGAAGCATGAGATCGAGAAGGAGCAAATCCGGAGGCGTCTTCCTGAGTGTGCTCAAGCCAGAGCTGCCATCAAAAGCAGCGCTAACTTGAAAGCCTTCGTTGGCGAGGTTGTAGCGAACGAGTTCGACGATGTCCTTGTCGTCCTCGATGATTAACACGCGTTTCATATGGTTGGCACGTTCCGCTCGCCGGCTTGGCGGCAGTTTACCGTAGGCCGGAGAAATGCGATAGGAGGTGAAAAGTCTTGGGTCACTGGGAGATGAACGTAACACGACTAATTGTGGCAGCAGCAATGTCACGCGGGGATAACATGAATGTGAATGGAGTGTGAACGCCGTTCGAGAGCTCAATCCCCGCTGGAGGTCGTGAAGGCCAAAGCTAAGAGCGTTTTTTGCTCCAGTTCGTGGGCTTTGGCTGAGCCGGTGGCGGGGCTGGCGCTGGCGGAGCGCTTTACGGAGCGAACTTGAAGCCCCCTGGCTTGGGCGAGGCGTTCGAGACGGGGCAAAACGTAGAAAAGCGCACCCATGTTGGCGGGCTCTTCCTGGACCCACACGATTTCGCGGGCAGCGGGATGCCCGTCAAGAGCGGCGGAAATTTCTGTACGCGGCAAGGGGTAGAGCTGATCGAGAAAAAAGATGGCGGTGCTGAAGTCTTTGCGGCGGCGGCGTTCGGCGCGAAGTTCGTGGCCGACTTTGCCGCTGGCGATGAGGATGCGCTTGGCGTTCTGCACTTCCTGGTCGGGGACCAGCGGAAGGAAACGCGGGCGCGTGAAGTCTTCGATGTTGGAGCTGGCATCCGGATGGCGCAACATGCTCTTTGGCGTGAAAACGATCAGCGGCTTGCGCCAGGCGCGGCGGGCCTGGCGACGGAGCATGTGGAAATACTGGGCGGCCGTGGAGGGCTGGCAGATCTGGAGATTGTCTTCGGCCGCTAATTGCATGTAGCGCTCGATGCGGGCGCTGGAATGCTCGGGGCCCTGGCCTTCGTAACCGTGGGGAAGCAAAAGCACGAGGCCGCTCGGGAGATTCCATTTGTCTTCGGTGGCGCTGAGGAACTGGTCGATGATGACCTGGGCGCCATTGGCAAAATCGCCGAACTGCGCTTCCCAAAGGACGAGGGCTTCGGGATAGTCGCGGCTGAAGCCGTATTCGAAACCGACACAAGCTGCTTCGGAAAGAGAGGAGTTGTACATTTCGCAAAAAGCCTGTTGGCGGGAGAGATGGGAGAGCGTGAGGTAGTTGTGCTCGGATTGCGTGTCAATGAGGACGGCGTGCCGTTGATTGAAGGTGCCGCGCTGGGCGTCCTGGCCGGTGAGGCGGACGGGATTGCCTTCGAGCACTAGAGAGCCGAGGGCAAGCGCTTCCGCAAAGCCGTAGTCGATGGCGCGTTTGCCGTGGCCCATTTCGGTGCGCTGTTCGAGAAGCTTGGCAATTTTTGGATGAAGATGAAAACCGGGGGGTACGCGCACGAGCCCGTCGGTGAGCTCCGCGAGAAATTCGCGAGACAAGCCGGTATCGACTTCGTAGGCTGGATCATATTTGCCGTGTTTGTAGGGTGACCAGTAGTCCGGCAACTTACGCAGATGCGGGATTTTCGTGAGCTGGCCGGCCTTTTGCTGCTCTTCTTCATATTCTTTTTTCACTGCATCGACAATTTGTGACGCGTCGATGCCAGTTTGCCCGGCGTAAATCTTCCACAACGGCGCGTGGTTCTTGATGCGCTCATAAAGGACGGGCTGCGTGATGGTGGGATCGTCCACTTCACTGTGGCCGTGACGGCGATAGCCGATAATGTCGACGACGACGTCGCTGCCGAAAGTCGCACGATACTCGGCGGCGAGTTTTCCGATGCGCACGACCGCGTCGGGATCTTCGGCGTTGACGTGAAAGATCGGAATGCTTTGGCGTTTGGCGATGTCCGAAGCGAAGCGGGAGGAATGCTCTTGGGCAGGCTGCGTGGTGAACCCAATGAGATTGTTGACGACGATATGCACCGTGCCGCCGACGGTGTAGGCCTGCAGGTCAGCAAGATTGAGCGTTTCCGCCAAAATACCTTGACCCGCGAACGCCGCGTCACCATGCATGACAATCGGCCAGACCTTGTTGAGCGTTTCGCGCGAGCGGTCAATGA
>JBARCY010000370.1:0-4194 GCA_049794595.1 Candidatus Acidiferrum sp.
CACACGAGCAATGGGCAGGAGACCAACCTCGGGCATCGTCCCTCCTGTCCCATCAGAAAACACCTCTCGCCCCTCCCTGTCGACTCCTCGATATCCAACTTGTGCCGAGGATGTCAACAGAGCCAACGCTGATTCTAAGCCATTTACTGAATCGCTAAACCCTTTAGATGCCGCGCTTAAAAGAAAACAGGGGGTGCCTGCCGCTTGTCCTCGTCAGCATCCGGGCTTAACTCCTTCAGCTCAGCCGAGCCGCATCGCGCTTTTTCATTCCCCCACCTTTAGGGTCACCCCTTCTTCCGGGCTCCGTTCTTTGCGCCGCTGCTTCCTTGCCCCTTCATTGCTTTCGCGATCTCTCCACGATTCAGCTCCCTGTAACGTATTCCCCTTCTCCGCCGTCACACCCCATGCACGCAGTATCCTGTGGCGGCTCCAAACAGAACCAAGCATCGAGAATTGCAAAACGGAGGACGAGAGTGCGTAAGCATGCGAGTGTGGCGATAGTTTTTGCTTTGCTTCTGGCGGTGATTCCACTTCGAGCCCAGGCTCCGGCCATCAGCGAATCCGACCTGGCGGCCATCCATCAGATTAGAGAAGAAGGCTTCGACGCGAAGACCTCGAAGATCATGGAAACTCTCAGCTATCTCAGCGACGTCTACGGCCCCCGCCTCACCAATTCGCCCGACATCAAAGAAGCCGCTAACTGGACCACCGAGCAAATGAAGCAGTGGCAGCTCTCGAATGTCCATCTCGAAAAATGGGGTCCCTTCGGCCGCGGCTGGTCCAATGAACGCACTTCTGTCCAAGTCATTTCCCCGCGTCCATTTCCGCTTATCGCCTACGCAAAAGCTTGGACTCCCGGCACGAACGGCCCAGTCACCGCCGACGCTGTCTTTGCACCAATCACAAAAGACGAGGATTTCGACAAGTACAAGGGCCAGCTCAAGGGCAAGTTCGTTCTGACCGAGCCGATTCCCGAAAGCCCCGAGCGTTTCGATCCCCAAACGCATCGCTACACCGACGCCGAACTTGCTGAGATGGCTACGCAACCCGTTCCAGGCGCGCGCAACGATCTCGAAGAGCGCATCGCCCAATTCCGCGCCCGCCGCGATTTTCAGCTGAAAGTGCAGAAGTTCCTCGTCGATGAAGGCGCTGCCGTTTGGGTCGAGCCTTCCCGCGGCGATGATGGCACCGTTTTCGTCCAGCAGGGCGGCGGCCGCGACAAGGAAAAAGATCCCCCGGCTCCGTGCCGTGTTGCTGTTGCCAACGAAAATTACGGCCGCATCGTACGCATGATCCAAAAGAAAGCCACGGTCACGATGTTTGCGGACATCCAGAACAAGTTCTACGACGACGATTTGAATTCCTTCAACATCATCGGCGAAATCCCCGGCTCCGATAAATCCAAAGCCGATCAAATCGTCATGCTCGGCGGCCACTTCGATTCTTGGCAGTCCGGCACCGGCGCCACCGACAATGGAGCTGGCTCCGCCGTCATGCTCGAAGCTATTCGTATCCTCAAAGCCAGTGGTCTAAAAATGCGCCGCACCGTCCGCATCGCTCTCTGGACCGGCGAAGAGGAAGGCCTGCTCGGTTCGCGCGCCTATATCAAGCAACATTTCGGCGATCCCAACGCCGAAGATCCCGCCACCCATCTCATCAAAATTACTCCCGAACACGCCAAACTAGACGCCTACTACAACATCGACAACGGCACCGGCAAAATTCGCGGCGTCTATCTTCAAGGCAATGAAATGGTCGCTCCCATTTTCAACGCTTGGATGGAGCCTTTCCACGACCTCGGTATGAACACCCTCACCATTCGCAACACGGGCGGCACCGATCATCTTTCCTTTGACGCGGTCGGCCTCCCCGGCTTCCAATTCATCCAGGATCCTCTGGACTACGAGACCCGCACGCATCATTCCAACATGGACGTCTACGAACGCATTCAGGAACCCGACATGAAGCAAATGGCGGTCATCGTCGCGAGCTTCGTCTATCTAACCGCGAATCGCGACGAAATGATGCCGCGCAAACCGCTGCCAAAACCCGTGCCCGTGCGCAACTTCTAAAGAGGAGTCCACGCGCCAATTTGCGTGAGTTTTTTCCTAACCTCAAGAGGGGGCAGACTTTAGTCTGCCCCTCTTTCTTGCAGCCAGCTCCAACAAGCAGCAAAGTTCTGCCTCTCACGGAACCTTTGCACGTTTCACTCGTCTTATCCCTGCAAAGGGGATCTGGATGACCAATCTCTTGCGCGATCTTCGCCACGCGTTTCGCCAGCTTCGCCTCAGCCCGGGCTTCACTATTGTCGCGGTCCTGACGCTCGCGCTGGGCATCGGCGCAAACACCGCCATCTTCCAACTCATTGATTCCATCCGCTTGCGTACTATCCCCGTCCAAAATCCTCAGGAGCTTGGCACGATTCGCATCTCCAATTTTCATTGGGGATCGGGAAATTTCTCGAGCCAATATTCGCAGCTGACGTTTCCGATCTGGCAACAGATTCAAAAGCGCCAGGAAGGTTTCGCGCAGATCGCGGTATGGTCGGACGATCGCTTCAATCTCGCGACAGGTGGCGAAGTCCGTTTTGCGAAAGGAATTCGCGTCAGCGGAGATTTCTTCAGCGTTTTGGGGATTCGGCCGATTCTTGGCCGGCTTCTCGGGCCCCACGACGACGAACCCGGCTGCGCCCTCGGCGGTGCAGACATCAGCTATGCTTTTTGGCAGCGGAATTTTGGAGGCGACCCGGCGATTGTCGGGAAACGGTTTCCGCTTAACGGAAACTCGTTTGAGATTGTTGGTGTAACGCCTCCCAACTTTAATGGCATTTCTGTTGGCGATACGTATGACGTGGCCGTGCCAATTTGCGTTGAACCAATACTTAACCCGCGCAACAACCGGCTGACCATGCGCCACGGTTGGTGGCTCGCGTCGATTGGCCGCCTCAAGCCGGGCTGGACCATCGAGCGCGCCAACGCACAGATTGCCGCAGTTACGCCGCAGATTCTACAAGAAACTGTTCCGACGGTTTATGACGCGGACGGCGTGAAGCACTATATGGAGTACAAGTTCGGCGCATTTTCGGCGAGCACGGGATTTTCCGAATTGCGCCACGATTCCGAAACGTCTCTCTGGCTTTTGCTCGGAATTTCCGGACTGGTCTTGCTTATCGCTTGCGCAAACCTGGCGAATTTGATGCTGGCGCGCGCCGGGGCCCGCGAACGACAGATCACCATTCGCCGTGCACTGGGAGCGACTCGCTGGCGCATGATTCGCGAACTGCTATCGGAGAGTTTGCTGCTTGCTGTCGCTGGTTCAATTGGCGGATTGTTTCTGGCGTTTGCGGTGAGCCGCGGGCTAGTCGCGTTTATCAGCACGCCGCAAAATCAGATTCTTCTCGACCTGGGGACGGACTGGCGGGTGCTCGCTTTCACCACGGCGCTGGCTCTCCTCACAACCGTCTCGTTCGGATTGGCGCCAGCGGTTCGAGCGACACGGGCTGAGCCAGCAACTTTGCTTCAGTCAGGCACCCGCGGTTCCTCCGGCGGACGCGAACGCTTTAGCCTCCGGCGCATTCTGGTCGTCTCGCAAGTCGCTCTTTCTGTCGTCCTTCTGATGGGCGCGCTACTCTTTGTCAGAAGTTTGCGCAACCTGACGACGCTCGACGTCGGTTTTCAACAGAGCGGAATCCTCATTGCCACAATTGATTTCGAGCATTTGCAGCTCCCGGAGGAACGCTATACGGAATTCAAGCGCGAGCTTGTGGAGCATGTCCATGCAATCCCCGGCGTGCAATCGGCCGCTCACGCCATGCTTGTCCCCTTCGGAGGCAACAACTGGAACGACGATGTCATTAACGAAGGTTCCGAAAAGGACTCGGGGGTGGCGTGGCTCAATTATCTGGGCCCGGGCTATTTTCAGACCATCGGGACGCCGCTGCTTGCCGGCCGCGATTTCAACGAGCAGGACACCGCGACATCGGTGAAGGTCGCTATCGTTAATGAAGCGTTCGTGAAGAAAATTCTGAAAGGCGGGGATCCGCTTGGCAAGAGATTTTGCATTCACGAAGCACCCGGAAAGCCGCGGCCCTTTTACCAGATCGTAGGAGTCGCAGCGAATAACAAGTTCCAAGATATGCACGAAGAATATTTGCCGTTCATGTATTTCCCGGCCACGCAGCAGGAGAAGCCCAGC
>JBARCY010000371.1:0-2606 GCA_049794595.1 Candidatus Acidiferrum sp.
TATCCACTGATCGCACACATCCTCGGTTTGGACATTACGCACCTCCAGACCGGTCCAATCGATGGAAACCTCGCCGTGTTACAGCCGATGCTCGCCGAACAGGTTCCGGCGCATCAATAATCCATTCCCACGCTTCTTGTCCTTGTGCCCGCGTGAAGGGCGGCAAGCATCGCGTGAAAATCGACAAAACGGTGCATGGAACCAGCAATCGCGGCGATACGGAATATCAATTCACAAAGTTCCGAGGACAGATCTACATGCGCAAGGCGGGCAGCCCGCACTGAAGCGCAGCACCCTCAGGTCATTACTTGCGACGGCATTTTGGTCACGGCTGCGGTGCAGGTTGCGGCGATGCGCCTTGGATGATTCCCCCAGCGAGTGAGAAAACGTGGAAAGACATGCCTTGTTGTTTGACGAGTCGCTCAATTTCCAAGCGTTTTGCATCAATTAATGCCCGGCGCTGAGGATTCGCCGGATCATGCCATTCAAAAGCCGTCCGAGCAGGGAAGCGCAGAATCGCTTTTTCCAGCTCTTCCAGAGTCATGCGTCCCGAGCACGAGTCCACCGAAAACAACAATTCTTGCTCGCCGTTGTAGGAGGCTACTGCGATCGTGACGGGATTGCGTAGCGGAGCTAAGGAAATATTGCCGTCGACGGAATTTTCTTTGATGTATAAGGGCCTGAGTCTCTCGACGACATCTTGCGGTGGACAAGGCCCGGTACCGAACAGCAGCGCCTCCACCAAGCCGTCCTCGTACTCTTGTTCGTTGAAGGGAATAGGCTCGTTCTTGCCAGCCCATTTCTGGTGCCAGGTCTCGAGATGTTGCCAGAGCAAATTCTCGGCACCGCCGTTGTCCCATTTGAAAAGATATGCGGCGTTGCCAGCGACCCATTTGTCGGGATCATCGAGATACTTCTTCGCGAGTTCGCGAAGCGCCGGCTGGAGGCGGATACCGGCCATTTCCGTAAAAAGGACGACCGAGCGATTTGCACGAGGCCGTGCTAGCCAAGCGGCGATTAACCGCGTGCCGAAGTCGGCATCGGTACGGAGAAAGTAGGAGAAAAAAACGAACGAATGATAGCCGTTCCGGTCGTCGGGATCATTCAGGTACAAAGACTTCATGGCCGGCAAAACGGCAGCCGTGCCATACCGCTCAATCGCGCCTATCTTCGCGTTGTACTCGGCATAGTCGTCGTTGTTGTAGGCGGCCGGCAGTTGCTCAGCGAACGTGGCATCCAGTGAGGGCAACTCTTCGTCCGGAAGCAGCTTCAAGGCTTCGATGTCTGCCCGCGGACTCTCCGATGCGACCTCCGCAAGAATCATCTCGCGGCCCACATCGGGGCTCGCCTCATAGATTCGCTTCAGAATTTCCGTGCGGTGAAACCGCAGCGTTCTCTCGTCTGGTTCCCGCGTGCCGGATGGGGCCGCTTGTTCCCCCGAATCCGAAGTGTCCGCCGCCTGCTCGGGAAGGCGCTGATCAAGTGATTCGTACAGGCGCTGCAGGTAGGCGGTCAAGCCGGGGCTGGCAAGCAGCCAATAGTCGCCATCGAAAAGTATCGTCCACTGTGTCTCAAATGGCAGAGTCGGGAAAATATCTTCAGCCGCGCGCTGCAAGCATCTCTGGGCGGCTGCCGGCATCGGCGCTTCTCGAAGGAACTGATTCTCTGCAATGGTCTGAAAACTCTGCGCCTGCGCGTCACCTTTTTTGCCAGGAACTACAAGCGTCAACAGATCGAGGTACTTTCCGTACGGATCGGGCCATTCCTGATTCCTGGAATCCGCCTTATTCGGTTCGGCCTGCGCAGTCGACTGTGACAGCTGTGCCAGCGCCCCATCGCGGCCCTCTTCCGTCGCGATTTTCATAACAAACTGCTGGGTGACTGGAAATTCAGGGTCGATAAGCTGAGTCTGGAGCCGAATCATTTCCTGTGACGTACTTGGCGTGCGGCCGAACTGGCTGGTGCTAAACGCGCAATCCGATTGTGCATAACTGGCAGCGGGGAGGAGGGCTGTCACGGAGGCTGCAAATAGCAAAAAAGTTTTACCTTGTGATCTCATGGCCGATCCCAGTTTAGGTGAGTACCTGCGCGAACGTCAGCGGCCCCTTGGCCGCTCGTGCCCTGGTGATTAACTATATGAATCGTTAGCGCTGAATGTCAGCCATGTTATAGGGGCAGCCTGAGGAGTTTCCTTCAGTGCGCCCAACGTAGCAGCACGCCGCCCGTGGTATAGCCCGCGCTAGTGCTTGGTTGTCGAGCGCCGGGCGATTGTGAAGGCGGATGGTTCGGCGGGGATACTGAGAGGCGTGAACGCAGTTCCACGCAGGCGCGAAGGCTAATATTTACGGCATAATGGCGAGGCCATGGATCGAGCGATAGACACCCGCTGCTGCATTGCCGGCGGCGGCCCGGCCGGCATGATGCTCGGCTTCCTCTTTGCGCGGATGGGCGTGGACGCAGTCGTACTTGAAAAGCACGCCGATTTTTTACGCGATTTTCGTGGCGATACGATTCACCCTTCGACGCTCCAAATCATGTATGAGCTCGGTATTCTGGATGAGTTCCTGAAACGCCCGCACCAGGAGGTAAAGGAGCTTGCCGCTCAA
>JBARCY010000372.1:0-3473 GCA_049794595.1 Candidatus Acidiferrum sp.
GAAATGTGGCGCTTGTCTGGCGACCAGGTTTCTGCTGTCTGGTACGGCTGGAAGTCGCCTCGGCTAACAGAAGCAGTAGCAGTGTGAATCTGTGCCCGCAAACTCTGTTGTCGTGGTTCAATGGCAGTGGCCGATGCACTGAAGAATTCTTGTGGAGGAAAAAATGGAAAGCATGATTGCCAAACTGCTGGACGACTTTGAGCATGGCAGGATGACACGACGCCAACTGATCAAGAGTATTGCCGTCGTCGCGACAGTTGCGGCAGACGTAGCGCCCGCGTCCGCGGAAAACTCGAAAGGGTTCAGAGCAGTCGCGGTCAACCACATTTCTTATCAGGTCAATGACTACGCGAAGACGCGGGACTTTTACGCAAGTTTGTTGGGAATGAAGGTCGTTGGTGATACGGGAACACAATGTTATTTGGTCATCGGCGGCACGAATACGTTTGTGATCCCCCGCAACGCTGCCCAAGGAGCCACGACCCCGAGAATCGATCATATTGCGTACACCATCGAAAACTGGGATAAAAATGCCGTGAAGGCTGAATTGGAGCGCCGCGGGCTTAACCCGCAGCCGACACCGAGAACAGTTTTCACGTTAAAGACCCAAACGGTTTCGATCTTCAGATCAGCGGCAAGGAAATGAAGCCTGCGTAAACGATGCAAAGGTTCGGACTGATTGAGGAGGCAAGATGAAACGAGCGATTCGGCTGACGGTTGCCACACTTGCAGTGTTGATCGGTGCCGCCATGCTCCACGCATATCCCGACGACAATGCCGACAAAGGCCTTGAACGATTTCGGTCGATATACAAGGAGTTGGTCGAAACCAACACGACCCTTTCCGCAGGCGATTGCACTCTCGCTGCAAGACGCATGGCCGCGCGACTGAAAACGGCCGGATACCCTGATGCGGACCTCCAAGTATTTGTGCCGGAAGGACATCCCAAGGAGGGTGGACTCTTGGCCGTGTATCGTGGCACGGACGCCAGCGCGAAAGCGATCCTAATGCTGGCCCACATCGATGTGGTCGAGGCAAAACGCGAAGACTGGACCCGCGATCCCTTCACACTGATCGAAGAGGGTGGGTATTTCTATGGGCGCGGAACGGCGGATATGAAGGCCCAAGCCGCCATTTGGGTAGATAACTTAATCCGCTACCGCGAGGAAAACTACAAACCCAAGCGCACCATCAAATTGGCGCTGACCTGCGGCGAAGAGACCAACGGCGCGCTGAACGGCGCGGAGTGGCTGACCAAACACGAACGCAAAGCCATCGATGCGGAGCTTGCCGTGACCGAAGGCGTCGACGGCGATCTTGACGCGGCGGGCCACAAAATCGCGTTCGAAGTTCTGGCCGCTGAAAAGACGTCTCAAAACTATGTTTTCGAGGTAACCAATCGTGGCGGACACAGTTCACGCCCCGTGCCGGACAATGCCATCTATCACCTGGTGCGAGCCGTCGACCGAGTGAGCCACTATGAATTCCCTGTTCAGCTTGATGACGCAAACCGGGCGTATTTTGCCGGCATGTCAAAGATCGTCGGCGGTGAAGCCGGCGACGCGATGGCGGCTGTGATCAAGAATCCGGAAGACAGCGCTGCTGTCAGCGTCCTGGACAAAGACCCGAATTGGCATGCCATGCTACGCACGACCTGCGTGGCGACCATGCTCTCCGCGGGCCATGCGACAAATGCTTTGCCGCAACGCGCTCGCGCGAACATCAACTGCCGCATCTTTCCCGGCGTCTCGAGCGCGGACGTCCTGGCTCAACTGAAGAAAATCGCCGACGATCCAGCTGTTTCCGTGACGATCCCTGAGGTGCGGGGACCCGCCGAGGCTCCTGCTCCATTGACACCGCAAATCCTGAAGCCGGTGGAAGAAGTGGCGCACGAGTTGTGGCCCGGAGTTCCGGTGGTTCCTACGCTCGAGCCCGGCGCCACGGATGCTCAGTTCATGAATCCCGCCGGGATTCCGACCTATGGGATCGAGGGATTTTTCGTTGACCCTGACGGCGGCAACATTCACGGCCTAAACGAGCGCATTCGGGTGAAGTCTGTCTATGAGGGCCGAACATTTCTCTACCGGCTGATCAAGCTGTACGCGGACCAATGAGTTTTAGGTTCGCTAGAAGCGGCATAGGCCCGCGGCAATCAAACTTTCGGGTTGGCACAGAAGCGCGATAAGTTCTCCCACTGGCCTGTCCTGGAGTATCGGCTGGGCTGTATCCCCTCGAAATGAATCTGGTTTTATGACTGGCTGCCACCGAGGTAGGTGGCCAGGAACCAGGTGTTGCCGAAGGGGTCTTTGACCGTGGCCGCGCGATCGCCGTAGGGCGCGTTGTTTGGCGGCGTGACGGCGACGGCGCCAGCGCCGATAGCTTTGGCGTAGAGAGCGTCGGTGTCCGGGACGTAGACGTGCAAGTAGGCGGGGGTGGGTTGGAACTCGCCGTGAGCTTCGTCGATTTCGAAGGTGGCGTCGCCGATTTCAATGGTGGCGTGGAGGACGTGGCCTTCGGGCGATTTGGCAACGCCTGTGGCTTCGGCTCCGAAGGCGGCTTCGACAAACGGGATGAACGTGTGCGCGTCACGCAGATGGAGGAACGGTTGAACGGCGCGAATGCCCGCTTCGCCCGGATTCCAACCCTTGGGAGTGGCGATATACCAACGATTCCCGAAGGGGTCTATGACGCAGCCTTGGCGATCGCCCCAAGGCTGATCAGCGACGGGATACACCGAAGAAGCACCAGCTTGCATAGCTTTGGCGTAGGTAACGTCAGAATCGGGGACGTAGAGGTGAGTGGTCATGGGGCGCGCCGGATACTGCTCGTTTGCATCGCTGAGTTCGATGACGGAATCGCCGATGGCGACTTCGGCGTGCATGATGGAGCCGCCGGGCTTCGGCACGCGCATGCGCTCCGTGCCGTCAAATGCCGCGATGAGAAAATCCATAAATTTTGCCGCGCCATTCACGAGGATATAGGGGGCAATATTAGGGAAATTCGGACGGCGGAAATGTGGCTTGGAGGATGATTCTGGAGCGGGTGCAGTGGCGTCATTCATGGTGGTTCTCCTTTGCAGATCGGATTTTAGCGCTGCTTTGAATTCGGGGCGCGGCAAGTTGCGCAATGCGCGCGCGATGGGCATGAGCTGAGCCAAAGCGGGACTGGGATTCTGCTCGGGCTCAGGCGCCAGAGACACTAGCAAGGCGTCGATGGCGCGGTCGAGTTGAACAGCTGGAGAGCGCTTAGGCATGGTGGCCCTCCATCTGTGTGCGCAAAGTCATGAGCGCACGGAATTGCAGTTGTTTGATGGCTCCTTCGGACTTTTTCAGGCGATCGGCGATTTCGCGGATGGTGCGCTGCTCGATGAAGCGCTCGCGGATGACGCGGCGCTGAGCGGCGGGAAGCCGGTCGACAAGGCGGAAAAGGCTGGCGTGGTAGTCGATGGCCTCCAAATCGCGCGAGGAAAGCTC
>JBARCY010000373.1:0-6582 GCA_049794595.1 Candidatus Acidiferrum sp.
ACGTAATACAATGCCAAAGAGCGGGGCTGTAGCTCAGATGGATAGAGCAACGGTTTCCTAAACCGTTTGTCGGGAGTTCGAACCTCCCCAGCCCCACCAGATCCTCGCACGCAAAAAAAAGAAAACCCAACAAAGCTTCCTTGCGGGCGCTGACGGTAGAAAGCGCGAAGGCCGGGCCCGCGAATTGAAGGTCGGCCTGACTTGGTGGATTGTCGGAATGATCTTCGTAGCGGGTTACTTCACGTGTGTGCACCGTTCGTTTGCAGGAAAAGTGGAAGTCCAGAGCGATCCAAACGCCCACGGGCATGAGCGGAAAAAAGATCGAGCAACACCCGAGGGGACAAAATAGGCCAGATAGCGTCGCCGTACGAAATCGTTTGTATTGTTAGTGCGCGAAGTCAACGGTGATACAGTATCCGTGAGGTGCAGTATGGATAGGCCAACCTTGATAGCCACTTCCTTCACAGTCCTTATCGTTTTGGGTTTGGTGGTGTATCGATTGCTCTGGGCGGCATCCTCCGTGGCTGGCCTGGCTGGACTCGGCCGATTGTCAAAATTGCCGAAAGGCTTGCGCCGTTGGCTTTTTGGCGAACAAAGCCATAAGCCCGGTTGATTGGCAGGAATAACGGTCCAAATGGAAGCCCCACGGCGTCGGGCGAGAGGTGACGTTTCGAGTGCGCCGACGTAGCGTGAAGATAGAAGAATGTCCGAAACGATTTCAACTCGAACGCCCGCGCCAGGCGCAGTCGCTCTTGCGCTCTTGACCGTGCTGGCCTTGCTGGTTGCTCCCGTGTGCGCAACGATTTGCGCGGCGAGCATTTGTCCTGCCGGCATTAGTCAAGGTCAGTGTCTCGATATGGCAAGCATGGGAGCCAACGAGAGCTCGCGGTTCGCCCCGCCCAGCAGGGCTTGTAGCGGCGCTGACCTGTCCGCCGTGCTCGTCAATGCGAACGACACCCTTTTCCGTCTTCAGGAACTGTGGATGCATTCCGCGCCAGTGACCATGCCTGCCGCGATCGGCCGGAGCTTTGCAAGTCTGCGAACTATCCCGGGGCGCGGGCGCCCGCATCGTGTTTTATCAGCTTCACTGAATTTGCCGCTCCTTGCCGCGATTCTTCGCATCTGAAGTTTTCCCTGGGTCCTTCCAGCAGAAGAAGTCTGTTCGCTTAAAATGATGCCTGTCGCGTACTTGCTGCGCGAGCATGATCCGAGGTGAAGACATAAAGCTCCGCCAGTCCATTTCACAAACAATTTGATTTGCAACCAGGGGAGGCAAGCATGAGCGGCACGAGAAGAAGATTTTTCCAGGATGCGGCGTTTTTCGGCGCGGGATTCCTGGGATTGTCCGAGGCGTTGCGCGGAAACCGGCAAGTGAATGACTCGCAAACGGCGCGCGAAATCGAGCAGGGACGGCACCACAGTCCCTACGGTAACCATAAGAAAAAAGAACCCGTCCCCGCGGGGCCAGACCCCTATTTGTCGATGATCACGCCCGACGTGGCGGATCTGCCGTTCGAAATGGATGGCGGCGTGAAAGTGTTCAAGCTCGTTGCGGAGCCGGTGAAGCGAAAAATTGCACCGTTCAAAACCATCGAAGCATGGGGCTACAACGGCAGTCTTCCTGGCCCGACGATTCAGGTGCAACAGGGCGAACGCGTTCGCGTCATCCTTGAAAATAAATTGCCGGAAGCCACTTCGATCCACTGGCATGGTCTCGAAGTTCCCATCGAGCAAGACGGCGTCCCGTGGATCAGTCAAAAACCGGTGGCACCCGGGGGAAAATACGTCTACGAATTCACTGTTCATCAGGAAGGGACATTTTTCTATCACTCGCACGGCGCGATGCAGGAAATGATGGGCATGATTGGATTTTTTGTTGCGCATCCAGAACGAAGTTACAAGCCACGCGCCGATCACGATTTCGGAATCGTTTTGCAGGAATGGGCCGTTTTGCCGAACAACGTCGTCCCGAACTCCGCGGCCATGGAATTCAACTGGCTCACCTTCAACGGCATTTCCGCTCCGGCGATCACACCGATGATCGCGCGGCTTGGAAGCCGCGTCCGGTTGCGCATCATTAATATGGGCATGGACCACCACCCGATTCACCTGCACGGAAACCAATTCGTAATGACCGGAACGGAAGGCGGGCGCGCACCGGAATCGACGTGGTATCCGATGAATACCGTCCTGGTAGGAGTGGCGCAAGCGCGAGTGGTCGAGTTCGACGCCAAGTATCCCGGATCGTGGATGCTTCATTGCCACATGCCGCACCACATGATGAACAGCATGTCGGATCTTCTGCGCGATCGCGCAATCGAGACGGCGGGTCTGACCGATGAGCAGGCCATGAGTCAGATGGCCACGCTCGCGAAAACCGTGCCCTTCGAACACATGCATCACTCGCCGATTGCAGCAAATGCTGGCAGCGTGCCGGGATTCCCTCAGGATGCCTTCATGGAAATGGGCATGGACGAAGCAGTTGCCAAACCAGAAACGTACAGCCTTCCGCCGAACTGGAGCGCACAGATGATGGGCATGATGACGCTGGTGCGTGTCCTTCCCGACAAGGAATACGAAGAGATGCTGGACCGAATTCGACAAGCGAAGCTGGCAAAAGCTCAGGAGCAACATCATGAGTCGTGAGATGACACAGAAGGAGATCTTAACGCAGGGTTCACGGAGGGCGCAGAAAAGCGCAAAGGACGCGGGCCTAAATACGATGGCCAAGTTCCTGATGGTTGCGGCTGTGCAATCAATAATCCTTGTCGCCGCGGCATGGACGCAAGAGAAATCCCCAGAACGCGACGCACAAGCATTTACGCGCGTGTCCATGCCGGAGCAGATGCAGCACCACCAAGGCGAAGCGCCCTTGGTAAAGCCGGAATATCCAGAAATGGGACGAGCACAGAAGCGCGCAGGCGCTCAAGCCGTCACGCTGGAGCAAGTAGAGAAGATGGCCAGTGAGACAAACCCTACATTGCGGCAGGCGGCAGCAGAAATCAGAGCAGCCAAAGCGCGCCAAGAGCAGGCGGGATTTTTTCCGAATCCTTCGGTGGGCTACACCGGCGACGAGATACGCGGCGGGTCAATCGGCGGAGGCAAACAAGGTTTTTTTGTCCAGCAAACAATCATTACGGGAGGAAAGCTGGGCAAAAATCGTGCAGTTTACGGCTCGGAGGCCAAGCTTGCGGAGCTTGAGGCGCAAGAGCAGCGCACTCGCGTCGAAACCGCGGTGAAAATGTCGTTTCTGCGAGTGCTTGCCGCCCAGGAGTGGCTGGACGCGCGGCGCGATCTGGCGAAGATCGCGGAAAATGCCGCGCAAACGCGGCGCGAGTTGCTGAATACCGGTCAAGCCGACGAATCCGAAGTTCTCGAAGCGGAAGTAGATGCGGAGCGGGCGCGCATGGCGGCGCGCATGCAAGAGAACACGCTCCGAGAGGAATGGCGTTCGTTGGCCGCAGTGATTGGACAACCGGGTCTGCCGGTGTCGACAGTCGCTGGTGATCTTGAGAAAGGCTGGCCGGAGCTTAACGAAGAAGAAGTCGTCGACGCAATCGCGAAGCAGAGCCCTGCGGTGCAAATCGCAGCGACCGCGGCAGGGCGCGCGCAAGCGCTGCTCGCACAAGCCCAACGCGAGCCGGTTCCAGACATACAAGTCCGCGCCGGGCTGGAATACAACCATGAGTTCTTGGGGACCGCGCCATTTGCAACGGGTTGGGAGGGGCTTGCGGAAGCGAGCATCGAATTGCCGCTCTTCAATCGCAACCAAGGCAACATCACCGCGGCGCGGGCAGGCATGGACCGCGCGGAACAGGAAAAGATGCGGGTAAGCCTCACGCTGCGCGAGCGCACCGCCACCGTCGTGGACGAGTACGCCAACGCCAAATTGATGGCCGTCGAGTATCGCGACGAGATGTTGCCACAGGCCAAAAAAGCATACAGCTTGCTCGCGGATAAGTACGGCAAGATGCTGGCCTCTTATCCTCGCGTGCTGGACGCCCAGCGCAAACTCTATGAGCTCCAGATTGAATACATAGCGGCGCTCGAAGGCGTGTGGACCAATGGCCTGGCCCTGCAAGGCGATTTGCTGACGGATGGTCTCGAGGCCCCAGCGCGGCCCGGCGAAGTCGACCGCCCCATCCGTGAAACCAACGTCCCGATGCCGGAGCGCAGCATGGCCCCGGGCGAAGTGATGCCTCGGCCCTAGGGCGGGGCCCGCGGAGCCAGTTATGGAAAAGTACCAATTCGCTCGGCTTTGCTACGTGTCGAGTGCGAAACACTAGTACCCCGGTAGCGTTGACCAACAGAAAATTTAATGAGTACTGTCATGATAGGGTGCCCGGGTGTCGACAAACGTGTCTCCCTTAATTTACGAAACCGCAGGTCAGCCTGATTTGCCGGTAGTGGTTCGGCTGCGGCAACTGAAAGATGTTCTGTTTGCAATAACCTCGGGGAGAAACCTATAGCTGCCGGAAGTGTTCAACAAAGAAGGCCCGAGCAAAGGATGACTGCGTGGAATGTCGGATGGCGCAATGACAACTGGGATCAAGGCTGGACGGTACGAAATTATCGGCGAATTGGGCCGAGGCGCCATGGGTGTGGTCTACAAGGCGACCGACCCGGTCATTGGACGCACCGTCGCTGTAAAGACCATCAAATTAAGTGAGGAAGGCACGGGATTGTCCCGGCCAGAATTGCTGACGCGCTTCCAAACCGAAGCCCGCGCGGCCGGTTTGCTGACCCACCCGAACATCGTGGTCGTCTTTGACGCTGGGGAAGAAGACGGCTTGTACTACATAACGATGGAGCTGGTCGAAGGCAAGAGTTTGCAAGCCCACTTGGACGGCGGCCAGGCCTTCGCGCTGCCCCGGGTGCTGCGCATCATGGAGCAAACATGCGGCGCTCTGCAATTTGCGCACGAACGCAACGTGGTCCACCGCGACATCAAGCCTGCGAACATCATGCTTACCGCCGACGACACCGTGAAAGTCACGGACTTCGGCACCGCGAAAATTCTGCAGTTCGGCACCATGCAGCAGACGGCTCATGTCATGGGCACACCGAGCTATATGTCGCCGGAACAGGTCAAGGGCCGCGCAGTCGATGGCCGCAGCGATATTTTTTCGCTCGGCGTCATGCTTTACGAAATGGTGACGGGCGAAAAGCCATTTCCGGGCCAGAACATCACCACGGTCATCTACAAAATCGTCAACGAAGAGCCTGTCCCGCCGCGCCAAATTGACCCGACGATTCATCCAGGGATCAGCGCGGTAGTGATGAAGGCGCTGGCCAAGGAACCGGAAGCGCGCTACCAAAGTTGCCGCGAAATGCTCGAAGATTTGCGCAGTTATCGCAATGTCGCGCCGGGGATGACTCCTGATAAAACTATAGTAGCAGGCGGCCCGGGCGCGCCGAACGCAACATTGCCACTCGCGGGAACCGGCGTAGGCGCGCAAGGCGGCCGACACCATTACCCCGAAGATCCAATGACCCTGGCAACCACGCGGTCACTGAATCTGCGAGCTTCCAGCCCCACGCAGACGCCGACCGTGCGCCGAACGGGGTCAATCCCACCGATACAACTGCAAGAAGAACCGAAAAAGAAGAGTATCGTCGGGAGCATTCTCATCGCCCTGATTTTGCTCGGCGTGATCGCCTATGGCATACAAAAGCTGCGTCCAGTCTTTGAAGATGCCCGCCAGATTAACGCGTCGCAAAAGGCCGCCGACGGCGCTGCCGCGGCTTCTGCAACGCCTCTAGCTCCGGCTGATGGCGCGGCGAGTAATCCTTCTGCAGGTACTTCAGCGAACCTCGGCTCCGACGAATCGCCAACGGCTGCAAGCCCTGAAGAGTCCACGCCTGAGAAGAAACCGGCTGCCCCGAGTGCAGAAAAGCCAGCATCTAAGAAGACCGAGCTACTTGTAAGTCCGGAAGCCGCTGAATATAAAGGACGGATCGACGAAATCCTCGCAGAAAAGGGATTGACGAGCCGGGCCAAAGTGCAAACGATTGGAAATACGATTGTTCTGGGAGGCAAATTGCGCCCATCAGAACATGCCGACCTGCTGAAATTCCTTCGCAATGCTCCGGCCAGCGTTCGGCTAATTGATAACATTGAGTACGTGGATGTGCCTGAGGTTGGACAGGCAGGTGGCACGGACGGAGGGCATCCCGTTCCTTCAGAGGGCCGCGGCGCGATTCACGTCCTCACGGATTTGATCGGCGCAACTGCCATACTGCGTGGCTCCTCCGGACGCGTTGTCAGCCAGTGCCAGACGCCGTGCAGCTTCAATGACCTCGATCCTGCGCAGTACAGCCTGGAAGTCGAGAAAGCCGGCTACCAGCCGATGCAAACCGCGCTTCAAGTGAAGGCAGGAAGCGTCATTGATCAGAAGGCCTCACTGGAGTCGCTTTCGCAGGGACTCTACCTAACCAGCCGTCCGGCGGGCGCTGACGTATTCATCAATGGAGCAAAGCAATCCGGCCAAACCCCGCTGACATTGCCTCTCGCGCCGGGCAATTACAACCTGGTGGTGCGTCTGCCGGGATACGAAGCTTACGCCGGAAAAGTACAGGTGA
>JBARCY010000374.1:0-22407 GCA_049794595.1 Candidatus Acidiferrum sp.
CGAGACGGGCCAGCGGGATGTTTTCGAGAAGACTTTTCAGTTTTACCGGATCATTCAGCAGATTTTTGTTGATGGGGGTTTCGATCGCGCCGGGAGCGATGTTGTTGATGGTGATGTTGTATGGGGCGAGCTCGATGGAGAGATCGCGCGTGAGCATTTTCAGGCCGCCCTTGCTGACGCAGTAGGAAGCAAAATGCGGGAAGGGAAGCTCTTCGTGAACGGAGCTGATGTTGATGATTTTTCCCGGGCGCTTGGATTGCATCAGATAACGGACCATGGCTTGCGTCATGAAAAACAGGCCCTTCAAATTTACGTTGAGCACGAAATCGTAGTCGGCTTCGGTCACTTCCCAAAAAGGGGCGCGTTTTTCGACGCCGGCATTGTTGATAAGGACGTCCAGCTCGCCGAGTTGCGAGACGGTTTGCGAGATGTAGCGCTGGCCGTCGGCGAGCTTCGAGACGTCGGCCTGGATGGCGACGGCTTTTCCGCCGACCGATATTTTCCGCAGGCCTTCGACGACCTTCTCGGTGCCAGCGGCGTCCGAGAGATAGCAGATCGAGACGGATGCGCCTTCCTGGATGAATCGCTCGGCGATTCCCAAGCCGATTCCTTGATTGCCTCCGGTGATAGCTACTACTTTACCTTCCAAGCGTTTTGACACGGGTCGCTCCTCCATTCCCCAAAGTACGCTTACAAAATGCCGCGATTATAAGCGTAACACTTGGATGTTGCAGACCCGTTTCTGGCGTAGAGGAAAATGGGGTTTTCGGGGCCCTCCCCCTCCCAGTTTTCTCGTAAGTGCGGATTCTAAAGGGTTTTAAGTCCTGCGTTTTGGAAGTGCGGATTATAAAGGGGTTACGGGCGGGTTTCGGGTAAGTGCGGATTCTGCGGGAGTTAGCGGCTGAACGAGAGTTTTCCTGTGACGTTGAGGAAGGGGGCGGAATTGGGATTTCAACACAGAGGGCACAGAGTTCACGGAGAAGAGGAAGACGCGATTGGGGATGGTTGCCGACGATGACCATGGGCAATGGTAGCATGGTCAGTACTAATTGTCAATAAGTGCGTGAGTTTACTGTCTGCTTATTCGAACGGCGACAGGCGAATTCGAATGAGAGAGCTGGAAGTCGAAGGATTAGAGGGGTTTGGCGGGATTGAGACGGGTTGGTGAGACTGTGGAAATGTGTGGAAAAGTCAGAGTTGCGGCCTCAACTAGTTCCGGACGATTCTTGCGGCGACCTCTCGTGGGTACTGAATCAGTTCACATGGGCGAGCGGGATGATGAGGCTTCCAATTGCGGCGGTGGCGGGGTCTTGGACGAGGACACGCAGGGTGGTCGCACCGGGTTGAGGCTGTACGGACTTACGAAACCTGATGCCTGATTCCAGAACAACCGGATATTGTTTCCCGGTGAAGCGGAGATTGATGCGATTGGCTGATTCCTTGAGCACCTTTCCGGTTTCGTCTTGTTCGATCACGGTTATATCGAGAGTGCCCACGCGGGTGTCGCCGCTCTGAGTGAGGTGAAGATCGTGAATGCCGATGGAGCCAGAAAGGCCTATGGAATTCGGCGTTGGTTGATTGACGCGGGAGACCTGAATCTGCAGGGGAATCGCCGATGAGTCCAGCGGACTCTTGATGGCGTTCAGAAAATTGTTGTGACGATCGTCTTGGGTGGCTGGGGCGTCCTTGAGGGCGAAGTAGCCTTTGGGATAACGGAGATTCAACCCGGAGCGGTGGACCTGGATTTTCAGTTCATGGAATTTTCCATCGAGCGAGCCGGAATCTATGTAAAAGCCGAGCGCATAGGTGACGGCGGAATCCTCGACAGCGTCGCGAATAGCGCCCGTGAGGTCGTTGGTGTTGACGAAGGCGCGGCCACCCGTTTCGTCGGCGAGCCTTTGCATGGTGTCAATGCCGATGGGTGACGATGACTGTGCAGGCATGCCGACACCCAAGACGCCACCGAGCTGATCATCTATTTCCCACTGCGTTTCCGGAGTTTTTCGCGTGAGCAAGGCGCGCCCGTCCACCGGATAGGCAGCAATCTGTGCAGGGCCGAGTATATGGGCGAGGGCATCGCTAGAAAAAGGAAGATTGGCTGTGAGCCAAACCAGATTTTTGCGGCCAGGAATGCTCGCGACGTGAGAAGCAATGGACTGGAGTGCGGACATGGTTGCTGCGGCGCGACGTTCATTTGTAATTGCGGCCAGTTGAAGCACTTGTGCGTTCAGAAGGGGGTTAAATTCACCGGGCACGGGTGTGTGGTAGGCGCCGGGCTCAACGGTATCGCGACTGGTCTTTGAAGTAGTGTCGTAGTTTTTCAAGATAGCGAGAAGACGATCGCGGTCACTGGTGAAGTCGGATAGAACGTGCAACGTGTCGCTGAGTCCGTAGATGGCGACGCGATCTTTCGGGTCGAGAGTCTTGAGGAATTGTATGAGATGCGCCTTCGCATTGGCCAGCGCGAGATCCTCCATCCAGTAGGGACTGGTTTCGTATCCTTGATGCCCGTTGCCTGAAAGCGTATTGAGGTTGTCAAGCAGAACAATGGTGATGCTGCGGACAGAGAGGGCGTTGACCTGGGGGAGATCGGAGAAGGTGTTGGGAGGCAGAGGTTGAGGGGGGACAAGTTGCGAAGCAGACTCGGCGGATTCCGCGGTGAAGACGCTGATGGCCCGAGGCTTTCCCCGGTCGAAGACGGCAAAGTCGTCTTTCGTGAGATTTGCCACGGCGCCGTTTTTGTCGCGCACGATAACGCCAATCTGGACCAGGTGAGTTGATACTTGAATGGGCGGAGACTGGGGTGTGGTCTGTGAGGCGAGGTCGCACGGCATCAGCAGTAGTGCCAGTCCTGCCGCCAAGGAGCCATTTATGAATTTAGGGAATGGACACATGACCGCTCCCTTAACCCATTAACACGCGCTGAGACTACCACGTTATTGGACGACGCAGAGGGGGAGGCGGTTTCAAATCTGAAGGGCAGGCTGAGGGCTGGGGGAGCGTTGATTCTACGGATTGTGGCCCATCGGCAAGAGAGTTAGATGAACAGATCGGCGGTTACGTGGAAGAAGGCAGCCAGTTTTTTTGCGTGGGTTTTGCTGATGGAACGTTTGCCGTGGAAGACCTCGGAAGTGATTCCTTTGGAGCCAAAAAGTTTCCAGAGATCCTTTTGGGTCAGGTTGCGGGCTTCCATCAAATGATGAAGCGTTTGGCGCGGGGTGGCTCGGCGAATGGGATAGCGGCGCGCTTCGAACTCGTCAATCAGGACGGTCAAGAGTTCAGCTAGTTCTTTTTCTTCGCGGGTAGCGTGCTCGCGTTCGTCGAGACGGAGCAGTTCGGCAGTGAGACGCTCGTACTCCACATCCGTTTGGATGACGTGGGGCAGAGCCCGGCGCAGGAGTTGGCCGTAGGTCTTCTCGTCGAGATCGATAGTGGTGGTGCTCATGTTTTCCAGTCTCCTCGGTCATATTCCACATGTGTCAGAAGATACAGGACGAAGACTCGTTGCGACTCGTAGTTCACCCTGGCGATCATGCGGTACTTATTCCCGGCGATGTTGAATATGGTTCTGCGTCCGACTAGATCGGCATGGGGATAGATTTGCTTCATCTCCACAGGCGTTTGCCAATTCGCCCTGCGCACCACGTTGTACCAGGATTCGAGGCTGGCTTTCGCGTCGGGATGTTTCTGCCAGAACTGTTCCAGAGCGCCTCGTTTGATGATGCGCAAGACTTACAATGTTCTCATAATGAGAACTCGGCGTCAAGCTTGTATGGGCCTCTTCCACACGGCAAACTCTGGTGATGTAGCGCTCCTGGTTTAGTTGGGATGGAAACGGGCTTCGACGACGACGTTTAAGGCGGAATCGAGGCTTAGGCCGGCGGCGAGCAGGGGCTTAATCCAGAGGTGCTCGAAGCGATCGGGGTCGTCATTGGATTCGGAGAAGAGGAGATCCAGGGCTTCGAGTTTCCAGCGGCGCTCGAGGTCTTCACGATTCAGGCGTTCGCGGAATTCCTCGGCGAAGGATTTGAACGGTTTGTTTCTCATGGCGCTCAACCTTTTGATTTGATGCTGTGATTGGAAGCCGCGGCACAATCTGTGTGCGTCGCTTGGGAAAGCGGCGGGGCAAGCCCCGCCGCTACAAGCGCCAGCTAAATTGGGTCTCAGTAACCTTTGGCGACTGCGCGGCCAAAGGCGCGGCTGACAATTTGGTTCGTCCTGCGTAGCTTTGGATTGCGCTCCTGAGCCAGCGCCGGTCATTGCTGGCCGACGCCGGGAAACAGGAGAGACTCACGGGGTCAGCCGACGAGGAAGAGAGTGATGCCGGCGCGATTTACGAGCAGGAGCGGGTTGTCTCCGGCTTTGCGAACGGCGCTCTCGAATTCAGAGACGTTGTTGACGGGCTGATGGTTGACTTCCTGGATGACATCGCCCTTTTGCAAGCCGGAATTGGCCATCTGGCTAGCCGGGTCGATGTCGGTGACGACGACGCCTTTGGTTGAGGCGGGGATGCCGAGCTGCTGGGCGATGTCGGGATTGAGGTTGGAGACATCGACGCCGCTCAGGGCTTTGCTGCCGCCTTCGTTGTCATTCGAATTGGCCTGAGGCTTCTCCGCCGGCATTTCGGCGAGTTTGACGGTGGCGTCACGCACATCGCCATTGCGGAGATACTTCAGGGTCAAGTCCGTGCCGGGATGCATCATGGAGACGTTCATGCGCAGTTGGATGCTGTTGGTCACAGGCTTACCGTTTACATCGAGAATGATGTCGCCACGCTGAATGCCTGCGGCTTTAGCAGGACTGTTGGGGGAAACGTCGCCAACGACCACTCCTTCGATCTGTTTTTCGCCAAAAGCGCGGGCTATTGCGGGAGTTACGTCTTGGGGATAAATGCCGAGATAGGCGCGGGTGACATGGCCGTTGGCGATGAGCTCGTTCATGACTTCGCGAGCGAGATCGGACGGGATGGCAAAGCCAATTCCTTCGTTGCCGCCGGAGCCGTGAGAAAGAATGGCGGTGTTGATGCCGACGAGTTCGCCGCGGTCATTGACGAGCGCGCCGCCGGAATTTCCGGGATTGATGGGGGCGTCGGTTTGAAGAAAGTCTTCGTAGTCCTCGATGCCGAGATTGCCGCGTCCGGTAGCGCTGATGATGCCCTTAGTGACGGTTTGGCCGACGCCGAAGGGGTCGCCGATGGCGAGCGCGACGTCTCCGACTTGCACTTTGGAGGAGTCACCGATGGTGATGGGATCGAGGTTGGCTGCGTCGACGCGGAGAACGGCAATGTCAGTTTTGGGATCGGTGCCGACAACGTGAGCCTGGAATTCGCGCTTGTCAGAAAGAGTGACGCGAATGTCGGTCGCGCCATCGACGACGTGATTGTTAGTCAGGATATAGCCTTGCGGGCTGACGATCACGCCGGAGCCAAGGGCGTTTTCGCGGGAAGTGCTGGGAGCATTGAAGTCACCGCCTGGGCCGTTTCCAAAAAACTGGCGGAAGAAGGGATCCATCGGTGTCTCTTCGGAGCTCATGCGATTGTGCACGACTTTGGAGGTAGAGATATTGACGACGGAAGGCAAGACTTCCTTAACGAGAGGTGCGTAGCTGCTTTTACTTGGACCCTCCATGGGGCTGGCCAGTTTTAGGATGGCGGGGGGATTGACGGGTTGCGATTTTTCCGTCGTGTGGGCCAGGCCCAGGCCCGCTGCGCCCAAAACAAAACCTAGTGCGAGAACTGCTGGCTTCGATCTCAGCAGAGTTGCGATTGAATTCATGTTTCCTCTCTTGTTTCAGATGCGATTTGCTGCAACCGGCAAATTGGGTGGTTGCTGCTGTCTCGGTTCCACTTAATAAGACGCGGCGGGGGAGGAAGGTGCTGCTCCCTGACGGCGGGTATATTGAGGGCCGACGATTGGGTAGGACGTTAAGTGTCCTAAAATCAGTTAAATAGGATGCAGCTGCGGAACGAAACGTTGGCCAAAAACTACGAAATAATGCCCCGACGGACGGCAAACAGGATGAGCTCTGGGATGCCGCGCAAATTTAATTTTTCCATGATATTGGAGCGGTGGGTTTCGACCGTATAGACGCTGAGGTTCAAGAGGCTGGCGACGTCTTTGTTGGATTTGCCCTCGGCGACGAGCTGAAGGATTTCGCGCTCGCGAGGAGTGAGCAGGTCGTAGGCATCTTCGGCACCGCTGCGCTTGAGCTTGCGGACGTAGTCGTCGAGGAGGACTTTACTGACGGCGGGGCTGAAGAAGGATTTGCCGTCGGCGACGGAGCGAACGGCTCTGATGAGATCGGACTCGGCGGAATCTTTGAGGAGATAGCCTTTTGCCCCGGATTTTAAGGCGCGCAAGACGTAGCTTTCGTCGGAATGCATGCTGAGCATGACGACGGAAATTTGGGGATTGACCTCAGTGATTTGGACAGCGGCTTCGATGCCGTTGAGATTGGGCATGCCGATGTCCATCACGACTACGTCGGGCTTGAGGGATCTTGCGAGCGAGACGGCTTCACGACCGTCGTTGGCTTCGCCGACGACGGTGAGATCGGCTTGCTGCTCGACGAGCAGACGGAGGCCGCTGCGGATTAGCTTGTGGTCGTCGGCAAGAAGGATGCGAATTTTTCTCATGGCTGATGGACGGGAGAATTGGCGGGATGGAGCGGGATCTCGGCGCTGACCGTGGCGCCTTTTCCGTGGGCGGAGTGGATGAGGAAGGAGCCCCCGAGGCGGCGAACACGTTCTTCCATGCCGAGGATACCGACGCCACGTTTGCGCGCGGGATCGAAACCGCCGCCATCGTCGGTAATTTCGACGGTGATTTTGTCCTGACCCTGAACGACGGTGACCTTGGCATTTTTAGCAGAGGCGTGAGTGGCGGCGTTGTTCAGAGCTTCCTGCACGAGGCGGTAGATGGTGACTTTCATTTCGTCGCCGAGATTTTCGGAGACGCTTTGCGACTGGACTTCCACTTCTACATCGCTGCGGCGAGAAATTTCCCGGGCTTGCCATTCGAGAGCGGGGATGAGGCCGAGATCGTCGAGCATGGGAGGACGGAGGAGCAGAGCGATGTCGCGAATGGATTTGACGGCGGTTTCGGCGACGGATTTTATGTGGGCGATTTGCGCTTGGGTGACGCGGTCTTCCGGAGGGACAAGTTTGGAAAGCTGGCCGACTTCGACGAGGAGCGCGCCGAGGGACTGGCCGACTTCATCGTGGAGTTCGCGTGAGATAGAGCGGCGCTCTTCTTCCTGGGCTTCGACGAGGCGGGCGGACAAGCTTTCTAGCTCGAGGCGGCTGCGGGCGAGAGCTTGATAGCGCTGACGGCCTTGGCGTTCGAGGCGAAGGATGTACCAGCCGCAAACGAGCGACATGAGGACGCCAGCAAATAGAGCGAGCGCGACGAGCCAGACGAGGCGTTCTTCCATGGACTGAAATCTCAGAGCAAGGGCAAGATTTTCGTCGGCCAGCCGTTTTCCATCGACGGCGGAGATTTGCTGTGAGATTTCCATGAGGTGAGAACGCCAGGGGAGGAGATCTTCACCGATGAATTGTTGCGCGCGCTGCTGGCGGTCGCCGGGACGCCAGCCCAAAACCGCGGCGATGGAGTTTTCCTGGTCCGAGAGCAGGCTTTGCATTTCGGAGAGCAAGAGCTGCTCTTCCGGAAACTGGTCAGGCGGGAAACTGCGCAGCGCGGCGCGCATTTGAGCGAATTGTTTTGCGACGTCGCCTGGAGCGGGGCCGGGCGCGGGAAGCCGATCCTGCAAGAGAAAACGTTCCAGCTGATCGTCATAGACGCGAACGGAAACGACGATGGTGGAGAGGGCCTGGCTGCGGGCCGAGAAGCGGCTGCTGACTTGGCGCTCGACGGTATCCAACTGACGCAGAGAGCGCAGAGCGTCCGTGCCAGCGCCGATCAGAAGTGCGAGCAGCCAGCCGAAAGAAAGGAACAAGAGAGCGCGAACTTTGCGCGCGTGTGCCTTGGACTGGGAGTCAAGGCCACCTGGAGGCGGCGCGGGGGCGGTTAGTGTCGAAGGGGCTTTCACACTATAAAGGATAAAACAAAATTGAGGTCGCGGCGTGCGTATCGAAAATTAGGAGCGAGAGAAAAGCGCTGGTGAAAAACATCGCAAGGCCGCATAACGCGGCCCCGCGACGGAAACGGGTGCGTTAAGCGACGGTGACGTCGGGGCTGAGATACACGTCCTGAATGGTGTTGAGGAGCTGAACGCCTTCGCTCATGGGGCGCTGGAAAGCCTTGCGGCCGGAGATGAGGCCAGTGCCGCCGGCGCGCTTGTTGATGACGGCGGTGGTGACGGCGTCCTCGAAGTCGTTGGCACCGGAAGCGCCGCCGCTGTTGATCATTCCGGAGCGGCCCATGAAGCAGTTGGCGACCTGATAGCGGCAGAGGTCAATGGGATGATCACTGGAGAGTTCGGTATAAATGCGCTTATCGAATTTGCCGTAGCTGGAATCGCCCATATTGAGAGCCATGTAGCCGCCGTTATTTTCGGCCATTTTTTGCTTGATGATGTCGGCCTGAATGGTGACGCCGAGATAATTGGCCTGGCCGGTGAGATCGGCGGAGAGGTGATAGTCCTTATCTTTCTTGAAAGCGTTATTGCGGAGATAGCACCAGAGAACGGTGGCCATGCCGAGCTCGTGAGCTTCGGCGAAAGCGCGGCTGACCTCGACGATTTGGCGATCGGCCTGGTCGGAACCGAAATAAATGGTTGCCCCGACGGCGGCAGCACCCATATCCCACGCTTCGCGCACCGTGCCGAAGAAAATTTGATCGAACTTGTTGGGGAAGGTGAGCAGCTCGTTGTGATTCATTTTCACGATGAAGGGGATCTTGTGAGCATACTTGCGAGCCACGGCGCCGAGCACGCCGAAAGTCGAGGCTACGGCGTTGCAGCCGCCCTCGACAGCGAGCTTCACGATATTTTCCGCGTCGAAGTAATCGGGATTCTTCGCGAAGCTCGCGCCCGCGGAATGTTCGATGCCTTGATCGACGGGAAGGATCGAGAGATAACCGGTGCCGGCGAGGCGCCCGTGATGGAACATTCGCCGAAGGTTCGTTAGAACGCGGCTGTTTCGATCGGAAACGGTCCAAACGCGGTCAACGAAATCCGGGCCGGGCAGATGGAGACGCTCCTTTGAGATTTTGGGGGTCTTGTAACCCAGGAAATATTCGGCTTTTGCGCCGAGGTACGTTTCAATGTTTCCAGTAGTCGTCATAGTTGCCATAAGATTCTCCTAGATTATTCGCGAATTGCGCGAGTGAGCATGCTGCCGGCGGCGGTATCCACCAGCCAAAGCAAAGAGCCGTTCACCGGTTGAATCAACTGGGCCGGCAATTGATCCGGCTCGTAAAACCTTTCCAGGACCGCGGTCAGGGCCGGGGCTTTATCCGCGCCCGTCACCATAAACAGGATGTGCGCGGCGTTGTTGATGGCCGGCGCGGTGAGCGTGATGCGGTCCATCAGAACCTTGCCTACCCAATTATGCACGACGATGCGGCGATTTTCGTGCAGAGCTTTGGTGCCCGGAAAAATCGAGGCGGTGTGCCCTTCGCTACCCATTCCGAGCAGCACGAGGTCAAATCGCGGAAACTGCCCCTCCGCCAGCTTGAAATGCGAGCGAATCTGCCGCTCGTACTCCTTGGCAGCGTCCTCGGCCTCGGGATACTCGCCTTTGATACGACTGATTTGCTCCGGCTTGAGCGGCGACTTCGAAATCAGCGTTTCCAGGGCCATGCGGTAATTGCTTTGCGCATCGTCGGGCTTCACGTGACGTTCATCGCCGAAAAACAGATGCATTTTGTCCCAGGGCAATTGCGAGCGGAACGCCGGTTCGTTCACGAGCAAGCCATAGAGGGTCTTGGGCGTGGAACCGCCCGACAGTACAAGCTCGAACGACCCCTTTTGACGAACAGCGTTGACGGCGATCTCGACGAGCTTCTCGGCAGCGCATCTCGCAATAGCTGCCCCGTCAGGCTGGATCCGGACCTCCACGTTTGATTCTTTGGCGGTCATGTGCGCTTCACCCATGCATTGCTCCGGCGCCCTTTAGGTTTTCGGTCGCGGTCGCGGAACTCCTGACTTCATCCTCATCTTCACCGATCGTTCGCCATGCGCGGTTGTCGCGAGCCAACAGCTCCTCAGCCTCCTTCGGCCCCCAGGAACCGGCCGCGTAATTTGGGAAACCACGGGCGGGAAGAGCCTTCCAGACGTCGATGACCGGTTCGATGGCGGCCCAGCCGGCTTCGACCATATCCGCGCGCTGGAAAAGCGTGGCGTCGCCGAGCATGCAGTCGTAGAGCAGCCTTTCATAGCCGGTGCTGTGTGAAGTGCCAAAATCACGTGCGTAGTCGAAATCCATATTCACGAGGCCCAGCTTCATCACGGAGCCGGGAACTTTGGCCGCAAAGCGCCAGGAGATGCCTTCGTCAGGCTGGATGTGGATCACCAGACGGTTGGTGCGCGGGTCCTTGATGGGAGTTTTTCGGAACAACATAAAAGGCGTGCGGCGAAATTGGATGGCGATTTCCGTTACGCGCTTGGCGAGCCGCTTTCCCGTGCGTAGATAAAAAGGCACATCGCCCCACCGCCAATTATCGATTTTCAGCTTCAGGGCGACAAAAGTCTCGGTGTTCGATTCCGGCGAGACGTCGGGCTCGTTGCGGTAGGCTGGGACCTTTTCGTCTCCTATCGCGCCTTCGCCGTATTGTCCGCGCACCATGTTGTGCAAAACATCTTCGGGCGTGGGGATTTGCAGCGCGTGCAGGATTTCCGCCTGCTTGTCGCGAACGGCATCAGCCCCGAATGAGATCGGCGGCTCCATGGCCGTAAGCGTGAGGAGCTGGAAGAGGTGGTTTGGAACCATGTCCTTCAGGGCGCCCGCGGTGTCATAAAATCCGCCGCGATGCTCGACGCCGACGGATTCGGCAGCCGTGATTTGCACGTGGTCGATGTAGGTGCGATTCCAAAGTGGCTCGATCATGCTGTTGGCAAAGCGGAAGACCATCAGGTTCTGGACGGTTTCCTTGCCGAGGTAGTGGTCGATGCGGAAAATCTGCTTTTCGGTCAGGATTTGCTTGAGTTCCTTGTTCAATTGCACGGCGGAATCGAAGTCGTGACCGAAGGGCTTTTCGACGATCACTCGGGTCCACCTGCCGTTTTCTTCCTTGGTGAGCCCGATCTCGCCCAGTTTTTGAACGATCAGCGAGAAAAATTTAAAAGATACGGCCAGATAATGAAAGAGATTGCCGTGTGTCTCGTGCTTTTTCTGCGCCTCTTCAATCTGGTCCTTCAGACGCTGGTACGCTGCTGGATCTTTGAAATCGCCTTGCACGTAATAGATGCGTTGCAGGAACCAATCCCATAACTTCGGGTCCATGGGATGTTCTTCGAACTGTTTGATATCTTCGTTGAGGTGGGCGCGAAAGGATTCGGTGGTGAACTGATCGAAAGCAAATCCTATGATGGCGAATTGCTTCGACAGGAGGCCTTCCTGCGCGAGGTTGGCCAAAGCGGGAATGAGCTTGCGCTTGGTGAGGTCGCCGCTGGCCCCGCAAATCACCATTACGCAAGGGGGGGCGGGGGAACCGGGTTCGATGTGGTCTGGATTCATGGACAGTGTCCTGCCTTAGACGATGCCTGCTATGAAAGGTGCTATTGTCCGGACTTTTTCTCGATGTGGCCGCCGAACTGAAAGCGCATGGCGGAGAGGACTTTGGACGCAAAATCGCCTTCGCCGCGCGATGAAAATCGCTCGAAAAGAGAAGCGGTCAATACAGGCGCGGGCGCCGTGGATTCAATGGCCGCGAGAATCGTCCAGCGACCTTCGCCAGAATCAGAGACGCGGCCGGAGAACCGCTCGAGATCCGGCTGTTCCAAGAGTGCAATGGCGGTCAGATCGAGCAGCCAGGAAGCGATCACGCTGCCGCGGCGCCAGACTTCGGCCACGTCCGCGAGATTGAAGTCGTACATATAGTGGTCGGGATTGCGCAGCGGCGTGGTCTCGGCATCCGTTTCGCGATGGGATTTTCCAGCGTTCGCGTGCTTCAAGATATTGAGTCCTTCGGCGTACGCGGCCATCAGGCCGTACTCGATGCCATTGTGCACCATTTTCACAAAGTGCCCGGCGCCGGACGGGCCGCAGTGGAGATAACCTTCTTCCGATGTCCCACCAGCTTTTTCGCGGCCGGGAGTGCGATCGGCGTTTCCGCGGCCGGGGGCCAAGGTTTTGAAAATGGGATCGAGATGTTGCACGATGTCCGTTTCGCCGCCAATCATCTGGCAATAACCGCGCTCGAGGCCCCAGACGCCGCCGCTGGTGCCGACGTCGCAATAATGAATCTTCTTGGCGGAAAGCTCTTTGGCGCGGCGAATGTCGTCGATGTAGTAGGAATTTCCACCGTCAATGATAATGTCGCCGGATTCCAGCTTGCCCGACAAATCGTGCAAAGTGGCATCCACGACAGCCGCGGGAACCATCAGCCAGATGGCGCGGGGCTTCTGCAGCTTCTTGACGAAATCGTCGAGCGAATCCGCTCCGGTCGCGCCTTCCGCCGCGAGTTGCTTTACCGATTCTACATTCCGGTCGTACACGACGCACTTGTGGCCGCTCTTTTCCAAGCGGCGCACCATGTTGGCGCCCATTCTCCCCAGCCCGATCATCCCCAGTTGCATCGCAATTGCTCCTATGTCTTAGTCTGCCGCCCTTGAAGGTTTTTTGACTCTCCAACAATTGATGCTTACGCGAGCGCTTGATTGACCGCGTCGGCAAGCGTCGCCAGACCCGCCGCGACATCCTTGCCGAGATGGACGCGCAACGCGCGCCGGCCACGGTCTGAGAGCACGGCAAAGTCGCCGCGCGCTTGCGCTGCTTTCACCACGCCAAAGGTGTATTTCTGCCCTGGAACAAGCAGGTCGACGGCATCGTCGCAAGTGATCTGCAGAAAAACGCCAGTGTTGGGGCCGCCTTTGTAGGCCTGCCCTGTCGAGTGAAGAAATCGCGGCCCAAAGCCCAGAACGGTGGCTACTTTTTTGTTGTCCCGCACGGCAATGCGAATCGTTTGAAGCGCTTTTTCATTTGCTTCGTTCATCGTCAGATAACCGAGAACGGCAAAATAATCGCCTGCGCCGAGGCGCGCGAGATGTTTCTTCAGGAAGCCCGGAAGCGTCGCTCCGCCTTTCAGCGCCACAGTATTTTTTTGATCGGCATAGAGCTTGATGTCGCCGGCGGTGAAAAATTGCGCTTCGGACGGCAGTTTGCCGGTCGTTTCGTATTCGGAAGTAAGCTTGCGCGTTTCCGATTTGCTGGCTTCGACGTCGGGCTGGTTGAAAGCGTTGATGCCGATGAGAGAACCGGCGACCGCCGTGGCAATTTCCCAGCGAAAGAATTCCTGGCCGAGGCTGTAGATGTCCGGCAACACAATGCGAATGACGGGGTTGCCGGCCTTAGCCAGGACATCGATTGCGGAGGCTTGCGCCTTGTCGGCATCCGATTCCAGACGCAGATATGCGAAAACGCGGTCGGACCCATACTTGTCCGGCTCCGCCAATTTCTCGCGATCGACGGGAATGATACCCTTGCCGGATTTTCCAGTGGACTCCGCGAGCAGCTGCTCGAGCCAAGCTCCCAGGTCGAAAATTCCCTTGGACGTGATGATCGTAATCTTGTTGCGGCCCTGATTTGCGGCGATTCCGAGAATCGTTCCCAGAATAACCCCAGGATTCGTGGCCGCCTCCGCGTCCGCGCCGCAAGCATCGACCATCTGCTCCGTGGTCTTTAAAAACCTCGGGACGTCAATGCCCATCACCGCGGCGGGAACCATGCCGAAATTGGAAAGCGCCGAATAGCGCCCGCCAATGCTCGGAACACCCATGAAGAGTTTACGGAACTTGTCTTTCTGGGCCAGACGCTGCAGCTTTGAGCCAGGATCGGTGATAGCGATGAACCGGTTTCCAACTTCCTTTTCGCCCACAGCCGCTTTCACGCGCTCAAAAAAGTATTGTTTGTAGATGTTGGGCTCAAGCGTGCTGCCGGATTTACTTGAGACGATGCAAATCGTGCTAGAGAGGTCCACGCTCGCTTCGATCGCCTTGATTTGCGCGGGATCGGTGGAATCGAGGACGTGCAGGTCCGGATAGCCCGCGGCCGTGCCGAAGGTCATGCGCAGGACTTCCGGACAAAGGCTTGAGCCGCCCATGCCAAGCAGCAAAGCATTTTTGAAGGCCGCTTTTTTAATGTCCGCTGCGATTTGCTTCAGCTTGTCAACGTCTTCGATCTGTTGCTCGGTAATCTGCAGCCAACCCAGCCACTTGTCCTCATCCGCGCCAGTCCATAGCGAGGCGTCCTCTTGCCAAAGACGCTGCACCTTGCCGCTCTTCTTCCAATCTTCAAGAGAGGCGTTGACATCCTTTGCGAGTTTTTCCGGGAGTGTGTAGGTTTGGCGATTCACGCTCACGCATTCACCCCTGCGCTTTTTCCCGTCGCGTCCAGAAGCTGTTTGAAGGCATCGGCAAAGAGTTTCACGCCGTCCACCAGGAGTTTCTCAGTAACTTCCTTCATGGAGATTCCGGCTTTGGCCAGATTTTCCATGGTTTTGCGCGCGGCATCGACGTTTTCCGTCAAGCTTGCGCTCAGTTTGCCGTGGTCACGGAAGGCATCAAAGGTGGCCGGAGGAATCGTGTCCACGGTGTCGGCGCCGATTAGTTCTTCGACGTAGAGGACGTCTCGATATTTCGGATTTTTCGTGCTCGTGCTGGCCCAGAGCAGCCGCTGCGTTTGGGCGCCCTTGACAGCCAGAGCCTTCCAGCGCGCGCCGCCAAAGAGCTCCTGATATTTCTTATAGGTGAGCTTAGCGTTGGCGATGGCGATTTTACCGTGAATGCTTTCGAGCAGCGCCCTTTGCGCGGCATCCGCGGCCGTCTTTAGTTTTTCGTCGACCTTGCCATCGACCAGTGTATCGATGCGGCTGACGAAAAAGCTGGCGACGCTAGCGGAGTGGCTGATGTCCTGCCCCTTGGCAGCGCGGGCTTCGAGCGCAGCCAGAAAAGCTTCGGCGACTTGCTCATAAGCGGACTGCGCGAAAAGCAGCGTGATGTTGATGTTGAGTCCGTCCTCAAGCAATTGGCGAATGGCGGGAATGCCTTCAGGCGTCGCGGGAACCTTGATCATGACGTTGGGCCGATTGACCGCTTTCCAAAGCCGCCGAGCCTCGTCGATGGTGCCCTTCGTGTCGTTGGCGAGATACGGAGAGACTTCCAGGCTGACGTAGCCGTCGCGCCGTTTCGATTCCGCATAAACAGGTTTGAAAATGTCGCAAGCGTCTTGGACGTCGCGGATGGCGATTTTTTCGAAGAGGCCTTTTGCATCCAGCTTTTTCGCATCGGGCGAGTTCAGAATGTCCGAGTAGACATTGCTCCCCGTGATGGCCTTCTCAAAGATCGCGGGGTTCGAGGTCATGCCGCGGAGCCCGTCGTCATCGATGTATCTTTTCAAGCCGCCGCTGGTGAGCAGGTCTCTGCGGATATAGTCCATCCAGGGCGATTGCCCGAAATCCAACAAAGCTTTAAGGGGATTTGTGCCTCGCGCCGCGCCGGCGGTCGGAATTGTGGTTGTAGCCGTCATGCTGATTCTCCTCTTCGGTGGGAAAGTCGTTGAGTATCTATTGTACTCCTCGTTAGTACGCGAGTGCTCTTCAGTTCGGCTCGCATGCCCATTGGCCAACGCCTGCCAGAGCCAGGAGCAGGTGTAATGCTTCGCTTCCAGAGCGTTTATTTCGCCGGGCTGCCTCAAGCGCCTCTGTTCCTTCGGCAACTTCGCGCCCTCGGGCACCGGCATAAAGCCCAGGGCGAATGCGACCTCAATGCCCCACGAACCGGCCACCACCGCTTTGCTTTACTTTCCCAAGACTTCTTTGGCTGCCGCCACGACGTTTTCGACTTCGAAGCCGAATTTCTTGAGCAAGGCCTTGATTGGAGCCGAAGCGCCAAACGTGTGCATACCGATCATTTTGCCTTTAGGGCCGACGTAGCGTTCCCATCCAAACGTGGCGGCCATTTCAACAGAAACGCGCGCCGTCACACTTGCGGGCAACACGCTCTCTTTGTAAGTTGCATCCTGCGCTTCAAATAGTTCCCACGAAGGCATGCTGACCACGCGCGCCTTGATCCCTTCCGCGCTAAGTTTTTCCCACGCCGAGACGCATAACGAGACCTCGCTGCCGGTTCCGATCAGGATTACGTCGGGCTTCCCGCCGGGAGCGTCCGCCAAGGTATACGCTCCTTTTGCCACACCGGATGCCGCCGCAAACTTCGTGCGATCGAAGGTCGGGATGGCCTGGCGCGTCAGCACAAGCGTCGACGGCCCGTGCGTGTGCTGGATGATGACTTTGTAGGCTTCCACGACTTCGTTCGCATCGCCCGGCCGCAGAACCAGCATGTTGGGCATGGCGCGCAGCGAAGCGAGTTGTTCAATGGGCTGGTGCGTGGGGCCGTCTTCTCCCAAACCGATCGAATCGTGCGTGAAAATATAAATCGCAGGAATTTCCATCAGCGCGCCAAGCCGCATGCTGGGACGCATGTAGTCGCTGAAATTAAAAAACGTGGCGCTGAACCCACGCAAATTTGAAGAAGTCAGGCCGTTGACGGCCGCGCCCATGGCGTGCTCGCGCACGCCGAAATGCAGATTGCGCCCGTGGTATTCGTTCGGATAGAAATCGCCAGCTCCCTCAAACGTCAAATTCGTCTTGTTCGAATGCGCCAGGTCCGCCGAACCGCCGATCAGCCACGGAATATTTTTAGCCAGCACGTTCAAAACTTTTCCTGCCGAATCACGCGTAGCCATGCCCTTGGCATCGGCCGGAAAAGTTGGCAGGTCCTTGTCCCAACCGTCGGGCAATTTTCCCGTCTGAATTCTGTTCAGTTCGTCCGCCAGCTCCGGAAATTTGGTTCTGTATTCCGCAAAGTTCGTGGCCCACGCCGCCTGCGCGTCCGCTCCGCGCTTGCCGATGCCGTTTTTGAATTGATCGTATACACCGTCAGGCACGAGAAACTTGGAGTCCTCCGGCCAGCCATAAAATTGTTTGGTCAATTTAACTTCCGCTTCGCCCAGCGGTTCGCCATGCGCATCGGAAGTGTCTTGTTTGTGCGGCGAGCCGTATCCGATGTGGCTATCGACCACGATCAGCGTAGGCCGGTCCTTCGTTTTCTGGAATGTTTCGTAAGCGTGCGCCAGCTTGCTCAGGTCGTTTGCGTCGGCCACTCGCGTCACGTTCCAGCCGTAGGCGACAAAGCGTGTCATCACATCTTCGCTGAAAGACCAGATGGCCGGCCCGTCCAGCGTTATGTGATTGTTATCGTAAATCCAGCAAAGATTCGAGAGCTGCAGATGGCCCGCAAGAGAAGCAGCCTCCGAAGCTACCCCCTCCATGAGGTCTCCATCGCCGCAAACTGCGTAGACGTTGAAATCGAAGAGGTCGAAGCCGGGCTTATTGTAATTCGCTCCCAGCCATTTACCGGCGATGGCCATGCCCACGCTGTTTCCAACCCCTTGCCCGAGCGGGCCTGTCGTGGTTTCTACTCCCGTGGTGAGGTGCGATTCCGGATGGCCGGGGGTCTTGCTGCCCAGTTGGCGGAAGTGCTTGAGCTCATCCATGGAAAGGGAGGGCTCCTCTAATACTTTTCCCTCCGGGCTGACTTGCTTTACTCCCGCGAGATGCAACATGGAGTAGAGAAGCATCGAGGCATGGCCGTTGGAGAGGACGAAGCGGTCGCGGTTCGGCCAAATGGGATTCGCCGGATCGTATCGCAAGTATTTCTGCCAAAGTTCGTAGACCACCGGCGCCAGCCCCATGGGCGCTCCAGGATGGCCGGAGTTGGCTTGTTGCACGGCATCTATGGAAAGTGTCCGGATGGTGTTGATACTCAGCAAGTCCATGTCTAGCTGGCTCTTCGGCTGGCTCACGTCGGCTCCTGTGGCGGGCAGGAAGGACTCCCGCGAATCTCCCAGTGGGTTTGATGCACCAAGCTGCAGAACGGATGAAGTGATTTTACGTCCAATCGAAAGCAGGCGCTCACTAGCGCACGGAACCGCTGTTTGAGAACTCCCATGTGGCCGTGCTCGGCCTTCCTCTGCGGGAGCAGCCATCCAGAGAGAGAAATAAAAATTACCGCGCCCTCTAACGCTTGTCAATCAAGTTACAACGCATTCATGAGAAGTGCCTCCCAAAGGCGGCCCACGGCCCCGCCGAATCCTCGATGCCGCGCACCAGCAATGCCGCCAGTAGCATTGAGCGCAGCCCCCATACGTGCTACTTTTCTGTATCTGCCCGGCCCGGGTGGCGGAATGGCAGACGCTGAGGACTTAAAATCCTCCGGGGATTTTTCCTCATGTGGGTTCGACTCCCACCCCGGGCACCAGTCTTTCTTATTGAAGATGAATGAGTTGTTGGGCCGCTCCTTTCCGCGTACCCCTGGTGTACCCCACTTTGCGAAAGAACGAGCGGATCGCGGCTCCAGGCGTTCGCCAAATCCGCTTCCAGTTGTTCCTGTCGCGAGCGCACCCACGGTGCGTAGTGCTTCTCGGTAATTCTCACGCTTTGGTGGCCCAGCAAAATCGAGACTCGTTCGATGGGAACTCCAGTAAGAAGCAATTCAACAGCGAACGTGTCGCGGAAGCGATGCGCATGTCCATTCGGAACGTTTGCGAGTTTGAATAGTTTGCGCAATCGCGTTTGCCAGCTCCTCACGATGCTTTCGAGCTTTCCTCTTCCGCTCCAGAAGAAAAAGTTCTCTGTGACTTTTGGCGTTGCTTCCAAGGCCGATAAGACAAATTCCGGAAGGATTGTGTTCACTGGCACACCCGTCTTCTGCGTGTACAGGAAGAGCCGGTTACCTTCGAGTCTTTCTGTGCTGAAGTTGACGGCGTCTCCGATCCGCATTCCGCTGTAACGAAGTAGAAGAACAAGACCGCGAATGCGCCGTCCGTTTTCGATCCCATGACTCGGCATCTCTTCTTTGTATTGGTCAACTGCTGCGAGAATCCGCACCATCTCTTCGCGGCCAAATGGAAGGGTGGGACAGAGAGTTATTTTCGGAGCCTTAAGATCCAGGGCAGGATTTTCGGCTACCCACTTTCGCTTTTGAGCAAAGCGAAAGAATGCGCGCAACCTTTCGAGTTTCTTGGCACTGGAACGGGGACCATCTTTCCATTCGGCGCGAAATTGACTCACATTCGACAAATCAAAGTCCCCTAAGACACGAAGGCCGCGTCGTTGGGCGAATCCTTCCATTTGGCGGTTCAACAATTTGTATTTTCGTGCCGTAGAGTCGTTGAGCTTGCGAGCCTCGATGTCCGCCAGGAATTCCTTCCATGCTTCCTGCGTAGATTTCCTTGTCAGCTGGGATGTGCGGCGATTTTCGATCTCCCATTCTCGGATGATTTCTTGGGCTCGCTGCCAGTCCCGGACCTTCAGTGATTCACGTATCTCCGCGCCGCCCAGTATTCCGTCAACCCAAATGGGGCACCTGCAGTTGCGATAACTTCGGCCTTCATCACGCCGTCTGCAACTTTTGAGATGTCTTCGATAGGCTGTGAGCATAAGCTGGATCTCTTACCGCAATCCTGATTTCGATGACAACCGAGCGTGAACGCGTTCGACGACTGAATGCGGAACGCGCAAAGTGACGTAACGCCGCTTGCGCCGCGGATTCGATTCTCCAATCACAAGCACTCCAGCTTCTCGCTCGAAGAGCTCACGCACTTTATCGGGGCTCAAGTTCCACATTTCGGCGATTTCCGTAACGGCATAATGCCGCTCGATGTGCACCGAGGTCTCGATTTGGGATGATACGACCATTACGTCTGGTGACTCCTACAGGTTCGGAAGATTCACAAGTAATTCGTCGATTTGGCTCTTCGGCCTGCGGCAGAGCTGTGGAGAAGATTGCTCTTGCATTCAGCAGTCGAACGGGCTACGATTACGTAAACATCGTACAATGATGTAGGAGGTTCTGTCAACCATGATGTCGGTCCTCAAGAAGAAACCCAGGCACGAGGTCATCTCCATTCGCCTCAGCGAAGACCGGCTCAAACTTCTGGAACGCTACCAGAAAGTCCTCAGTGAACAATTGAGACGCGAGGTGTCCTTAGGAGAGGCTGCGTTCCTCGTCATCGAGGAGCGCGTCGAAGGGATGGATCGCGAAACAGCCCGACATGAAATGCTTAGCACACCGACCGCTTCTCTCTGTCACATTCGCAAGAAGTGGGAATCACAGCACACACTGTCTGTCGCCGAGTGGGATGTGCTCATGCACTATGCGCAAATCGGCGCCGAGGAGGAGATTCAGGAACCACCACTGCTCTGGCCCGCTATCCCCTCAAGAGAGTCTTATGCCGTTTTGCTGGATGCTTTCGAAGCCGTTTACTTGAGCCGAAAGAGCCCTGCCTCAGAGCATGCCGGGAATTACGTTCGCAACCTCGGCGGCGGGGCCTCAGGTGTTCGAGCGTCTGATGAGAAGCCAGAACAGAAGCACCAAGCAGTCTTGAAACAGGTCGCGTCGCGGAAGCAGCTACTGAAACCATCTGAGAAATGGGAGCGACCGGGCTCGGTCGCCAGATGCCTTCTGGTTGCGGTTCGTGACGAGGAGGTAGAGAGCTCCAAACTCGATCAGGTTCTTGCGCCATTCTGGTTGACTCTCTGGGGCCTCGCGGCTAGGGGACACTGGCTATTTCATGAACACCTCCCTGTACGCCCCGCAGGTCCCAGCGAAGACGACTTTCGCCGCCGGATTATCTTGCCCGAGCCGCTGAAGTCGGATGATCTCACGCTTTCGTTTACGGGCAACGGCTGCCCTGAGTTGGGTATGTCGATTGATCTCGGGCACATTCGTCGCGTGAGTTTTCTGATCGCCCGCTACCCAGACCTGGCAGAGTTTCAAACCATGCTCACGGGATGGCCCATGAAGCGTTCGTGGAACGGCAGGCACTTCATTGCAACACCCAGCAAGGAGAAGGGTGGCACAACGATCACGCTCTGGCTAAGACGGAACGATGTGGGCATCGAGTTTACCGAACGTGAGTGGGTAGGTCTGCGTGAACTCTCCCTGAATTCCTCATCTCTTCCTGAAATTCAGAAGTGGCTGGAGGAGCTTCGGCTGGAGTATGGCGAACAGGGTTGATAGCTCCAATCATCTGACTGAGCGGCGTTCTGCGAAGAGCGGTGCCTTCGGCACCGGGAGTTGGATGGACACGTCACCCCATTTCGGGTGCTGTTTGAAGACCAAAGTTGCTATATGGGAACTTGTTGGAAATGTGGAAGCTAGCAACTTTTACGCTCCTGTTGCCCGTTCCCACTGGTCTTTGGTTCCCATAGGGGAACTTGTTGATTTTGCTAGGCGGCAGTTCGCGCCCACGCGGCTTATCTTGAGTTAAAACCAGGAAGTGCCGAATGTCTAGACCACGGAGCAAGTCCATCAGCACCAAAGTGACCGAAGCGGAATACGCACAGTTTGAAGCCCTCGCTGGCGATCAAACGATCAGTGAGTGGACGCGCGATGCTTTGTTGAAGGCAGCCAGGCCTACTCCTGCCGAGCAAACCATCGTTGCGGAACTCCTGGCCCTGCGAACGATCCTAATGAATATCTTGTTTACTATTGCCAGTCGGGAGCAGCTCACAAGCACGGACATGGACGAGATTATTAAGCGGGCCGATGCGGGCAAGTTGGCGAAGGCCATGGAACGGCTGACAAGGGCAACTACAGGGCCACAGCGAGGATGAGAGACAGCCCAATCGGAGCAAAGCAATGCGCACGAAATGGGACCGAGGCAAGCGGACCAGAGAGCCGAGCATTCAGCCGGTGTACACCTACGTCCTTGTGCTCCTCTCCATCTTGGCAACTCTGGGTGCCCAAGGGTTCCGATACATGCGAGTCTGGACGCCCCTTGAACGACATTATTTGGGTGCTTATTCGGTCTCACAGATAGCCGGAGTTGTTCGCGGCACCGGCTGGTACACCCTACTGCAAGTTGTTACGCGTAGGGGGAGTCGATTGGCACTGGACAGCGACGTAGTGCCAGCGGTTACAGAAAGCGGGGAGAATACTTTCGCACTAACCGACGAAGCCTTGAAGCACGGCGCGATGCGCCTTGAATTCCATCGTAGTTATTGCAACAACTCCGAGATGCACGCCTACCTCGCCAACTGGATATATCAGAACCAAACTTCCATGGATCTTGTCCGGCCAGCTTTGTGGGCCGGGCTCGTTCTGTTCTTTGCGGGCCTGTTGCCCGCGACCTATCTGGACGGGAAGCGTTCTACTGCGTTGCATTATGGGAAGAAACCAAGTGGCCCGAATTTGATGAATTTGGCGATGCACAATCCCACGCAC
>JBARCY010000375.1:0-4601 GCA_049794595.1 Candidatus Acidiferrum sp.
TCGCAAGACGATCCCTCGGCGTATCATTGTATAGAACGCGGACGATGAGAATTCCTTCCCCATATCCGTGCGGGGCGGCCAGGGCTCTTTCCACAGCCATCCGCATTTCCGCTCTCCATGAACGCTGCAGTCTGCGCGATGAGTATGGTTTGGCCGACACAGCGTTGTCCGCGCTTCATTGCCAGTTCGGCGGCGATGAGAAAGAGTCCTTCTCCAGGAAAGTAGGTGCTCAATGATGGCCTCCCATTCCGATGCGCTGGTGCTCTTCGGCGTGACGGGCGACCTTGCCCATAAAATGACGTTCCCGGCGCTCTACGCGTTGGTGAAACAAGGTGACCTCAAGGTTCCCGTTATCGGTGTCGCTTTTCCGAAGTGGAGTCTGGAGCGCCTGCGCGAACGCATCACGGACAGCATCAAGCGATCTGGCGGAATCGATGATAAGCGCGCTTTCCATCAGCTTCTGTCCTTGTTCAGCTATGTGAGCGGGGATTACGAGAATCCCGCTACATTCACGGCTCTAAAAAAGGCGCTGGGCAACGCTCGCCGACCTGCGTATTATCTGGCCATTCCACCATCGCTCTTCGAGACGGTGATCAAAAGCTTGGGCGCCGCGAACTTGGCCAAGCATGCGCGCGTCATTGTCGAAAAGCCCTTCGGACGCGATCTGGCCTCCGCGCGTGAACTTAACCGCGCCGCCAGGGCCGTGTTTCCGGAAGATTCGATCTTCCGAATCGACCACTTCCTCGGCAAAGAAGCGATCATGAATATTCTTTATTTCCGTTTCGCTAATTCGTTCCTCGAACCGATCTGGAATCGCAACTATGTGTCTAGCGTTCAGATCACCATGTCCGAGGATTTCGGCGTCAAAGGCCGGGGCGCGTTTTACGAGACCGCCGGCTGTTTGCGCGATGTGATCGAGAACCACCTCTTCCAGATTGTCGCGCTGCTTGCCATGGAGCCGCCATCCGGCAAGAACTTTGCAGCCGCGCAGGACGAGAAAGCCAAAGTCTTTCAAGCCATGCGTCCCCTCAAATCCGAAGATTTAGTACGTGGTCAATACGCCGGCTACCGGAAGGAACCGCACGTGGCGAAGAATTCTGATGTCGAGACTTTTTGCGCTCTGCGTCTTTTCATCGACTCGTGGCGCTGGGAGGGAGTGCCGTGGTACATACGCTCCGGCAAGTATCTTCCCGAAACCGCCACCGAGGTTGTGGTTGAACTTAAAGCTCCCCCACAGAAGCTCTTCGCCGACTCAACACCAAAACCGGGGCTCGCGAATTATTTGCGTTTCCGGCTTTCCCCCAGCTCGGCTGTCGCCCTTGCCGCCCGCGTCAAGCTCCCTGGCAAAGAATTCGTCGGCGACCAACGAGAACTCTACTTGTCCGAAGAACAGGCGGGGGATGAAACACCTTACCAGCGGCTCTTGGGAGACGCCATGGCCGGCGACGGCGCGCTGTTCACGCGCGAAGACGCCGTCGAGGCAGCCTGGGCGGTGGTCGATCCCGTGCTCAAAAATCACCACCGGGTTCGCCCGTATAAGCGCAAAAGCTGGGGGCCAAAACAAGCTGACGCCCTCATCGCTTCAGACGGCGGTTGGCACAATCCCAAGCTGAGTGATAAGTTCAAATGATGGACCTGCTTTGGCAGTGTTTCCACCTGCGATGATTCGGTCTTCCCCGCTCCGCAATCTCGCGAGCGTCTCTTCTTGCGCGGTACTGAAAAGATCAAAACTTCTGCGTCGCAGTTCATTTCTCGTTGTTGTTCGGAAAGAAAACAATTGGTAGGGGCGGTGAGAATCGAAATTACCCTTTCCAGTGTTCTCAAGGACTTGCGAAACATTCTACGGAACAGAAAGAAACAACTTAGCAGTTTGGGCAACGCTTATTGCTGCCCTAAAGCTGCCTCGTTTTTCTCATCCCGCCTTCCGCCTTGGCAACAACATTTCCACTACTTTACAGTGTGCTTCCCGCATAGCTTGTGGGACCGCCTGCGTGTAGATGTTCATGGTTGTCCGAATGTCAGCGTGGCGCAGCAATTCTTGTTGCACCTTCAAGTCCACACCGAACGCTCGGAGAAGAGTCGAATACGTGTGACGAAATGTGTGCCAACCAATGCGCCCGATCTTGGCCGCTTTTCCCGCCGGAACCAGGTGATGTTCCTGCAGGCGTCCGGGCCAGTACGGTTTTCCAGTCTCCGGATTGACAAAGACCCAATCGGTGTCCTTTGCCTCGGTAGCCGTCCTCCCCTTGTGTTGCAACAGTAGCTCCGCAAGGATCGGATCAACTGGCATCCATTTCTTCGAATACAGAGTCTTCACGTCGTCTTCGACTCCAGCAACCCATGACCGTTGGATTTTCACCCGCAGATCATCCCAATCAAAATCGCCCCACTTCAGTCCTAGTGTTTCGCTCACACGAAGCCCGAGACAAGCGGTCACGATGCACATTGTCCGAAAAGGTTCGGACACGTGCTCTATGAATCGGCGAAACTCCTCGATAGTCGATGTCCGAGGTTCGCGCTCGCGCTTGGACGAGCCCTTTATGTGAACGAGGTTCATGGGGTTGATTTGAAATGGGATCAGCTCCCACCGCATTGCCCAGTTGAACAGAACGTGCATCATGCTCCGCACGTGCCCTCTGCTCTTCGGGGCAAGGCTAAGGCTCTCAATCCACTTCTCAACAGAAAGAGGCTTAACCTTCGCTAGAAAAACATTTTCCCAATGAGGCTTGATGTGGTTCTTGAGCCAAGATCGATAGCGGCTCTGTGTCACACGTCGCTTGGGAATCGCTTCTCTTATGTAGCGGTCTATCACCGCTCCGAAAGTTATCTCTTCTGCCGGACTTGGATTGTTAATTGACAGGCGGAGTCCTTCAGCGGCCTTCCAAGCATCGGCTTCTGAGGGATACCGCTGTACGCTTCCCACGATCACCGAGTTTTCCTTCCGCTTTCCGACTGGCGTAGTTGACCTATAAACCCACACCCAAACATCTGGACCTCGCTTGCGAGATTTCCTACGTAACCATCCAAACTGATACCGCGTCCGCTTGAACATTCGCATTGCCTCCTAGTTCGAGCGGCACGGACGGCAAGATGAATTTATCCGAGATCGCAGCCAGCCGTCCAGTTCTGTTGCGCGAAAATACCAGTGCCCGGCCACGCGGTAGCCGGGAAGCGTTCCCTCGCGCGCATAGCGTTGCAATGTCTTGACGTGGATATTGCCGAGCAGTTTGGCGGCGTCTTCGCAACCAATCAATGGTTCGAATGTCTGCCTCGACTCATTAGCTGCGGTAACCGTCGCCGGAGCGGACAAGATTTCGGCGCGATCTTCCCTTTCTTCCCCTGTGGCCGCCTCCAGCGGCTTGGTGATGGCTGACCCGCCTCGCTCGCTTGCGTGGGATGCCAAGGCTGGCGTTGGCTTTCGATGTTGCGAACCTCTCGGCAGAGTCTCGGACAACGATGGCAACGAATCTACTGCAAAGCGCGGGGCATGCTGTCCTGAGGACGCTGTATTCTCGCGCACGTCGAATTGGGTTGAACGAGGCTTCATGGTTGTTACGCGGTCTTCGTGAGAACGTCTCCTCTGATTTGCTGCTGGTTGATGTTGTTCTGGTGTTCGCCCAGCCAGCGCTTGAACTCGTCATCCCGCTTGAACAGGAGCTTGAGTGCTTCGCTGACGACGTAGGACGCATTTGCGCCGATGAACTCTGCGTATCTGTCCAGGTTGTGTCTGACTTCTTCCTCCAGGCGAACCTGAAGGGTTGTAGTCTTTGGTTGTTTGGACGGTGCTTTCAGTAGTGGCAACGGTTTTCCTCCTTTTCTCTTTTGCGATGTAATACGACTTGCATTACAAACAGTCTGCTCCGATCTCTGCACGCGGACAAAACACGGCCCCGAGCGGCTCGGGGCGGGCGGGAGCGACCCCACGACGTTTTGGGCGGCTGAAAGCCGCACAAAGTGGGGTCGCTCCCGCCCATCCGAGTGTTTTGTCCGCGTGCAGATGTCACCTGTTTCATTTATGCATCCGCCGTTCTTTGAAGAGTCTGCGGTTGGCTTGTGGGTGACTCTGGGACTCGGGCCGCACCTGAAGTACCGCGTATCTGTGAGCCGTCACCCCATCTTTTCTGGCTGTCGCCGAATACCGCTTCCTGGCCCGGCACGGTGACAGCCCGGAACAAGACTTTTTGTGCGTTCGTTCTAGTGGTTGCTGATTCAGCCCGCAGGTCATTCGGCAACTGGTTTCGCCTCCACAGACGGAAGAGGGTGCCGAATATCTCCCCGTTGAAACGTTTCCCCGTCTCGTGCCGAAAGATCAGGTCGTCCTCTGTGAGTAGCCCGTATTTCCGGTTGTCCCACTTGGTTTGGACATAGAAGTAGCGAGCCAAATCCGAGAGGCCCTTGGCTTCCACAAGGAACGAAAAAAGCTCCGCCGCTTCATTCTGGAGGCCCGCTGCCGTCGAAACATAGATGAATTGGAAGCTCGGAAGCTGCCGGAACAGAGGCCGGTAAGTACGCAAGTGCGCGATGTATCGGTCGAGGTTTCGATGCTTGGGATCAACGTAGGTAAAAGTCACTACAGGCATGTAATCGGGAGAGGGATAGGC
>JBARCY010000376.1:0-4408 GCA_049794595.1 Candidatus Acidiferrum sp.
GGGGATGAAAAGAATCACTCGAAAGGAGCCATCCCTTGATTGGCCTTGCACTGCCTCACTCTGATCGGGGAGTTGCTCGGCGTATCCGCGCGACGTTTTGCGGGCCGAGGGACTCCAACAGGCGGCATTGTACACCCGCTTGACCGTTTTGCGAGCAAGGGAGTCGCAGGCGGCGGGTCATCTTCGGGGTTGTCGACGAAACCTCTGCTAGAACACACCGGTGGGTCATTTCGTAAATTTTCAACGCAGAGATCAGTTTTGGCGGCGGAGAATCAGGGAGCTGCGGGAAAATATCTCGTGCACTGAGAGGTCAAACAGCCTGCTCCGAGCAGCGCCTTTTCATCCGGCGTTAGAATCCAGACCTTGCCATTGCTGCCAGCGAGGGCGCTCACCAGGTTTATCTCAAGCTTGCTCGTCTCGCATTCCGGACTGCCCATCTTGGCGGTTTCGATCTCAGCGCCGCTTCCGTTCCAATGCTGGCGGAGTTGTTCGAATTTTTGTTCTACGATCCCTTTGTCTTCCGCTCTGCCGAACATGGAAAGCTCATAGGCCGCCAAGCCCGCCTCGTCCGCCGAGCCCTTCTTTAGCTTCCCGCGAAACCATGCCTCAAGCTCGTCCGGAAATGCCGCTTTCCGGGCCGTGAAAACCTTATCTATAAAGAAGAAACCCGGTTGAGGATTAGTGCCAAGCGCGTCGATGTGCACCACGGCTTCCCGCGGCGAATAGCGCAAGAAATATGCGAGAAACGCGCCCTCTTCGGATTGCGGGTTCCAGTCCTTGCGTGTTGAGTAGATCTCACGCATCGTTGGCAGCATACCCTTGCTCCCAAACCGCGTTGCGATCATTACCTTCCATTGCCATCGAGGGTTGTGTGATTCCTTCGATGCCGACAGTTGCGCTGCAAGGCAGCCGTCCACCTCAGGCAACGTCTCTTCGGGCAGATCTGTGATCTGTTCCAGCATCACTTCAGACTTCGGATCGCAAATCTCGCGTACGGCGTATGGTTTTCCCGTTTCGGGAGAGAGTTCGATCAATCGCTGGAGGGCATCCCTGTGCGCCGAAAGTTCGTCCGGAGCGTCCAGCATGGCCTCCAAATCCGGGACCAGGGATGGATCGCGAATGTCCTTCCATCGCGTCTCCAGCAGCATAGCTTGCGCCAGAGGCTCCATTTGGCCAAACTCTGCAAGGACTGCTGGCCGCACCAGCGCCTTCTCTGCTTCGCTCAGTCCGTTGAACTCCATCAAAAAGTACGCGGTATCTCTGCGGTTGTCTCCGGTCCTCTGCGGAAGAGTGGCGACAAGGGCGCTTATATCGTTCTGCCGTTCCTGATCTGCCAGTTTCGACGCCGCGTCGGTCTTCGTGGGAACAACCATCATGCTCCAGCCATCCAGCGTCTCTTTCCGCAAGAATGTTCTAGTCTGCTGGATGGCTTCCAGAAGCGTGGGTTGTGGAACGCGCTGCACATCCAGCCAGGCGGCTTCCAGCAGATCCAGTTGCAGCTTTAAGTTGCGTGAACTCGCAAGCCCCTCGAGCATCTCCTGCTGCAAATTTTCTCCTTGGCTGTTGCCCGGATCGAGCAGCCAGCGCACTTTCGCTCGTACGGCATCGTCACCGCCCAGATAGGCCAGTTGCATCGCAGCCTCACGCCGCGCCTGCCCATCGCCGGTCTCAAGCTGGTTTGATAGCGAGCGAACCAGCGCCGCCTCCTCATGCTCGTCCGGCGCGGTCACTTCAATGGCCACGGTATTTGTCGTCAGGCGAGTTCCGGCAAATCCGGCCTGCGTTCCAATGAGCCGGCCAGTGGTTATGGATATCTCATATTGTCCGGGCTTCTCAAAAACTATCCCCTGATTCAGCAGCAGCGGAACTTGGATCGGCTCATCTGCCAGTTCCGTTGTCGTTAGATAGTCGTGCCCGCTGCTTCCATGAGATCGGAACCAGCCCTCAGCCGGTGTGATATTCACCTGCTCGGACATATCGCCGTAGAGGGTCGTGTTCACCGCGAATTCAGTCGTGTGCCCGGTAAAGACAAGCACTAATCTCATTGGCTCGTCTAACTTGAATTGCGTGCGTCCGTCTTCGGTTTCGAGCCGGACCTCGGCCCCATCCACATGTGAGACGACTGTCGTCTCCTGCGCGAGACATGGCTTCCCTGCAACTCCAAACGCAAGCGCTGCCAAGCACCAACCCATGAGGGACAGATTCGCTCTCTTCATATGGGTACGATTTCTCTAGAGGCATTTTGACGCGATTGAGTTGTACCTGTCACGCCGATGTGTCTATTAACTGTCGATGAGCCAACCTGAAGGCGTTCAGAGGGCCGGCTTGATCAAGACTTCATTAAAGGCAGGCAATAATTCCGAGAGTATGGCCACTCCTTAGGGAATACAGCGCTGTTCAACAACCTGTGGCTCGCGAGGGAGTCGGAAGCATCTCGCCCGCCAGCGCACGGCGAAAAGGTCATGTTTGTGCTCCGGATAGCAGGGAAGCTCGCGGAATGAGATTTTTTGAAACATTTAGGGGTGTCGGACACGTCTAACCTCTGACGCAAAGGGAATGGCGCGGCTGCCGCATTTCCCTCCCAAGCGAACTCAGACGACGTTTGCGTTCCGCGTTAGATTGCAGGAGTCATCGATGGAATGGCGGGAAAAGGGGCGCCTGGGGCGCTTGAGAGTGACGGGTATTTCTATTTGCATGGCTATGGGGCTGGTGGCGGCGTGGGGCACGAACGCCTTGGCGGGAGAACACACACCGCGAGCGGCACAAACTGCCGGGGCTCGGGCGGTGGGGACGATCAAGACCATTACGGGAAATACGATCGTAGTGACCACGGATACTGGAGCCGAAACCACTGTTCAGGTGCCGGACGGAGCCAAGTTAGTCCGCATCGAGCCGGGCGCTAAAGATTTGAAGAGCGCGGTTCCGCTTCAATTGTCAGAGCTGCAACCGGGCGACCGCATTTTGGTTCGAGGGATGCTGGCGGCGGATGGCAAAACGCTGGCGGCTGCGTCCGTGATTGCCATGAAGCACGAGGACATCGCCGCGAAGCAGGCGCACGAGCGCGAAGAGTGGCAAAAACATGGAGTCGGCGGGCTGGTAAGCACGGTGGACCCGGCAACCGGCACGATAAAGATATCGACGAATGCGTCGGGCGTGGCGAAGGATGTTTCGGTTCAAGTGACGAAGCAAACGATTCTTCGCCGATATGCGTCCAATTCCGTGAAGTTTGACGATGCAAAGCCTGCGCCGATCGACCAGATTAAAGCAGGAGATCAGCTTCGCGCTCGGGGCACGCGGAGCGCGGATGGCACGGAACTGGCGGCGGATGAGATCGTCTCTGGATCGTTTCGGAACATAGCGGGGACAATCAGCGCCGTGGATGTCAGCACAGGAACGCTGACGGTGATGGACCTGGTGGCGAAAAAAAACATCACAGTGAAAGTTGGCTCTGATACGCAAATTCGCAAGCTGCCTGCCATGATGGCGCAGCGCATTGCGATACGCCTCAAGGGCGCCCCGGCAGCCGAGGCCGCTGGTGGAAACGGAGCAGCGGGCGCGGCGCCAAAGCCCGCCGAAACGGCGGCCGAAAACCACGAGGGCGCCCAAGCTGGCGTTCGACCTGGCGGCTCCGAAAGCCGACCGGCTGGACGGCCCGGCGGCGGAGGAGGCGGCGGCGACCTGCAGCAGTTGTTGAGCCGAATACCCGCATCGACCCTCGCGGATTTGCAGAAGGGCGACGCTGTAATGATCGTAACGACCGAAGGCACGGGGGAGAATGACGCCACGGCGATCACGCTCCTCGCCGGAGTGGAACCCATCCTTGAGGCTTCGCCGAAGGGCGGAGCGTCCAGCATCTTAACTCCGTGGACCATGAGTGAAGCGCCGACGGGGGATACCAATCCCTGAAGAACGGCGGGCAGTGAAAATAATGGAATCAAGTCAGGAGAAGGAATGAGATTGCGGGCTATCCATCGGAGCACTGTATTCATCTGCGTGCTCTTTCTAGCAGGAATTGCGGGAAACGCGGTGCAAGCGCAGGACGCCACGGGAACGTTGCGCGGACAGGTGACGGATCCGTCTGGAGCCGCGGTGGCCGAGGCCACGGTACTTGTAACAACGCCAAGCGGGGCAGCGACAACGGCGACGACGAATCGGGAAGGCTTGTTCGAAGTGAAGGGATTGGTTCCAGGAAAGTATGGCCTGAAAGTGATTGCGACGGGATTTGCGCCGTTTGAGCAAGCGGAAGTCGATATTGCCGCCGGACAAACGCAAAAATTGAACGCCCAATTGAGTATCCAGGTGCAGGAGCAGAAAGTCGAAGTCACGGATACGACGACGAAGATCGACGTGAATCCCGCCAGCAATGCGGGCGCGGTTGTGATTCAGGGCAAGGATCTCGAAGCGCTTT
>JBARCY010000377.1:0-9469 GCA_049794595.1 Candidatus Acidiferrum sp.
GGCCATCTTTTTCCTCCCAACGTGTTCGCGATTCTAGCAGAACCCTCTGTCGACCGCTCCATGGGCTGATATCGTCGGATCGCGCGCCGGCGCTCTTCTCTCGTTCTTATCTCGCTTGAACCATTTCGCATCTCCCGCATCCAACTTTCAGCCGGGTTTTAGGACTTTGATGACAGCCGCTGTCAATCACGAGGAGCGATCAAAATGGCAAAAGCCGTCTGGGGAGGCAAGGTCATTGCCGAAAGCAACGACACCGTCGTCGTCGAGGGCAACCAATACTTTCCGCTGGACGCGGTCACCAAGGATTTCCTGAAGTCCAGCACGCACACCTCGATTTGCCCCTGGAAAGGTACAGCTCACTACTATCATCTCGAAGTCGACGGCATGAAGAACGAGAACGCCGCCTGGTATTACCCCGAACCGAAATCCGCCGCCCAGGAAATCAAAGGCAGAATCGCGTTTTGGAAAGGCGTCCGCGTCGAGGCCTGAGCAGGGATAAGTTCCTGACTCGCAGCTGGAATCCGCGCCCCGGCTTCAGACTCGCCACACCGCGCGTATCTTGGAAGCTAGTTGCTCGCCGTCCGTTATTCGAGGTTCATTTCGCGATCTCGTTTTTGAACACCGATCCGTTGTGCATCACAAAATGCACGTGCTCGAGCTCGCCCACATCCTTGAGCGGATCCCCGGAAACCGCCACGATATCCGCATACGCTCCCGGCGCCACCACGCCGATCTCGCCTTTCATATCCAGCAACTCGCTTGCGCGTACAGTGGCCGCTTGAATCGCATCCATCGGCGTCATTCCGAGCGAAACCATTCGTTTGAACTCTTGCGCAATCGGTTCTGTCCACGGAATTCCCCCATATCCGTGCCAAACACAATTTTCAAGTGCGCTTGCATCGCCTTCTGAAAGGAGATTACGTGCACTGCCGCTCTCGCACGGTCCCGCTTTCCCTCCGGCGTATCCGCTGGCGCCCAGTCGTCGTAATACGCCGAGAGCGTCGGGCAATACCACGTCCCTTGCCTCTTCATTTGTGCAATCTGTTCGTCCGTAATCTCCAATCCATGCTCGATCGAGTCGCATCCGCCATCCAGCGCCCGCTGCAAGCCAACGCCGTTATACGCGTGGCAAGCGACCTTTTTTCCCCATCCGTGCGTCTCGTCCACCACCGCCTTTAATTCCTCCACCGTCATCGTGGGCTGCGACACCAGATGCCCCTGTTTGTCCACCCACGACCGGTGCGTCATGTACACCTTGATCCAATCCGCGCCATGATCGAGCTGCTGCCGAGCGGCTTTGCGCGCCTCGATCGGTCCATCGATTAGTTGCGCGCCCTTCGGCATATCCAGTTCCGGCGCGTACCCTTCGAGGTTGTACCCTCCAGTGGTGGAAATCGCCCTCGTCGCGCAAAAGAGCCGCGGTCCCGGGATCGTCCCTTCTTCAATCGCCTGCTTGATCTCTACGTCGCCGTATCCGGCGCCTTCCGTTTCCAAATCACGCAAAGTCGTGAACCCCTGTTCGAGCGCCCTGCGCACCGCGAATGTTGCGCGCGCCGCCCGTAGTGCGATTCCCGCATTGAGAATATTTGCGTCATACCCGCCCTTCGCGGGATCCTCGCCCCACAGAAAAATATGAGTGTGCGAATCGATCAGCCCCGGCAGCACCGTCGCCGTGGAAAGATCGATGATCTTCGCGTTCCGCGGGATATCTTCGGAACTGTCCGTCACTTTCTCGATGCGCAACCCGCGGACAAATATCAGTTGGTTCTTGCGCGGCGTATCGCTCGCGCCATCGATCAACGTCCCCGCACGAATCACGGTCAGTGTTTCCGCGGAATTCGCCGCGGTTTGCGCGCGCAAGCTACTAGCGCACAACAGTAGAAGGCAGGCCATTCGTAGAGATTGTTTTTTCATCGAGGGCTCCTCCGAGGCGCAGCGTAGCTTGCCCCAAGAATGCGCATTATTGCAAGCACGCCTGCGATCCTTCTCCAACTGTGTTACATCTATTGTGAAGTAGTGGAACACCATGGCTACGTTCACTCCAGATGCAAGTCACAAACCCTCTGCACCGGCAAGCTCGCGAACTGGAATTTCCGAGCGCAAAACAAGAAAAATTCGCTACTCCCAGACTCCGGTTGAAACGGACGCAATTTCCGTGGGAGCACCCTCGAAAGTCGCTGGCGGACTCACAGCCGTTGTTAAGGCTCTCGAATTCGCTCTCGGCGGCCCGGGAATTAGCCGCGGCCTCCCGGCGCTCCGCCGTCTGAACCAATTCGAGGGCGTCGATTGCCCCGGCTGCGCCTGGCCTGATCCCGATGAGCATCGCTCCGCAAACGAATACTGCGAAAATGGCGCAAAGGCCATCGCGGAAGAAGCCACTTCAAAGCGCGTTACTCCAGACTTCTTCAAAGAATGGAGCGTCTCTCAGCTTTCCGCGCAAGCGGACTATTGGCTCGGACAGCAGGGCCGCCTTACACATCCGATGATCCTGCAGCCTGGCAGCGACAACTACGAGCCCATCGCTTGGCGCGACGCTTTTGCCGTCATCGCACAGCACCTGAACGCGCTCGAATGCCCGGACCAGGCCATCTTCTACACTTCGGGCCGCACCAGCAATGAGGCCGCCTTCCTCTACCAATTGTTTGTCCGCGAATTCGGCACTAATAATTTGCCGGACTGTTCGAATCTCTGTCACGAATCCTCCGGCGCTGCCCTGAAAGCCGCCATCGGCGTCGGAAAAGGTACGGTCACGCTCAAGGATTTCGAACTGGCCGACACGATTTTCATCATCGGCCAGAATCCCGGCACAAATCATCCACGGATGCTCACTACATTGCAGAGGGCGGCGCGCCGTGGCTGCACGATCGTCAGCGTCAACCCGCTTTCGGAAGTGGGTGTCACTCGATTCAAGCATCCTCAGGAAATTCTCCATGTTCTGGGCCGCGGCACAAAAATCGCCAAACATTTCGTGCAGGTCCGCCTCAGCGGTGACCTCGCATTTTTCAAAGGCGTTTGCAAAGCCCTTCTTGAGGAAGAATCGCGCCAGCCCGGCTCTGCCCTCAATCAAGCTTTCCTCGCCGGAAAAACGCACGGCTTCGAAGCATTCAAGCAATCCGTCCAGGCCGCTTCGTGGGATGAAATCACGGACCAGAGCGGCCTTTCGCTAAATCAAATTCGCGAAATCGCCCAAATTGTCGCGCGTTCCAAATCAATTATTTCCTGCTGGGCCATGGGTCTTACCCAGCAAAGAGACGCCGTCGCCACCATCCAGGAAGTTGTGAACATGCATCTGCTCGGCGGCCATCTTGGCAGGCCCGGCGCGGGCCTATGCCCCGTGCGCGGACATTCCAATGTCCAGGGCGACCGCACCATGGGCATCTTCGAGAAAATGCCCGACAGTTTTCTCGACCGGCTGCGCGACACCTTTTGCTTCGAGCCACCGCGCAAGCACGGTTGGGATGTCGTCGAATCCATAAGAGCGATGCATCGCGGCGACGCCAAAAGTTTCTTCGCCATGGGCGGCAATTTTCTCTCCTCTTCGCCCGATACGGGCTTCACCGCGCAGGCCTTGTCGAATTGCGATCTAACCGCGCATGTCGCCACCAAACTGAATCGCTCTCATCTCGTCACCGGTAAGCAGGCGCTCCTCCTCCCCTGTCTCGCTCGCACCGACCGCGACATACAAGCTTCCGGCGAGCAATTTGTAACCGTGGAAAATTCCATGGGCATCCTCCATACCTCGCAAGGAAGACTCGATCCCCCTTCCGATCATCTGCTTAGCGAACCCATGATCGTCGCACAGCTAGCCGCTGCAACGCTGGGCTCTCGCACCAAAACAAACTGGCTCCAACTTGCCGCTGATTACAACCTCATCCGCGATGCCATAGCGAAGGTCGTTCCCGGTTGCGAGGACATGAATCGCCGCGTGCGCAAGAAAGGCGGTTTCTATCTGCCAAACGCGGCCCGTGAAGGCCGCTTCGAAACGCCAAACAGTGGCGCCAATTTCACGATTTCCGCGATTCAGCCTCTCCATCTTGCGCCCGGCCAATTCCTGTTGACCACTCTCCGCAGCCACGATCAGTTCAACACCACCATCTACGGCCTCGATGACCGGTACCGTGGCATTTACCATGGCCGTCGGGTAGTGTTCATGAATCCCGCCGACATCGCCGAAAACGGCTGGAACCAGGGCGACCGCCTCGATATCACCAGCCACTTTGCCGGTCCTGTTGGCGAAGAGTGCCGCATCGCTCCACGATTTCTGCTTGCTCCCTACGACATCCCCAGGCGTTGCGTCGCGGCCTACTTCCCAGAGGCCAACGTGCTCGTCCCTATCGGTAGCGTCGCAAAAATCAGTAACACGCCCGTTTCGAAAGCCGTCATCGTCACGTTTTCTCTTTCGAACTCGCTCGATGGCCTCAACGAATCAGCAGCCCTCTCTCCATAAGTTTGATTCATTCCGTGGGTTATTCTTTATGAACAGTACTACCGCACGATCTATTGCCAAGATGCAGTCCGATGCGGTGGTATAGGGATATGAAATCCCGGTTCCATCTCGCTCTCCTTTCGCGCATGCTTTGGAAGCCGCAGCTCGCTTTTCTGCTGCTTCTTCTCGCGCCGGCCATTTCCAGCGCCCAGCAGCTCGGCGAGGTCGCCTGCGCTCGTCCCGGCGACTACGTTTATCTTTACAGCTCCATGACGACTTTCGAGGTCCACTCCACGTTGCAGTGCGGGCAGGAAGTCGTGATCACCGGCCGCTACGATACCTATTTTGCCGTCCGCACCGCCAAAGGCGAAACCGGTTATGTGCCCCTGGCTTCGATCTCACTCATCAAGACGACTCCTGGCGAAAAAATCGCTCTTCCGCCAACCAAAGCTCCCAATAGAGAAAAAACCCCTTACGACGAACCTTTCCAGCCCTCCGATGCCTCATCGAAGGCCGCCAGTCTGGCCAATTTTCTCATCCTGCGCGATAGCACTCCCGTCACCATGAAATTGCGACAAACTCTTTCGTCTTCGACTGCCCAAGTTGGAGATGAGGTGAACTTCGAGGTTACGGAGAGTGTGATTGTCGACGGCTACGTCGTGATCCCGAAAGGAGCAATCGCGCTCGGCGTCGTCAATGAAGCCGAACCTAAGAAAGCTCTCGGCCGCGGCGGAAAGCTCGGCGTGCTAATTCGCAGCGTCCGTCTTGCGGATGACGAACAAGCCGTACTGCGCTCCGATGACGAGGGCAAAGGTTCCGGTTCGGCGGCTGGGATGGTCATCCCCGTGATGCACGGAAAAGACATTACGTTTCCCCAGGGAATGGATTTCGTCGGCTACGCGAACGGCGATACGCGCCTGAAACGTGAAAACTTCCATGCTTTGAAAGAACCTACGGCCGCCGCGCCTGCGGCACAACCTTCAAGTACTTCTCATCCTTAGCGCGAAACGTGCCGCGCCGATCGTTCGTCCGGAGACACAATCAGAGACTCCGACGTACAACCCATGCTTGGTGGTGTTAGCACGAATCACCAGTCACTCTGCATTTGCGTTCCCACAACTTCGGAATTTGTCCTTAGCTGCCGAGAAGATTTGGCTGCAACCGGCTATACCCATGCTCGTCCGTCCAAAACGTTCCGCACGGAGCCAATCCTCTGAATCTCCATCCGCAGCCCGCTGCCAATTTGCGTGGGTAGACTATTTTGAAAGCGCATGATCCAGCGGTAGAAAGACAGCAGGTCGCTCGCGGAAGTCTATTCCACGATGAGTTTCTTGGCGCGCTCAATTCTTACGTCGTACTCGATTCTTGAGGGTTGCTAGGCGTTATTTTTTCGGCGGGGCCGCAGGCATGGTTGCTGCCGGAGGAGCTTGAAACAGCCTCCGTGCATTCTTCCAAAGTTGGGCAACTCCCCATGCCCAGGGAAGCCCGACAAAGAGCCACGCCAATAGGATCAGGGCCACGGGCGTCTTCTTAATCTTGTCTTCCATTCACTGCTCCTTCTCGCCGATTATCGCGCCGCGCCTGCCGAGTGTTAAGCGGTGGCGAGCTTCTCGTTCGTTTCGTCGCTGTTACACCAATATCTGGAATTAACAGGTCGTACCGCCCCATTGGCGATCAACCCTACGATCAGTAATCCGACCATGACATACAGAACGGTCGAGTAAGAATCCGCAAGAGGAACCCCGCGGTCCTTTTCATACTCGCGGATGTAATTGACCAGCACGGGCCCGCAAATTCCCGCCACCGACCAGGCGGTCAGCAATCGTCCGTGGATGGCGCCTACCTCCATGGTCCCAAACAAGTCCCGCAGGTAGGCAGGGACCGTGGCGAACCCGCCGCCGTACATGCTGATAATTACAACGGAAATGATCACAAAGAGTGGAATGCTGTTCAGCCCGCTGACTCCCGTGCGCGGTGCGAGATAGTAGAGAATCCCGCCAAGCACAAAAAATACATAGTACGTGTTCTTGCGGCCGATATAGTCGGAAACGCTGGACCACACGAAGCGCCCACCCATATTGAACAAGCTAAGCAGCGCCACAAAGCCCGCAGCCGCGCTGGCCGTGATCCTTCCTTTGAACAATTCCTGAATCATCGGCGAAGCCTGCTCCAGGATGCCGATTCCTGCCGTCACATTCATGCACAACACGATCCACAGCAGCCAGAATTGTGGCGTGGCGAAAGCTGCGTTGACTTCCACGTTGTGCGTCGTAACCAAAGTCTGGGGTTTCGCAGGAGCGGTCCAACCTTCCGGCTTCCATCCCTCTTGCGGAATCCGCACGGTAAAGACGCCGAACATCATCGCCAGAAAATAGATGGCCCCCATCACCAGAAAAGTTTTCTCCACGCCTAAATCGTGGTCCGTGCGGAAAGTAGCCATAAGGTTGGCGGCCAGCGGGGACCCGATGAGGGCTCCGCCGCCAAATCCCATGATGGCCATCCCCGTCGCCATCCCCGGGCGGTCGGGGAACCACTTAATCAGAGTGGAAACCGGCGAGATATAGCCGATGCCCAGACCAATTCCACCAAGCACTCCGTATCCCACATAAATAAGCCACAGTTGATGAATCTCGACGCCGAAAGCGGAAATGAAGAACCCCCCGGCGAAGCAAACAGCCGAGGCAAACATCGCCTTGCGTGGTCCCGCTCTCTCCAGCCACTTGCCAAACACAGCGGCCGACAGTCCCAGAAAAACGATGGCGAGACTGAAGATCCATCCCAAGTCCGTGAACCTCCAATCCAGCGGATTTGGGCTATCTCCTCCGGGGAGGGCTTTGAGTCCGCCACCTGAAGCGGCGATCTGCAACAAATAGTTCAGCGGCTTCTTAAATACGCTGAATGCGTAGACCTGCCCGATGGCCAAGTGGATGGCCAGAGCCGCCGGAGGAACCAGCCAGCGGCTGAATCCCGGTTTGGCCACGGAGTGGTCTCGGTCGAGGACAGACAAAAGAGCCATTCCCAAGCTCCTTAAACGCAGACTTGCGCAGCGACGCTACAGCTCACTTGTATGCAGTGCTAAAGAGCCCTGGAGATGCACTGGCAGTCTCTAGTTACATCACCGCCGGGCAAAATGCAATCTCTCAACACAATATTAACCCGATATTAATCTAGGGATCTGTATGCCGATTTCTCGATCTGTCGGCCAAGCCGCCCGGTTCTGCGCAACGCTGTGGAGATGCACGCGAACACCGTGTTTTGGGGTCTGTTAGGCTATGCGGTGACGGAGTGGCTTGCGGGGGCTGCGTCGGTGTCCGTCCCTGCTTGGGCGCCGGCCGCGCGGTAACGCACAATCAGCAGCGTCAGATCGTCAGCTTGGCTCGCGCCGCGCGCGAAATTCTCCACCGCTTCGAGTACACATTTTTGCAGCTGGTCCAGCGGACATTGCGGCTGCCCCGTCAGCACTTCCCGCAATCGTGGCACACCAAACATCTGCTCGTCAGGATCCATCGCTTCGGTAACTCCGTCGCTGAACAACACGATCGTGTCGCCGGCCTCGAGTTTTAGTCTCGCCGTCGTGTATTCGGCTTCCGGCACGAGCCCGACAGGGTAAGATCCCTCGCTGAAAGGCTCCTGTGCCACACCATGCCGGAGCAGGAAAGGCGACGGATGCCCTGCATTGATGAACTCCAGATCCCCATCTTGATCCAATATGCCGAAAAACATGGTCGCGTACCGTCCGACTTCCGCATGATCACAGAGAAAGCGATTGACATGCGTAAACACCCGTGCCGGATCGGTGCCAAGGCTCATAGCGGAAAGCGCGCCCTGTAGCATCGTTGTCAAAAGCGCCGCGCCGAGTCCCTTCCCGGAAACGTCCGCAATCAGAAAAGCGGTCCGATTATTGTCCAACGGGAATACATCGAAATAATCCCCTCCGACGGACAGGCACGGAAAATTGCAGCCCGCCACGGCGAGGTGCGGGTGATCGGGAAAATTCCTCGGCAGCAGCGCCTGTTGGATGTCCCGCGCAATGTTGATCTGCTCTTCCATGCGCTGCCGCTCGCGTTCGCGAACCACAAGGCGCGCATTGTCCAGCGTGCTCGCCGCATCCGCGGCGAGTGCATCCAGAATCTGCCGGTCGAGCTTTGAAAAAGCCGCCGGCCTGCGCGAATCGAGATACAAGACTCCGAGTGAATGCCCAAACGCCGGAGTCGAACTCGAGTCCGGCGAGGTGTGCCTGTGAACCGCGTAAAGCGGAACCACCACCACAGCCCGCAGCCGCTGCGCAATAACGCTCTGCGCGGCCTGCAAATCCATTTCGCCCCGTTCGATGTCTTCGGTGACCACCGGAGAATTTTGCCGAAGCGCCAGTTGAATCGCCGTCTGGCTCGGAGTTAGAGTCTCCGGCGGAAGCCGCAGACCGCCCGTGCGCCGAGCGAGCCGCACCTTGAGAACTCCGCTGGGGTCGGCCTCCAGAAGCATTCCCCGGTCCGCGTCCGTCACGGAAACCGCATGATCCAGCATCAACGCCAGCGCCTCATCCAGCGGCCTCTGCGAGTGCAGAAGCGTCGTCGCTTCCAGTAGCAAGTTAAGCTTGCGCAGCCCGCCTCCCACCGGCTCCGAGCTGGTGATGTGCTCGATACGCGTTAGCAAATTCGGAAGCGATTCCTCCCCGCTCGACGTGCCCGAGCGAAACACAATTTCGTACGAGTCCTCCAAGCCGAACGTAATCGAGTCGCCGTCGTTCAGCACTCGGCTTTCCACTTTTTCCCCGTTGATGAACAGCCCGCGCCGCTGTCCGCGATCCTCGATGTACAGCCGCCCCGCTTCCGAAACGATCGCCGCGCAATTCCGCGAAATCCGCCGGTCCGAAAGCTGCAGATGATTCCCCGTCTCCGCGCCGCGTCCCACCAGAAAAGGAGTTTGCGTCACCCGCACGTAGCGCCGCGCGCCGTCCGGTGAGACGACCTCAAGTACTGCTCCGCCAATGCTAATGGAAGCCGTGTCGGGCATGGGATCTTAGCGACGGGATTGTAGCACGCG
>JBARCY010000378.1:0-3403 GCA_049794595.1 Candidatus Acidiferrum sp.
AACGCCCAAAATTTCCATCCGAAGCGCCGGTGGATACGGCGGAAGCGCCACGCACGACGTAAAAACTTCTCTCCGTTTGCCGCGTCACATGTTCTCTTCAGCCATTCGCTCTGGCCACGCGCGTCAAAATCCCGCTCGATTCCCGAGTGCAAAGCATCGAGCATGCGTGGCACCGCGATGAGCGCCGTCGCGCGCTCGCGCTTCACGGTGCGAATAATCTCGGAAGGATTCGCTGATTGCTCGAAAACAACCGTCGCGCCCAGCAGCGGCGGCACAAACATCGCCATGAATTGGCCAAAGACGTGGCTGAGCGGCACCAGTGAGACGAAACGCAGCGGATGAAACCATCGCTCGTACTTTCGATAGGGATCGATCCCGCGTTCGAGCGGTTCTAGATTTGCCAAAAAATTGCCATGCGTAAGAACGACACCGCGTGGTTCATCCGTCGTGCCCGAAGTGAAAACGATTTGCGCGATGTGATTTCGCGTGATCGGCTCGTCCGCCAGACTTTCATACCTGGTCTGATTGGGCTGGCTACCATCCAAGGAAGAGGCTCCGGCATTTGCATGTTGCAGAGTGTCGGAGAAATCCTCCAGTATCAGCCTCGGGATGGCGGAATCGAGTGCGGGCTTTTCCCGCGAAGCGGCAATCAATTTAACGCCAGCATCGCGGGCCACTCGTCCAGCAAAATCAGCGGTCGCGCCGTCATCCATGGGCACCGCCACCGCCCCGCGCAACAGGCAGCCCCAGAACGCTGCTGCCCAGTCCGCAGTGTTCGGCCCCCAGAGCAGGACGCGATCGCCTGTGCGAACGCCGCGTTTTTTCAGCTCCAAAGCGTGCGCGAAGGCAGTACGAGCGAGCTTGCGGTATGTCCACGCCTCGCGACGATAACCTCGCCGCTGCACGATGGCGACATCCTTGCCATACCGATCGAATTCCTCAAAAAGCGAATTTAGGTTTTCCCGTGGCATTCTGAACGCCGCTCATCCAGTTCCTGAAGCAAGTTGATTCTACCCCTGCCGCCTTCGCAGAGCGCGCAGGCAGATGCCCGCCCTCGTGCCGAACTTCCTTTTCGGCTCGGATTCTCCCGATCAGTATTCGGCACGTCTCATGCCACTCGCTATTTTCAGTATCCTAAGTAGCATTTCGGCTTCCGACACTTAGCATGCAAGTTCCCCGTTGTGCTTATTTTCTGCGTGGTAGCTTTGTCTTAGACGTCTGACACGACTAGCGAAAAAAGCGGTCTGGCTTTGACTGGCCGATTGAGCCGTGTGGGTATGCGCATGACTAACACCGGACATTTAGCTCAGGGTGCTTCAGAGACTGCCCGTATCTCCGCGGCCGTGTTCGTGGCGCTCCTCGCAACTGCCACCGTCCTGCGCCCCTCTCTTCCCGCTTCAGCGGCGCAAGCCTCACCACAACAGCCCGCGTCTGCGCCAGCCAAAAAAGCTGCCGATGTGCCTCCGCTTTATCCCATCCGTGTTGACGGAAAGTTCGGCTACATGGATCGCACGGGAAAAATTGTCGTCACTCCTCAATTCCAGCGCGCCTGGGATTTTCATGACGGCATGGCGCGAGTCGATTCGGCCACGCAAGGCCGCGGAATCATCGACTCGGCCGGCAAACCCATTTTCTTGCCTCAATTTTCCTGGATCGGCAACTTTTCAGAAGGCCTTGCGCAAGTCACTGTATGGGACGGTTCGGTAAAAGAAGGTTACATCGATACCACGGGCATACTTGTCATCCCCACGACTTGGGCTTTCTATGGCTATCCGACGTCAGATCTCATGATGCCCGCGTGGTGGCGAAGGGACAGGAATTCGGATTTTTCCGAAGGCCTAGCTGCGGTCCGCGCCGATAACGGCAAGCTCGGGTACATAGACAAAACCGGAAAAGTCGTCATCCCGCCCCAGTTCCTCTATGCGCGTCCGTTTTCCGAGGGCCTCGCCGCCGTCGCCAATGACCAATTCGCGTTCGGATACATCGATGCCCATGGCAACGTCGTCATCCCGCTCATGTACCAGAATGTTTACCCGGGAAATTTCAGCGAAGGCATCGCCCGCGTGAAAGCCACCGGCGAGATCACTTTCGTGGACCACAAAAACAACCCCCAGGTGGTCGTACAAAACAATTTTTATTTCGCCGACGGCGATTTTCACGACGGCTTGGCCAAAATCTCGGAAAACAACACCTCGCAGGGATTCATTGACCACGGCGGTCATATTGTTGTTGAGCCGCATTACCGCTATGCCACCGAGTTTTCGGAAGGCTTGGCCGCTGTCGTGGACAAGGACGGGACAGCAGGCTACATCGACACCTCGGGAAGGATAGTCACCCCGTTACCGCAGGACACGCTTGGCTGCCAGTTTCACGGCGGCCTCGCGCGCGTCTTCGTCGATGAGCCCACAACAAAAGCCGGGAAGACTCAACATCACTCCGAGATGGCCTACATCGATCGTTCCGGCAAGTACGTCATCTCGCCGAGTGTGCACACTCGCGCGCCTCAGGTTTTCACCCTTTCCGGTCTCGACAATTGCGATTGAAAAGTCCGGCATAATATCGCGATGAAGCGATTTGGAGTGCGGCAGCTCTGCTGCCGCTTTTTCGTAGTGGCTCGCACGACTCCATAATTTGGCGAGGCTCAAATGCGCCCGGCGCGCTTAATCCACGAGCCCGCTGACAACACATCCGCCCAAGCAGAATTCCGCCAACTTGGTTACAATAGAACACTCCAGGGGGAATCTACTTTCCCCTTGGCTGCATCGAACTTAGAATCAAGTGGGGCAAATGCCGGTACCAATTTCACAGATGTGGACGGTCGCTACGTACGTCCTCAAACAGAAAATTGCGGGGCGCAAGCGGTACCCATTTGTGTTGATGCTCGAGCCGCTTTTCCGCTGCAATTTGGCCTGCGCCGGCTGCGGCAAAATCCAATATCCCGCCCACATTTTGAAGAAGGAATTGAGCCCCGAAGAATGCTTCAAGGCTGTCGACGAGTGCGGCACGCCGATGGTTTCCATCCCCGGCGGCGAACCGCTGATGCACCCGCAAATCGACAAGATTGTCGAAGGCCTCGTTGCGCGCAAGAAGTACATCTATTTGTGCACCAATGCGCTGCTGCTGAAGGAAAAGCTGGACCTTTTCAAGCCGAGCAAATATTTGACGTTTTCGGTTCACATGGATGGGCAGCGCGAACATCACGATTTCTCGGTTTGCCGCGAAGGCGGTTACGATTTGGCTGTTGAGGGCATCAAGGAAGCACTGAAGCGCGGTTTCCGCGTCACGACCAACACGACGCTTTTTGACGGCGCGGATCCCAACAGTGTTCGCGGCTTCTTCGACGAAATGATGGCGTTGGGGGTAGAAGGCATGATGCTTTCGCCCGGTTATTCCTACGACAAAG
>JBARCY010000379.1:0-48635 GCA_049794595.1 Candidatus Acidiferrum sp.
GTATACTGTATGGGCGACCCTCCCCGCCCGGTTTTACTTTGTACCAGTCCCGCGAAAGAACATGGACAAAAGCCCTCGGTGTTGTTTACCGTAGCAGAGTGGGCTGATTCCAGGCGTGGGGTCAAACCTCTGAGGGGAAAAACATGAAGAGGCAACTTGTTGCTGTACTTTTAATGCTTGGGGCGGGGTGCGCGACTCGCGCACAGGAAGCGGTCCTGAACGCCACGCCAGACAACCGCAACGTGGCGGCCGCATTTTCCGCGGCACCGACAATAAACGCGGCGCAGTTTCAGCCTTTGGATGTGGCGGCGCTCTCGCTGGCGCCTTCCATTGCCCCACAGCCAAGTTTCGCCACGACTGCGCCAGCCGCGCCGGAGGCCTCACCATCGCCGTCGCCTGCCCCGAATCCGAGATTTCTTTATGGCAGTACGGACGATTACCGTTGGCAGCTAGCGATTGGGGCGGATTGGTTGAGGTTCCGATCCTCGATCTTCAACGCCAGCGCTGTTGGCGTCGATAGCTCGGTGACCTACTTCTTGAATAATTGGTTCGCTGTCGAAGGAAATGTGGCCACTGGCTTTGCGCCGCAGATCTTTGACCGGGAACATGTGAAGCTCCTCGTCTACGGCGCTGGCCCCAAAATCGCGTGGCGGGAAAAGAGATGGGAGCCTTGGGCACACGCCATCGTGGGCGGCGCGCACGAGCAACCGCAGACGGCGGACGGTAGCAAGAACGCTTTTGCCGTGGAAGTGGGTGGGGGTGCGGACTATCGTTTCAATCCGCGATTTTCGGGACGGTTGGAAGGTGATTGGGTGCGAACCAGTTTTTTCAGCCAGTCCCAAAATAATTTCAAGCTAATGGCGGGCGTTGTTTTCCACTTCTAACGCGGGCGGAAATTTGCGCCTAATAAATTCCGTGATCCGAACCTTGGGTTTCTAACTTGCCGTTTACGGAGACGATTTGATATTCGTCTCCGGCGCTTCCCTTCCAGTCCTTTACGTTGAACGTGCCGCCAGGCGGCACGCGACGCACTGTGATTCCGCTGAAGTTGAGCGGAGTTTTCCTCCGGCATACTTCCGGCGGGTTTTTGGCTTCGAGAAAATAGGCTGGTCCGGAGCCGATGATTTTTGCTTGGCCGCCCGGCTCAAGAAGAATAGCGGCATCTTGTTCGACAGCGATAGCGCGTACCTGTGTGGCCCATCCATCCTGCAGAATACGTGCCAGGAAAACGAGCAAGCGGCCCATACGGTCGCGTTTGACGAAGTGTGTGTCCGTGATGATGCCGGCGAGCAGCGGGATGCGCAGAAAGTCGCGCGAGAGCGTCACTTTGTTGCCGTATGGATCGGCGAGCGCGTCGGGAGAATGGATGGTGTCAATCATTGAGGAAAATGAAAATTCTCCGAGGATCGCCAGGCCGGCGCTGGAGCCACCGATCGGTTTGCCGGCCGCGATGTGCCGGTTTAGCGCTTCTTCGACTGGGGTGTCCTGCCAGAAGCGGACGTAATTCGATTGATCGCCTCCCGCTATAAAAATCGCCTCTGCCTGGTTGATCCGTTCAAGCAGCTTGGGGTCATCAGAATCTTCACGCTCGGAAAAGACGATCGTCGCAGCCGAGTTCAGAAGGCAAAGCGCGCGGATTTCATCGTTCACTTTTTGCGCGTAGTCATCTTCGGTATTGGCGCGGAGAATCAGGAAGTCGCCGCCGTTCGCGCGCTCGCACAAGAGTTTCAAGGCTGGATCCTGCTCGCCCCCGCCCATGAGCACGAAGCCCGGCCGCGCGCTGGCCGTACTGTCAGCGGCATTTCCTGAGCGAAAGTATTTCCACTTCGCAGCGGCCCCGGGGACAAGCACGAACAACGCGACGGCAAAAAGTGCGCCGCGCAGAAGCTGAAGAACCGCTTTGTCAGTAGAGGTCACTTTGCGCGCGCGAGCTTACCAGATTTTGCAGACTTGCTCGCGGACCATCGGGTCGCCTTTTTTGCACCCGAAGGCCTTGGCAAACTCGGCCATATTTGAGAGCGGACCGTTCCCCCTGAAACGCGGCAGCGGGTGAGGATTCGTGTTGGCCATCAGTCGTTCTTGCTCCGGGCGGTCGTTCGCGCCCCAGACCTGTGCCCACCCGAGAAAGAAACGTTGCTCGGGAGTGAAGCCATCTTTGACGGGCGGACGGGGCTTACCTTCGAGCGATTTCTCATAAGCCGCGTAGGAAATCGCCAGGCCACCGAGATCCGCGATGCTCTCGCCGAGCACCAGCTTGCCGTTTTCGTGCAAGTCGCCGTCCACTACGTAATTGTCGAACTGCGTTTGAACGCACGCGGCGCGTTCCTTGAAATTCTTCAAATCGTCGGCGGTCCACCAGTTCTTTAGATCACCATGGCCATCAAACTGGCTGCCATGATCGTCGAAACCGTGAGTAATCTCATGGCCGATGACCGCGCCCATGCCGCCGTAATTCACGGCGTCATCGGCTTTGGGATCGTAGAAGGGTGGCTGCAGGATTCCCGCAGGGAAGACGATTTCGTTCATGCTGCTGTTATTGTAGGCATTGACCGTAGGTGGCGTCATTCCCCACTCGGTACGGTCCACCGGTTTTCCGATCTTCCCCAGCCGGTATTGGACTCCAAATACATTGGCACGTCTCTGATTGTCTAGAAAAGATATGCGGTCGATCTTCAAAGCGGAATAGTCGCGCCACTTGTCCGGATAGCCGATCTTGACGGCGAACGCTTCGAGCTTTGCGGTTGCTTGCGCACGCGTTTCCGGACTCATCCACGGCAGCGTCTGCAAATCATCATGAAGCGCGTTAATCAGGTTGTGCACCATCACGAGCGCATGAGCCTTGGCTTCCGGCGGAAAAAATCTTTCGACGTAGACTTGGCCGAGCGCTTCGCCCAATGCCCGGTCAGTAGCTTGCGTGCAACGCTTCCAGCGCGGCTGAATCTCCTTTGCTCCCGTCAGCGTCCTTCCCCGAAATTCAAATTCCTCATCCACGAATTTCTCTGGAAGCGCAGAGGCCGATGCATTTAGGAGATGCCAGCGATAGTAGGTCTTCCAATCCGCAAGCGGCGTCGCGGTGAGTTTCGAGTCGAGAGCCTTGAAGAAGTCTGGCTGGCCAACATTGATCTCTTTCAATTCCGGATGACCTATGGCCCGGAAGTAACTCTCCCAGTTGAAACCCGGCGTCATCGCCTGCAAGTCCGCTAGCTTCATTCTGTGGTAAGTCTTTTCGGGATCGCGCAAATCCGTATTTTTCATCGAAGCTTCCGCTAGATGCGTTTCAATATCGAGGACCGTGGCAGCTTCCGGCGCGGCCGCTTCCGGGGAATCTCCCAGCAACTCAAACATCTTGGCGACATGTTTCACGTACGCGTCGCGCAGTTGCTTCGATTTCTCATCCTGCTTCAAATAGTATTCGCGCTCGGGCAAACCCAGTCCTCCCTGCCAAGCGGCGCCAACGACCTGCGAGCTGTCTTTCGCGTCTTGATTGGCGCTAAACCGAAAGAGCACGCCCACGCCTTGTTCCTGAAGGCGTGCAGCCTCGGCTTGCAGGTCAGCGGCATTTTTCATGGCCGCGATAGCCGCCAGATCCGCGTCAATCGGTTTTGTGCCGGCTGCCTCGATCGCTTCCGTATCCATGCAACTGGCATAAAAGTCGCCGATCTTCTGCTCGTTTGAGCCCGGTGCAGCCTGCTGTTTCTCCGCCGCTTCCAAAATTTGCCGAAGGTTCTGCTGGTTCTTGTCGAGCAGTTCGGAGAACGAGCCCCAAGTGGAATATGCCGGCGGAATCGGATTGGCTTTCATCCAGCCGCCCATGGCGAACTGATAGAAGTCGTCGCAAGGCTTGCACGATTTGTCGAGATTTGTGGTGTCGAATCCCCAATAGCCGGAATCAGCGGCGGGTTTCGCCGCAGCACGCAGTCCCGCGCCCGCGATGGCAACGGCAGAAACTAAGAGCACCGTCACAAGGATTCCCACCGGATACTTGCGATTCCGCATGCTTTTCTCCTATCTAACCCAAAATATTCATGATTCGGAGCTTGCAGGGGTCCAGAGTCACCGAGCCGACACGTCTCTGAAAATCAGACGAACGCCCAGCCGCCGCCGTTTCATCAATGTTTACCTTCGCCGCGTACCCGGAGCAGGTACAGCGAAGCATCTTGTGCTATTCGCCGAGTCCAACCGATAGGAAAGAAGGCCCTAGCCAACCAAACCGCAGGCGAGCTCACTTCGCAGGCACGTCGGCTGGCGATTCGTATTTCTTGACGTCAACTTTTTCCCATTCGCCGCGCTCGATGCCTGCGCGAATCTGCGCGGGGGTCTTGCCCTTGCGCGTTTGTTCGTATGCGTAGAGATCTTCGCGCACACAGGTGCCGCATTCCGCGGCGTGATGGCCAACATAACAATCAAGCAGGCTGCCGTGGCCCTCATTGCGGTCGCAGTGGCAGTAGCAAGGTTCCTGGTAGAGAACCTTCTTGATGCGAGCCGCGAGCCGATAAGCGTTCTGAACCACGGGGTCGGTGAAAAGCGAAGGACTTAGAGGTGCTGGCAATGGAGCTTCGGGTAATGAAGTGTGATAGGCGGGAACGGGCTCGGCATTGGCGTCCTGTTTCCAAGTTTCTGTAGGCCGGGAAGAAGCTTGCTGAGGTATCAGCGCGAGTGCTAGCCCCGCCATCACCAGAATGACTCCGCCAAAGATTTTTTGCATTCTCCGCATATCTGGTCTCCTGCTTGAACCCACGTTCATCGCGATTGGTTACGGTCAAGTGCGCGCCGCAAGTCCCCTAGTACTCTACGGCGCGCTCTCGCAAATTTCCACTTCCGTTCCTCAGGGCGTCCCTTGCCGCGGGATTTTAGGGCAGCCGCAAGACGCCAACACGGGCAGGTTCCAGTTGCGTCACATCCATCACCTTGCCGTCGTTCATGTCATCTATATGACTGTTCGCAATGAAGAAGAATTCAGATCCCATAATGGCGCCCGTCGTGGGTGAGACGCAGAAATGGCTGCGGCTTTCGAGTACTGTCGTCCGAATCACGCGAAGGCCGTCGCTCGAAAGGCGAAAGGCCGCCACACGGGGCGAGCCGATGCCGTTCTGAATCCCGATAAGGCTGCCTTTGTACCAATAGAGGCCGTCGATGCCGGCAAGCGTACTTTTCGGGCCGGGATCAACATCGCGGCTCTCTCCGTTTGCAAGGTCTACTCGCACTACACCCAGGCTATCTGTGACGTACAAAGTATGATCGTCGCCGCCAAGCGCAATTCCGTTGGGATAAAAGAGCGGTCGATGAACCGGCAGAGCTTTGAAAGTGTGCGACGCCGGATCGAACCGCGAGATGGCGTTCGCCAGACCATCCGTGGTGATCACTTCCCCGCTCTCACGAATCACCAGGTTGTTGAAGCCATGCTTCGCCGCGCCCGCCGGCTTGAACCTCCCCAAGAGTTTTCCAGTCCCGTCAAAATGCATCAGCTCGGCCTGCCCGTCGTCCGAATAAGAATCGGCCCAGACAGAATCGTCGGTTGAATCCACCCTGATTCCACGCACCGGCAAGAGGGTAAGGAGGCCTTCCGGCACGAAATCGGAAATATTGCCGTCGCGTCCGATTTCAACAATTTTGCGCCGATTGATGCTGCTCAGATAAAAAACATTTCGTTGCCTATCGTACGCCAGTCCATCTGGGATCAGATCCTTCTCCGTCGTCCGAAACGCTTCGCGCGCGTGAATCGTAACTGGAAAATCACTGTGGACGGTTTCGATGAGCGTGCTGAACTCTTTTGAATCCTTCAGTTCGAGGAAAACGGGGTCGCCGGAAGGATCAAACCCCTCCTGCAAAGCGAGACACTCTTTCAAAAGCGCGAGCGCTCCAAGAGTATCCCTCAAGCGCCCTTTCGCGACAGCGAGAAAATAAAGTGTTGCTCCGCGATCTGGAATCGCGTGCTGCAGTTTCTGGACCGCCGCAATCTGGTCGCGGATTTGCTGCGCGTCCGCCGGCTCGGCGGGCATGCCCTTGATCTCTTCCTGGTCTTGAGAGTGTGCCGAGAGGGGCGAAAGCATGGCCGTCAACAGAACAAGAAGCATTAGGCACTTTGACGAGAGAGGGCGGCGAAGATTCAAATTAATCGTGAGGGAATGGACCAGGCCGGCGGGCCTGAATAGCGGACGATTAGCTTTGGCCAACATTTGGAAGACAAATGGCTCAGGCCCAGACGGCTGCGAGGTCTAGACGAGCACTGCGCGGGCGCGGGCGTAGGCCGGCCGAGGAGACGCTTCGGGAGCCGGCCTGGCGGCGACGTGCCGCACGCGCAGGTTGCGCTGAACGCGGCGACCCCATGCGCGCACAAAAGCAAAGTTCAGTCCGCCTGCTATCGCCGAGCTGGCGAGAGGAATCAAACGGCCGACCCATCTTTCCGCCGTCTCTTGGCCCAGCTTCACGGCCAACCGTTCGGCGATGCGCGGAGCCAATTTCTCGAGGATTTGTTTTTCGGCGAGGTCCTTGCCGTAATCGACCCCGGTAGCCGTGGCAGCAGCCATCCACAATGCAATCCTATCGTTTTGGCCGCTCTGCTCGAACCCGTAGAGGAGGCAAAGCCGCTGGATAAGCCGCAAAGTCAGGAACGTAAGCAGCCCCGCGTCCGGAACGATCGTAATCATGCCGCCGAGGCCGAAGCCGGCCCCTTCGAGAAGAGCGAGGCGCTCGGTGTCCCTGATCAATGTTTTGGCAATCGCATCCAGGCGGGCTACCGGCACATGGTGCATGTAGCGGAAATTTGCCACTTCAAGCCCGTATTTTTTCTTGAGTTGTCGCCGGAAATCCTCCGGGTCGACCTCGATCGAGCGCAGACCACGCAGGAGTCCGAAGCGCGCAAAGCGCCCGAATGTCCGCCCGGCCACCGACTTATGTAACCCTGCCATACCTTTAAGCATCCTACGGCGGATAGAATCCACTGGCAACCCCCCTCTTGTACGGGTTGTCCCACCAGGACATGCTCCGGGCCGGAGAGTTGCACAAGAAGCGCAGGAAGTCCACCGTACTACTTGACGCGGAAAATCTTTTGGGTAAACTGCATTTTTCTCTATGGCCACCTTGCCACAAATCGTTCCCTCGGAAGTCGTTCACGACTTCGACTTCCCGCAGCGCGAAGCAGCGTTTTTCTACGGGCTGTTCCTGCGCGGCCATTCCGCGGAAAAGCTGCGTAGAGACATTGAAGTGCCCGCGATGGTCCTGGCGAAGTGGCACCGGGAAGCGGAGCGCGAACCTGAACTGCGCGATATCTTCACACGCATGGTGGAATACCGCAGGCACGTTTTGGCGATTTTCGATACTCTGGTTGGTTCAGACGTGCAGACCCAACGAGTGCAGTAAACATCAGGCAAGCTACGCCGCCCCAGTCCGTCCAAGCGTAAATGCCCTGCGCCGCCAGAGGCTGTTGTTATCCTCGTTGAATAACCCTGTACATGAGTTCAGGTCAAAAGTTGTCAGGCAACTCTTCGGCGGTCATTCGATTCTAATCGGAATCGGGGGCAAGTCTCTCAAAATGAAGGGGATTCCGCGATTGACGGACGGCTTGTCGAAGCGTAGAATCCAGAGTCCTGGAAGTTGAGGTGTGTCTATGCCACGGGTAATTCGTGCCCTGATTGTAATTTCCTTCTCGTTTGCCATTTTTGTTCCCGCACTACTGGCCCAAGATGCCCAGGATCCCAATAATCCTGCGCCTGCCCAGACGCTCAGCAAAGAGCAGAAGAAGCAACAGAAGCAAAAAGCGCGCAAGACGCTTAAAGAACTCGACGACCAGTACAAGCAGTGGCTGAACGAGGATGTCGTCTACATCATTTCGCCGGAAGAGCGGAATGCCTTTCTTCAACTCGATACCAACGAAGAACGCGAGCAGTTTATCGAGCAGTTCTGGTTGCGGCGCAGCAGCAACCCCGACCTGCCCGACAACGATTTCAAAGAAGAGCATTACCGGCGTATTGCTTACGCCAACGAGCATTTCGCCTCTGGCATCCCTGGCTGGAAAACCGACCGCGGCCGGATGTACATCATGTGGGGTCCCGCGGACGAGGTCGATTCGCATCCGATGGGCGGCACTTGGGATCGGCCGATGGAAGATGGCGGTGGTTCAACGACGACCTACCCGTGGGAGACCTGGCGCTGGCGCTATCTGCCGGGAATTGGCGAGAACATCGAACTGGAATTTGTGGATACAACGGGCTCGGGCGAATACCATCTCACAATGGATCCCTCGGAAAAGGATGCGCTGCTGCACGTGCCTGGCGCCGGCTTAAGCTTGCTCGAGTCGATGGGATTAGCCTCCAAGACGGACAGATTTACCCGCTCCGATGGCACCAATCTTCCGACCTCGATGGGCGGCACACCTGCCAGCATGGATGAATTCAATCGCCTGGATCTTTACGCGAAAGTGCAGAAACCGCCAGACGTCAAATTTAAAGATTTGGAAGCGATCGTGACCGCTCGCATTGTCCGCGATCAACTCCATTTCATGTGGCGCACGGACTTTATGAAGGTAACCAACGACACCGTGTTGGTTCCAATCACTATCCAGGTGCCGAACGGCCAGCTGAATTTCCAAGCAAAAGATGGTGTCCATACGGCGACGATGAATGTGTTTGGGCGCGTCAGCACCTTGACCGGGCGCGTCGTTCAGACCTTTGAAACTCCAATCACGAAGGATTTTCCTGATTCGCTGTTCCAGCAATCGCTTAAGCTGCAATCCATTTATCAGCAAACCGTTCCGCTCCGTCCAGGGCTGTATCGCTTGGATATCGTGATCAAGGACGTGCAGAGCGGAAACGTCGGCGTCGTGAATACCAGGCTTGCCGTGCCCCGTTACGTTGACGACAAGCTGGATGCAAGCACCCTAATCCTTGCGGACGAGCTCCAACACGTTCCCGCCAATCAGATCGGCGCGGGACAATTCGTTCTGGGCTCGACCAAAGTACGGCCTCGACTCGAGAGCGATTTCAATTCGGACAGCCGCTTGGGCATCTATCTCCAGGTTTATAACCTCAAGCCCGACGAGAAAACGCATAAATCCAACGCGACCTTTCTCTACACGGTAAAGAAGGGTTCAGAGCAAGTGATGCAGTTCAAGGAAACTTCAGCAGAGATGAAGCAGACCGGCGACCAGGTCACCATCGAGCGCTGGTTGCCACTGTCTACCCTTTCGCCGGGCAAATACACGCTTGAAATCAATGCCACGGATGGAATTTCCAATCAGTCCATTTCCAAATCGGCAGATTTTACAGTGAAAGGCGCGCCAGAACCGACTAAGGCCGCAGCCAACACGGTTCCGGGGAGGTAGTAAGTAGTGACCAGAGGACAGGTCCGAGTAATGGGGGCACTCGTCCTGGCCGCGGCTTTCGCGTCCTTAGGAGCGAATCCGGCGCTGGCGCAGTTGAAGTCTGTTCAAGGGATTCTGTCCGGCGTGGTTCGCGACACTGCTGGCACTCCTCAAATGGGAGCCAGCGTGGAGTTGATCCCGGAATCCGCTGCATACCCGCTCCCCATCGACTTTTTCACGAACACACAGGGAGTCTTCCGCGGAGAGCGTCTCGCGCCTGGCCTGTATAGCGTGCGCGTAACCCTTGCGGGGTTTCTCCCTACTCTGGACAAGCATATTCGCGTCAGCGCCAATCTGACCACGCTCGTTCGCATTCAGCTGGAATCGTTGTTTGCTTCCCTGGACCAGTTGCGGCGCGCTCCTTCCTCGGCAGCTAGCGAAGCCGATGATTGGAAGTGGGTCCTGCGCACAGCCAGCTCGGTCCGTCCAGTGCTTCAGTGGGTTGAAGAAGACCCGCTAAACGCTGTCAACGTGGACTCGGACTCGGTCCCTGTAGAGCCGACGCGGGGGCGCTTGGAATTTACAGATGGCGCCCGCCGGCCGGGATCGGTTTCCAATCTTCCTGCAAGTCCTGCCACCGCGTTTGCCTTCGATCAGCAGCTTGGCGGAACCAGCCGGCTACTCCTTGCGGGCTTAATGAGCTACGACACGCAATCGCCCGCCGGCGGGATCGCCACCGTTTGGCTGCCCACCGGCTCGCTGGAGTCCGGTCCCCACACCGCACTGGTATTGCGCGAATCGAAACTGGGAGACGCGGGGCCTATGTTCCGAGGGGTTCGCATTGACCAGGGCGGCTCGATGGCTTTCGGAAATCGCGCTGTGCTTGAATATGGCGGCGAATATGTTTTGGTGGGTCTCGGGCGGCCAGCCTCCTCCTTGCGCCCACGATTGCGGCTCGATGCGCGGATCTCGGATGACTGGCAAGCATCTTTGATTTTTGCTTCCATGCCAACCGGTCCGGAACCGCTGGAAGCGGTCGACGGCGAGGCAGTGAGCCCATTGGCGGCAGCATTGAACGAGATGGATGCATTCCCCGTACTCATGTGGCGGAACGGACGTCCTGTGCTCGAAAGTGGTTTCCACGAAGAACTCGCGGCGGAGCGCAAGATGGGAACCCGCGGCAAGTTGCAAGTAGCGGCGTTTCACGACGACAACAGCCACGTTGCCGTTTTTGGTCGAGGCAACAATCTTCCCATCGCCGATTATTTCCAGGACGTGTATTCAAATGGGTTTTCTTACGATGGAGGCTCTTCAAGCAGCTGGGGAACGCGCGCAGTGTACAAAGAAAAGCTGAGCGACGACATTGAACTCACTGCGCTCTATGCCTTTGCTGGCGCCCTGACGCCTTCGAGCGCGGCTGCCGAACCGCTGCGAGAACTTCTGCACACGGCGGGACGTCAGGCCGCAGGCGTCAAAGTTTCCGAAAGGGTTCCTCGCATGGGCACGCGGGTAACCGTGGGCTACCAGTGGATCGGCGGTACGACGCTTACTCGAGTGGACAGCTTCGGCGATACCCTTTTTGACATGGAACCGTATTTCCATCTTGGTGTGCATCAACTCCTTCCCAAGTTTGGCCCAGGCCGTTGGGAAGCGAACGCGGAATGCGACAACCTCTTTGCACAAGGCTATCTCACCCTCAATACCCAGGACGGCCGCTTGATGCTAATGCCTGCTTTCCGCACGTTCCGGGGTGGCCTAAGCCTGCAATTTTAGTCGCAAATTGGACTTTAGAAAGCTGTATGCGTCCTTCCAGAAAATGGATAGTCATTGACTCTCCTCTCCTTGTCTTATGTAAGTCGTTGAAATATAATGGTGTTCTGGCTTGGCCTCGCTTCCAAAGAATGGACATTCGCTTGCACCTGAGATTTGGCGGCAGGGTGTGGCCGCGCTTGGGCCTGTCATGAAGCAAAATCTGAGAGTCAGCCTCGGGGCCGTCGTGCTAGCGCTTGCAACGCTGGCGGCTTTGATTTTTGCCTGGCTGAACTTCGTCCAAAGGAGCGAATTCGAGTCGCCCGATGACGGCGTCGTTTGGCTGGATACGACCCAAGGAGTGCAAGCGGAGCAGGTAGCTCCCAGTTCCCCTGCCGCCCGTGCTGGCGTCCGTGCGGGGGATCATTTGCTGGCCATCAGTGGCAGCCCCGTCACCCGGCAGGTGCAGGTCACAAAGCGGCTGTGGCACGCGGGCCTCTGGAGTCAGGTGCGCTACAGGCTTTCGCGCAACGGAGAGGAGTTTGAGACTCTTCTAGTAACTGCGCCCGCCGAGAAGCCCACTTCCATTGAGAATTACGAACGCGTCGTCGGCGTCATTTATCTCTTCATAGGGCTTTTCATTTTTGCGCGGCGCTGGAACGCGCCTCGCGCCGTACACTTCTATATTTTTTGCCTCGTGTCCTTCATCTTCTATTCGTTCCACTACAGCGGGAAGCTGGACACCTTTGACTACGAAGTTTATTGGATCAAAATCGTGGCGCAACTCCTCATGCCCGCTTTGTTGCTGCATTTCGCGCTCGTCTTCCCGGAACACACAGAGGGAACCACCCGCTCGATTTCCAGGCTCAGCCTCGTTTATCTGCCGCCACTGACGATTCTGTTTGTCCACATCAGCACGGCGCTGGGCGCCCTCGGTTTCGTTCCCTGGCTTGGCTCTCGCGTCCTGCTCGATAAAATTGCTTATAGCTATCTCGGCGCCTGTTTGCTGGTGGCAGGAATTGTTTTCTATCGTAATTATCGGGCGGCGGCTGCCGGTGTATTGCGACAGCAATTGAAATGGCTCACCGCCGGTACCTTCGTCGGCACCGTCCCCTTTGCCGTTCTGTATATTGTGCCCTACGCGTTCGACACAGCCACCAAACCGTGGATGAAATTCACGACGGTAAGCCTGGTGTTCATCCCGCTGTGCTTCGGCTACGCCATCATTCGCTACCGCCTGATGGATGTAGACATCATTTTCAAGCGTGGATTGGCGTACACCGCGGCGACCGCGGCGGTCGCTGCAATTTACTTTTTCTTTGTGGCGCTCATTCCGCAGATTTTTCATGCGCCTGCGAACGGGCCCGTCGGCGGTATCATCGCCATCGTCATCGCCGCTTTTCTTTTTCAGCCTTTCCGCGAATGGATCCAGGCCCGTTTGGATCGTTTTTTCTACCGCGATCGCCTTGATTATCGCCGCACCTTGATCGAGTTCGGCCGCACCCTGACAAACGAGGTCCGGCTTGAGCCCATGCTGGGCTCCGTGATGGATCGCATCTCGCAGACGCTCCTCGTCGACCGGCTCGCGATCTTTGTCGAGGATGTGTCGAATCCCGGCCATTTGCGCCTCGCCCGCTCGATGGGCGTTCGACTTGCGGAACCTCTCGATCTCAGTTTCCTCGGTCCGGCCCGGCCCGAGTTCGCGCGCGGGGCGCTCTTTTTTGAGTCGCCCCGTGCGGCACGGGATGTCAGCGAGCCTGTGCGCCACACCCTTGAACAGCTCGACCTGAATTATTTTGTTCCTTGCCGTATTCGCGAGCATACCGTGGCGGTTTTGGGGCTCGGAAAGACTGTGGACGGCGATTACTTGTCCAGCGATGACGTCGAGCTCGTGGAAACGATCGCCGGCTATGTCGCTGTGGCGCTCGATAACGCCCATCTCTACACTTCGCTCGAGCAAAAAGCCCTGGAGATCGCGCGCCTCAAGGACTTCAGCGAAAACATCGTGGAATCCCTGAATGTCGGCGTCCTTGCCGTGGATTTGGAAGGCATCGTCGAATCCTGGAACACGCGCATGGAACAGCTCTTCGGCGTCACACGCCAGGAGGCTGTTGGACGCCAGTTGCGCTCTTTGCTTCCGGAGGAGCTTGCCGCCGAAATTACGGCGCGCGGCGACGAGGAGCAAATCACCGGCATTTACAAACAGCGCTTGCACCATCAGGGCAAGGCACTGACGCTGAATGTCTCCATTACCCCGCTAGTGAGCAAGTCCGCCGAGCGCATTGGGCGTCTCCTTCTGTTCGACGATGTCACGCAGCGCGAACGCATGGCCGAGCAGATGTCGCAAACCGAGAAGCTCACGTCTCTTGGGTTGCTGGCCGCCGGAGTCGCACACGAAGTGAACACGCCTTTGGCCGTAATTTCCAACTACATCCAGATGCTGGCGAAGCAGATGCCCGAAGGCGATCCGCGGCAGTCCATCATCGAAAAAATCGTCAAGCAAACATTTCGCGCCAGCGAGATCGTCAACAATCTCTTGAATTTCTCGCGCACGGGTGCCGGCGAGACTGCAGATATAGACGTGAACCGCGTCGTCGAAGAAACGCTTTCCCTCGTTTCCCATCCTCTAAGAACCTCGCAGATTCAAGTCGTGAAACATTTGGGGGAAACATTGCCTGCTGTCCGCGGCTCGGCGAATAAACTTCAGCAAGTGTTTCTCAATCTTTTCCTCAACGCTCGCGACGCCATGCCCGGAGGCGGCTTGTTGGAAGTGCGCACGGGAGCACACAATGGAAGCGTCGAGATTGAAGTCGTGGATACTGGCGCTGGCATTCCTCGCGAACACATTCATCGCATCTTCGATCCCTTCTTCACCACCAAGGCCACCGGCCGCGGCACCGGACTGGGTCTTTCCGTGAGCTATGGCATCATCAAGGAACACGCCGGAAAAATTGATGTCCGCTCGACTCCAGGCAAAGGCACTTCGTTTCACGTGGAGTTTCCCGCGGTCAGGAAGTCGGTTCATGCCTAAAGGCTCCATTCTCGTCGTCGACGACGAGTCAGAAATTCGCGAAGGCCTTGAGCTTCTGCTTACGAGCGAAGGCTACGGCGTTACCAGCGCTGAGACTGGCCAATCTGGGCTAGCCAAACTTGAAGAGCATCCCTATGATTTGCTGCTGCTGGACGTCAGTTTGCCGGATCGCAACGGCCTCGAGCTGCTTCGCGAAATCCGGCGCCGTGATCCGGAACTTTCCGTCGTTCTAATCACAGCTTACGGTTCCATTGATATGGCCCGGGCCGCATTCAAGGGCGGAGCACTCGATTACATCACTAAGCCCTGGTCCAATGACGAGCTCCTGGCGCAAGTGGCGCAGGCCGTCGAATCGCGCCGGCTTCGCGAAGAAAACGTTCACCTCAAGCGCGCCCTCAAGCAACGCTTCAATTTTCCAAATATTATCGGCAAGAGCGAAAAAATGCTGACGCTGTTTGACCTGATCACGCAGGTGGCGCCTTCGCGTTCCACCGTGCTCATCAGCGGCGAAAGCGGCACGGGCAAAGAACTCATCGCCAAGGCTATCCACTCGGCTTCCACGCGTGCCGACAAAGCCTTCGTCCCGGTCAATACCGGCTCGATTCCAGTGGACTTGCTCGAATCGCAGCTCTTTGGCCACGTGAAGGGCGCCTTCACCAGCGCCGTCGCTTCGAAAAAAGGCCTCTTCGAGGTCGCCGATCAAGGCACCATCTTCTTCGACGAAATTGCCACCATCAGCCCGGAAACACAGGCCAAGCTTCTTCGCGTGATTCAGGAGCGCGAGTTCATGCGCCTTGGCGGCACGGAACAGATCAAGGTGGACGTGCGAATCGTTGCCGCTTCCAACGTCGAACTCCTTACCCTCGTCCGCGAAGGCCGCTTTCGCGAGGACCTGTACCACCGCTTGAATGTCATTCACCTTCAGCTTCCCCCGCTGCGCGATCGCCGCGAAGACGTGCCCGCGCTGCTCGCCCATTTCCTCGGCCGCTATTGTCTCGAGAACGCCAAGCCCATGCGCCTGTTCACGGCTGGCGCCATGAAGCTCCTCATGGATTACGATTGGCCTGGAAACGTCCGCGAGCTGGAAAACGTTGTCGAACGCGCCGTCGTGCTCTCGACGCAAGAGCGAGTCGATGTCGATCTGCTTCCCGAAAGCATCCGCAGCAAGGAAATCGTCCGTGGCGTCCGCTTGCAGCTTTCGGAATTTCTTCCTCCTCTGCCGGGTGAACCTGGCTCCCGTTCCGCCGCCGATTCTCCTCGACCTTCGCTCTTTCAAATCATGGATGAGATCGAGCGCCGCATCATTATTGACATGCTGGAACGCACCAGTTGGAATCAGACCGAGGCCGCCGAACGTTTTCTGATTCCCCTTTCCACGTTGAATCAAAAGATCAAACGGCTGGGGATCGATGTCCGCCGTCGAGGCCGCGCTGACGAAACCCTCACGGCAACCATGGGGAAGTAGCCCGCTCACTTAGCAATCGCTCGCCGCGCTCCGATACCTCTTCTCCAGACTTTCATCTTGCATCTAACAGTCTGTCTATGCACAGTATCGCGGCATGATTCTTCGCCTTTCAAGTTCTGTGGTGCGCGGGCTTCTTGTTCTGCTTGCAGTGGTGTTCGCCGCCTGTCTTTCCTATTCAGGCATCCGCAATGCCCTCGCAGTGCATGCTGCGGGACTGAACACGCTCCAAGGCTACGAGCGCGCCACGCGGCTCGAACCGGATGACGCGAGTAGTTGGTATCTCCTTGGCCGCTCTTGGCAGTACAACCTGGAGAATCCCGATGTCGGCCGCGCCATTCAAGCCTACCAAACAGCCTTGGCCCTTGATCCGCATTCCGTTGATACGTGGCTGGACTTGGCCACAGCGTACGAATCGGAAGGCAAGATCGAAGACGCGCGCGATGCGTTTCTTCAAGCCACCCACGTTTACCCGCTTTCGCCAGAGGTCGCCTGGCGCTATGGCAATTTTCTCTTGCGGCAGGGCCAACTGAATGTCGCTTTCGCGGAGTTAGGTCACTCTGTGGCAGTCGATCCGAAGCGCGGAGCAACTGCTTTCGCTCTTGCGATGCGCGTCGAACCGGACATCAATGCGGTCCTGGACCATGTGATACCCCGCTCTCCGCAAGCGTACTTGAACGTGATTTCCTCGCTGACGGATCAGGGCCGCACGGATCAAGCCCTAGCCGTATGGTCCCGTTTAGCCGCACTTCACCCGCAACTCCCAGTGAACGACTCTTACCCTCTCCTCGAGGCCCTCATTCACAAGCTACAAATGACGGAGGCCCAGCGCGTCTGGGATCAGGCCCTTGGGTTTGCCGGCGTGTCACGCCCTGCGGATCCGCCGGGTTCCATCGTTTGGGACGGCGGATTCGAATCGAACGTCGCAGGCGGCGGTTTCGCATGGCGATACTCTCGATACATCTCCGGTGTACAAATGACTTCCGATCAAAGGGAAAAACACTCCGGGAATCGTTCTCTCCGCCTGACTTTCGACGGCTTGCGAAATATAGATTTCGCTGATGTCTGTCAGTACATCCACGTCCAGCCTTCCACGGCCTACCAGTTCTCTGCTTGGGTCCGAACTCGTTCTTTGTCCACCGATCAAGGTGTGCGTTTCGGTCTTCACTCCTACGGCTCTTCGGAAAATTCCACCGCCTGGACGGACGATGTTCGCGGCACGCAACCATGGACGCAAGTCAAACTTTCTTGGACCTCCGCGAAAGACGTCCAAGAACTTCAAGTTTGCGTGAGCCGCCGTCCGAGCGCCCAATTTGATAGCAAGATTTTTGGCTCGGCGTGGATTGACGATGTCACCCTGGTGCCGGATTCCCCGGAAAACGTTCCACAATGAAATTCATCCGCATCGGCATCTGCGTGCTCATTGTTTTCGGCGTGGCTTCGCACGGCGCCGTCGAAGATTGGGCGCGAGCGATCCTCGAGATCGGCGCGAGCCTGCTCTTTTTGATCTGGTCCGTCCGCGCTTACTTCAAGAAAGAGCATCAGATCGTCGTCTCGCCTTTGCTTCCGCCGCTTGTTTGTTTCCTGATGATCGCCCTCGCCCAATGGGTCTTTCACAGCACCGCTTCGTCCTATGCCACACGGATGGAGATCCAGCTTCTCCTTGCCGATATCCTGATTTTATTCTTAGCCGCGCAAGCTTTCCGCACCCTCGAGGATTGGCGGGGCTTCGTCTGGTTTTTCATGACTTTCGGATTCATCGTGGCCCTCTTCGGCATCCTGCAGCACCTCACTTTCAACGGAAAGCTCTATTGGTTTCGAGTTATGCATTATGGCGGCATTCCCTTCGGCCCGTACGTGAATCGCAATCATTTTGCTGGATTTACGGAGCTTGTCATTCCTATCTCCTTAGTTCCACTGGTCCTTGGCAAGGTGCGCAGGGAGCGCTGGTTTCTCGTGAGCATGTTCGCCGTGGTTCCCATCGGCGCGTTGTTTCTCTCCGCTTCTCGGGGTGGCATCGTAAGTCTCGCTGTGGAGCTCGGCATTTTGGTGCTTTGGCTGGCTCTCCGCCGTACCGCCGGGAGGCACTTGCTCTCTGGCGGCGCGGTCCTGCTCCTCGCGTTTCTGATGGTGTCCTGGCTCGGGGTTCAACAACTGGTTGAGAGGTTTTCTTCCCTGCAATCGCTCGAGGTGACAGCTGGAAAGCGCGCCTCCATGCGAACGGACACTTGGCACATTTTCCTGGATCATCCCTTGATCGGCACCGGCCTCGGCACTCTCCAGGAAGTTTTTCCCCATTATGAAACGCTCTACGACGGAAAAATCGTCAATCACTCCCACAACGATTACCTCGAGGCCCTTGCGGAGACCGGCGTCGCCGGCGGTTTGTGCTGCGTGTGGTTTCTCGGACTTTTGCTCTTCGATTCGTTGCGCCGCTTGTCTCAATCCAGTGGAACGTTCGTATCCGTCCTTCAGCTCTCAGGTCTTGTCGGTTGTCTTGGTTTTCTCACCCATAGTCTCGTCGATTTCAATCTCCACATTCCAGCAAACGCTCTCCTCTTTTTCTTGATGGCCAACCTCGCCACAACCGAAATTCGCCAATCCCTGCCTCGAATTCCCGAAATGGGAAGAGCCCAGAACAGCCCTCGAAATCCATGATGGACTTTGTCTTTCTGTCTGTATAATCAAACTTGGGGGTCATCTATTCGTATGCAGCCAGCGAGACTGGGTGCGGGGACGTTGTGTCTCGTCTCGTTCACTCTGCTCGGGCTAGTGGTTCTGGCGCCGCCCATCCGCGCGCAGGCCGGTCTCGAGACGCCACAACAAGCGAACGATCGCATTCGCGAGCTATCCGCCGAGGCGCGCCTGGCGCCCCATGATTATGTCATCGGCGATGGAGACTTAATTTCTATCGAAGTGTTCGACGTCAAGGAGCTTAGCCGCGAAGTGCGCGTAAGCCAGACGGGCACGATCGGCCTTCCTCTCGTTCCCGTGCGCCTGCATGTGTCCGGGCTCACCGAGGTTCAGGCGCAACAGAAAATTGCCGAAGTGCTCGAGGCAAACGGCTTGATTTCGCACCCCGAAGTGAGCGTTACCGTCAAGGAAAGAAAGAGCAAGCCCATCACAGTTGTTGGAGCTGTCGGCCGTCCTTTGGTCTACCAGGCGGATCGCGAAGTCTCGCTTCTCGAAGTTCTGGCCGAAGCGGGCGGCCTTGCCAACGATGCCGGCAATGAAGTCATCATTACCCGCCCCATTCAAAAGATGTCCTTTGATGATGCAGAACCTCCCGCAACCGGCGCTGCGAGTTCCACTCCTGCAAAGTCTCTCCCGATCGATGCAGACTCAAAGCCACCCTCCACAGCCGCTGCCTCCCCGAACGGCCTCAACGCGGAGCCGCCCGCATTGCCGGCCCCGAACAGTTCACAGGAAAAATCAGCCGGCGCGGCTGCTCCAGCTTCCACTTCGCCAGTGGACACCATTACCGTGAATCTGTATCAGCTCATGGAAGCCGGGAATATCAAGGACAATATCCTTCTGCAAGCGGGCGACGTCGTGACCGTTCCCCATGCGGGTATCGTGTACGTCTTGGGCGCGGTAGGCAGACCAGGTGGATTTGTGCTCGCGAATGACCGCGAGCAGATGAATACCTTGAAGATTCTCGCGTTGGCTGGAGGCTTCACCAGGACCGCGAAAACGGACCGCGCCGTCGTCATCCGCAAAGATGCCCAGGGACATCAACACGAAGTGCAGCTCGACCTGAAGAAAATCCTGAATCGCAAAGCCGAAGATGTCCAGCTTGAGCCCAGCGACATTCTGTATGTGCCGGAAAGTGGAGCCAAGCAAGCCATTCTGCGATCCGTTGAGCTTGGGATCACCCTTGGCACGGCGGTGGCCCTCTACCGGTTAGCGTATTAACAAAACATGGCTGAAGATAACAAACTCGTTCCCCGGCAAAACGGCGCTGTCGAGCTGATTCCCCCCTCCTTGCCTCTCCCGGCTTGGGATCTCTCGCCGCGCGAGCCTCATCTTTACGACTATCTGCTGATCCTGCGCAAGCACCAATGGCTGATCCTGTCTTTCTTGGTTGCTGTCGTCACCATCGTCGCCATCGCCACTTTCCGCATGCAAGCCGTCTATGTGGCCACCGCTCGTATCGAAATTGACCGCGAAAACGCCAATATTCTTCCCTTCCAGGGCGCGGATCCTTACGAATACATGATGGACCAGGACAATTATATCGAAACGCAGTCAAAAATCCTGACCTCGGAAACTCTGGCGTTGCATACCATCCGCAGCACGGGCCTTGGAACGCGGGCCGAGTATGCTTCTCCCAATGGGCCTTCGGAAGCTATCGCCATCGGCAGCTTGGAAAACCAGAAAAGCCCTCCCGAACTCGGTGCCTTTCTTGGCAGCCTCGGCGTCAAGCGCGTTCCCAACAGCCAGTTGCTGGATGTCAGCTTTGAATCCACGGACCCGCAGCTCGCCGCGCGCGTCGTCAACGAACACATCAAGAATTTCCAGGAGCAGAACATTCGCAGCCGCTTCGATGAAACCACTCGGGCAACTGCCTGGCTCCACGACGAATTGGACGAACTCAAGATCAAAGTTCAGCAGTCGGAAGACAAGCGCATCGCCTACGAACGGCAAAATCAAATTTGGACTCTGGACGACAAGTCCAACATCACCACCCAGCGCCTTGCTGATATCAATAAAGAGCTGACCGACGCTCAGGAAGATCGCATGAAGAAAGAAGCGCTCTACCAGTTTGCCAAAGCTGGCGGCGTTTCCGAGGTTCCTCAGCTTCGCGATAGTCCTGCCTTGCAGGGGCTCATTCAGAAGCGGGAGAGCACGGAAGAAGAGTACAACGACGCTTTAAGTCAATATGGCCCCAAATTTCCCAAGGTCTTGCGCCTGCAAGCGCAACTGAACGATTTGGACCAGCTCATCCAAAAAGAAAAAGTCAACACCATCGACCATCTCGAAAGCGATTATCGGGAAGCCAGGACGCGTGAGAACCTGCTGACACAGGCTCTTGACCAGCAAAAAGCCGAAGCTAACCAAATGGCCGAGCGCCTCGTCGAGTACAACATCATCAAGCGCGAGGCCGAAGCCAATAAGGCTCTCTACGACGGCTTGATGACCAAACTCAAGGAAGTCGGCATTTCCGCCGCTCTGCAATCCTCTAATATCCGCGTCGTGGATCCCGCCATGATCCCCACCACTCCTTCGCGTCCCGCCAAAGCCAGGAACATCGCTCTGGCTTTTCTCGTCGGTCTCGTCGGAGGCATCGGGCTTGCCCTCATGCGCGAGTACCTCGATAACACGGTCAAGACTCCCGACGACATCGAGACCTTGGCGCGCTTGCCTTCTCTCGCCGTTGTGCCTCAGTTTGGCGAGGCCAACGGGAACGGCACTCGTAAACGCCTCTTGTCGGGCATCTCCACGAATGGTCATGACAAGCGCATCGAACTTGTCGCCCAGCATCTTCCCAAATCTCAAATGTCCGAAGCTTTCCGCGCTCTGCGCACTTCGCTGTTGCTTTCGCAGCCTGGACGTCCGCCGCAGGTCATTCTCGTGACCAGCGCGCTACCACGCGAAGGCAAGACCACCGCCGCCGCCAACTTAGCCGTTACCCTTGCCCAGCTTGGTGACCGCACCGTGCTCGTTGACGCCGACTTGCGCAAGCCCGGCGTAGGCCGTCTACTCAACCTGGGCAACGGCAAGTATGCCGGTCTTAGCTCTTATCTCGCCGGGGTTTCCAGTCTTGATCTTGTAACTGTTCCGCATCCCGTGATTCCCAATCTCGCCGCGATTCCCACGGGGCCGCTCCCGCCCAATCCCGCGGACTTGCTCTCCTCCAGCAGACTGTCGGACGCGATCGCGGAATTGCGGACCAAATTCAAGTTCATCGTCATCGATTCGCCTCCCGTCATGGCCGCCACCGATGCCGTCATTCTCTCCGTCCAGACCGATGGCGTCCTTCTTGTCGTCCGCAGCGGCGAGACTCCCAAGGAAGCCTTCACTCGCACGCGCGATTTGCTCAACAGCGTCAAATGCCACATCCTCGGCGTGGTTCTGAACGCGGTGGACTCTGGCGCTCCGGACTACTACTATTCTTACCGCTACTATCCTTATTCCTATGGCTACGGCCCTCAGGAAGCGGCTGAATCTGTGCATGAGCATGAACACGACGATCTTGCTGAATCTGTCTCCGAACGCTCCCTGCGCAATCGAGATGACGATCAAGCACTCTAAGGAGGCACTTTGCGTTACTTGATCACCGGCGGCGCCGGTTTCATTGGTTCTCATTTGGCCGAACGGCTTCTCGCTCGCGGTGACCGCGTCGTCCTGCTCGATAATCTCTCCACCGGAAGCATGGATAACATCCGTCACCTCAAAGCTTCCAGCCAAATGGAATATCATCTGGACAACATTGAAAACCTTCAGTTGCTTGCGGAACTCGTTGACGACGCCGACGTCATCGTCCATCTTGCCGCCGCTGTCGGCGTCAAGCTCATCGTCGAAAGCCCGGTGCGCACGATCGAAACCAATGTCAACGGCACCCAGCGCATCCTCGAAGCCGCCTGCAAAAAGCGCAAACTGGTTCTCACCGCCTCCACTTCCGAAGTCTACGGCAAGAACACCAACGTGCCTTTCCACGAGGATGCTGATCTCGTCCTCGGCCCCACCACCAAAGGCCGCTGGAGTTACGCCGCATCCAAAGCTCTCGATGAGTTTCTCGCACTCTCGTACTGGAAAGAGAAGAAGCTTCCCGTCATCGTGGTCCGCTTGTTCAACACCGTCGGTCCTCGGCAGACCGGCCGTTACGGCATGGTCTTGCCGAATTTCGTCAAGCAAGCCCTCGATAACGAACCGATCTCTGTCTATGGTAACGGCCAACAATCTCGTTGCTTCTGCGATGTGCGCGACACTGTCGAGGGCCTCATCCGCTTGTTAGACACCGAGCGTTCCATCGGCGAAGTCGTTAATGTCGGTAACACCCAAGAGGTCACCATCGAAAATCTCGCTAAATTAGTCAAAGAGCGCACGGGCAGCTCCTCGACAATCGAATTTATCCCCTATGATCGAGCCTACGAGCCCGGTTTCGAGGATATGATGCGCCGCGTCCCTTCGGTCGATAAGCTCCACGCGCTCACCGGCTTCCGGCCGCAAACCTCGCTCAATGAGATCATCGACCGCGTGACAACGTACTTCCGGCAAAAGGAAGAATCCGCCGCTCCACGCACAGCCACAACCACTGCTGTCTAAGCCTCATCGCCTTTTGACAGCACATTTTCGCCTGATATTCTCGCTTTAGGCATTATTGGGGGTACCTATGCGGCAGCGTTCCTGCCGCATTTTTCTTTTAGGCAAACGCGCCAAGCTCAGACGTTACCGGCACCTCTTCGCTCATTCCTTTCGTAAAGTAGTGACCCCACAGTTTGGCGCTTAGAACGGAGGTCTCAATCCGAAAACCATTTGCGCAACGAACGCCTAAGTGAGGACCTGCTGTGAGTCTCGATCAAGCGCCCGTTTCCGCCAAACAGGCATCGCGACATCTCATTATGTTTACTTGTAAGCTCTTCACAATCAACGCTTGCAAAACTGTAACAAAATGAAGGGTTTTAACTCCTTTTAGAATCAGCATTTAAGCAAAACGCGGGGGAGGGGCAAATATGGTTAACCAGGCGTGGAGCATTCAACCGTGCCCTGCTTAACCAACCCGAGACAGGCGCAAGCATCATGAGTGAGCAAAAGCAGGCTCCGCCTCGACATTCATCGCTCAAGGGGCACGTGGGGGCAAACACCTCGCCCACGGAGCTCCACTTTCTCAACTTCGCCTCACGGGCCAAGACAAGACGTTTTGCCAGGAGGATCGTCTCAGACTTTAGCCAATTGGAGCAGTCTACCCAATAGGCCGTGGCGGCGATTTCGCGGGAACAATTCCCATCGCCAAGCGTATTCAGGGTTATAGATAATCTCTGTTTGAAGGGATAAGGCACGCGAAATGAACATCATCGCCTCGCTCGACACCGCATTTCGCGATTTCAAATATTCCCTTCGCACTCTCGCGCGCACTCCCGGCTTCACCGCCATCGCCATCCTCACTCTCGCCCTCGGCATCGGCGCGAATACCGCCATCTTCACCCTTCTCGACCAGGTCCTCCTCCGCCTCCTCCCCGTCAAGAATCCCCAGGAACTCGTCCTTCTCACCATGCGCGGCCGTCACTACGGCAGCAATTGGGGTGGCAACGCCATTTCACATCCCATGTTCCGCGATTTTGCCGCTCACAACGATGTCTTCTCTGACATGTTCTGCCGTTTTCCTTTCGATGCCAGTCTCGCCTTCAACGGCCAAGCCGAGCACATTCAGCTCGAAATGGTCTCCGGCACATATTTTTCCACGCTCGGCTTGAATCCCTACCTGGGTCGCGTGTTCACTCCCGAAGACGACCGTCTGCCTGACGCCTATCCCTACGTCGTCCTCAACTACGCTTACTGGAAATCGCGATTCTCCGCCGACCCCAACATCGTCGGCAAGACCTTAATCCTTAACAACCAAAGCATGACCATCGTCGGTGTCCTTCAGCCCGGCTTTGACGGCGTCGAGCTCGGCCGCTCTCCCCAGCTTTTCGTCCCCATCATGATGGAAAAGGAAATCATGGTCGGAAATCCCAACGACATGCTCAAGGAACGCCGCAATCGCTGGGTCAATGCCTTCGGCCGCCTCAAGCCTGGCGTCACTCGCCAACAGGCCAAAGCCTCGCTCCAGCCTTTCATGCATTCCATGCTCGAAATGGAAGTAAAGGATAAAGCCTTCGCTCACGCTTCACCATATGATCGCGAGCAATTCTTGAAGTGCACCATCGACCTCCTCCCCGGCTCTCAAGGCCGCTCTTACACCCGGCAGATCCTCTCCACACCGCTCTGGGTGCTGATGGCCACCACCGGTCTTGTCCTTCTCATTGCCTGCGCCAATCTCGCCAATCTTCTTCTCGTCCGCGGGTCAGCGCGAAAAAAGGAGATGGCCATTCGCCTCGCGATGGGCGCCACGCGCGGTCGCATCGTTTCTCAGCTCCTTATCGAAAGTCTTTCTCTCGCGACGATGGGAGCGCTCGCTGGCTTGGCCCTTGCCTACTGGGCCGATAAGGCCCTCATGGCCGCTTACCTTCCTTCTGATTCCGGCGGCCTGCAAATTTCGACCACCCCGGATCTCCGCATCCTATTCTTCACCCTCGCCGTCACCTTAATTACCGGCGTCCTCTTCGGCCTCGTTCCCGCTTTACAGACCACCAAGCCCAACGTCGCCACCACTCTCAAAGACGAAGCCGCTGCCGTCGTGGGCGGTGCTCATGGCGCCCTCAGAAAATCTCTCGTCATCGCTCAGGTCACCCTTTCTCTCCTGCTCTTGATCGGCGCCGGGCTTTTCACCAAGAGCCTCGGCAATCTTCGCAACTTGGGTCCCGGTTTCCCGGCCCAAAATCTTGTCGGGTTTGAGATCGATCCCTCGTACAGCGGCTATAATGTTGCTCGCTTGAAGGCTTTCTATCCACAGGTGTTGGATTCCCTCTCTTCCATCCCCGGCGTTCAGTCCACCGGCCTCGCTTCCCTGCGCATCCTTGAAGACAACGAATGGGATAGCAGCGTGACCGTCGAGGGTTTCACTCCGCCCACTCCCGATGCTCACCCCGAACCCTACATGAATGAAATCAGCCCCAACTACTTCGCCACCATGGGCGTTCCCATCGTCAACGGGCGCGACTTTCGTCCCTCCGATACTCGTGAAGTCCATCACCGGCCTGATGATCCTACCGGATGGAATTCTGCCGTCGTCATGATCAACGAAACCTTCGCGAAAAAATACTTTGCCGGCCGCAACCCCGTGGGTATGCACTTGGGTTTCGGCTCCGACCCCGGCACACCTACCGATATGGAAATCATCGGCGTCGTAAAAGACATCAAATACACGAATCTGCGCGATGAAATCCCCCCGCAGGCTTACCTTCCTTATTTAGCCGACCGTTACATCGGTGGCATGGTCATTTACGTGCGAACTGTCACCGACTCCAACCTCCTAATATCCTCCATCCGTTCCAAGGTCCGTGATCTCGATCCCAACATCCCCATTTCCAACATGCGAACCACCGAAGTTCAAATCAGCAACTCGCTCTCGTCCGAGCGCATGATCGCTAGCCTCTCCGCCGTTTTCGGATTTCTTGCTACTCTTCTGGCTGTCATCGGGCTCTATGGGGTTATGGCCTACACCGTCGCTCAGCGCACGCGGGAAGTCGGCATTCGCATGGCTCTCGGCGCCGCGCAAGCCAGCGTCATCTGGATGATCATGCGTGAAGTGCTCATTCTCGTCGCCATCGGTGTCGCCGCCGGCGTCCCGGCTTCCCTGGCACTCACCAAGCTCGTGCAAAGCCAGCTCTTCGGCCTTACCCCGCACGACCCAGCGACGCTCGCTCTCGCCACCATCGCTCTCGCTTCCGTCGCCTGCGCCGCCGGCTACATCCCCGCTTGGCGCGCCAGCCGCCTCGACCCCATGAAAGCTCTTCGCTATGAGTGAGTCGCATTGTTTCGGCTCGCACCCGGAGAATGCAACATCCGCTTAGGGATTCGTTCGTAGTCGCATCTGCTCAAGAGGGGATTGTTCTCAGCCATTCAAGGGTCCGCTTGACACCCCTTGTGATGCGCCTGCTCCGCGCATGCGACCCGGCCAGTCTAGTTGGACAGCAAGATACCGAGCGCAGCAAGGAAGATCGTCAAGTTCAGAGAGTGTGCATCCTCTAATAAGAGGGGCACGCTCACCAGTGTCCAGCCTCGTTTATACTTAGGTATGCCGCGCCGAATGCGGCACAGCCTTGCCGTTCTCTGCTTCTAAAATGGATTCTCCTGGGCCTATGTCTTCTTCCAAAACAATCGGACGCGTGGTGGGCGCCTGGCTTTTCTTCCTGGTCGTCTACGCCAGCATGTCGCTGCTTCTTCCAAAAGGGAATTACGCGCTTACCACCTTTGGGGACCTGGCTCAGTGCATCGTCCCGCTCCTCGCTAACGCCGGACTGCTTTTGAACGCCGGCACTCCCCACTGGCGTAGAAATCTTTTCTGGATGTTGATCGCCATGGGCTGCACGCTGTGGTTGATTGGGCAATTCGAGTGGACGTACTACGAAATCTATCTGCGCCAGTCGATGCCATCCAATGATCCAGGCGACATTGTATTTTTCCTGCGGGGCATCCCCATAATGGCCGCTCTGACCCTGCGCCCGCATCTCAAGCGCGGCGAGCTGCGGCTGCGCTTCGGTTACTTGGATTTTACGTTGCTGCTCAGTTGGTGGCTATTTCTCTACGTCTTCATCGTTCTGCCTTGGTTGTACGCAACGCCTTCACCCGGGCTTTATAACGACAACTTCATTCTTCTGCACAACACGGAAAATTTGATCATCGTCGCTGGCTTTGGCTACTTGGGCCTGAAATCCTCCGGCGCCTGGCGGCTCGTTTATGCCAATCTCTTCGGTGCCTCGACGATGTACATGCTCTCTTCCCTCACGATCAACGTCGCTCTCGAATTCGACCGTTATTACACCGGAAGCCTCTACGATCTCCCATTAATTTCCTCTTTTCTTTGGTTCGCACTTGCAGGCTTCATCGCGTACAAAAAACGCGATGCGCTGGACGCGCCTTCCGGCAATGGATTCGACGCAGAAACTGATGGCTCGCGCGGAGACAGCGTGGTCCCGGCGCGTCTCGCGATGGCCGCGGTCATATCTTTGCCGATTTTCGCGATCTACACGCTTCGTTTCACTCATGAAAGCACCGCGGTGCGCGATTTTCGCCTGATGACCGTTCTCATCGCCTCTATTCCTCTGGTTCTGCTCGTGTTCCTACGGACCTATCTGGCCGATGCCGACCGCACCCGTTTGCTCGCACAATCCGAGCGTTCCGTCGAAAATCTGCAGAGACTCCAGGCGCAAATCGTGCAATCCGAAAAGCTTGTGTCCCTGGGGCAGTTGGCCGCCGGCGCCGCACATGAAATCAATAACCCATTGACCGCCATTCTCGGTTTCTCCGATCTCTTGGCCGATGATCCAGCGCTTCCTGAAAAATCCCGCTCCATCGCATCGAAGATTCGAGACCAGGCCCGTCGCACAAAAACACTCGTCGGAAATCTTCTGAGCTTTGCCAGGCAGGTCCCCACGGAACGCACCCTCCTCGACATCAATACCGTGGTCACCAATGCCGTGCAGCTTCGCACTCTCGACATGCGCTCCGGTAGCGTCCGCATCGAACTCCAGCTCGAATCCGTTCTTCCAGGTGTGCGCGGCGACGGAAACCAATTGATGCAGGTTTTCTTCAATATGATCAACAACGCGGTTGACGCCATGGAATCCGCGCAAGGAGGCGTCCTCACTGTCAAAACGATGCGAGATCGCGCCTATGTCGTGGTGCTTTTCTCGGATACCGGCCCAGGCCTCAAGGAACCTTCCCGCGTTTTCGATCCTTTCTATACCACCAAGCCCGTCGGCAAAGGCACCGGCTTGGGGCTCAGCATTTGTTTTGGGATCGTGCAGGAGCATAGCGGCAGGATTCTCTGCTACAACCGCCAGGAAGGCGGAGCCGTCTTCCGTGTCGAGTTGCCGGCTGTCCTTGCTGCGCTGCCCACCAAGGAATTGCAATCCGCGTCGCCGGCTCCAAATCCACAGAAGGTTTCCTGACCTTCGCTCACATTAGCTCGTCAAGGTGTTCTTGGCTCGTCTCGATAAGCGCGAGACTCATGTTAGAGTCTTGTCTCGACCTACATCAAGAAAGTGGGTGACGCGATGACCGATTTTGCCATCGTGACCGAAAAACTCACACGCCGCTTCGGCAATCTGACTGCCGTTGACGGCGTCGATCTCAAAGTAGCCGCAGGGCAATTCTTCGGCTTTCTTGGCCCCAACGGCGCCGGAAAATCCACGACGATCAAGATGCTTACAGGTTTGCTGGCGCCGAGTTCCGGCCGCGCCGAGCTTCTCGGGTTGGACTTCGCCGCGCATCCCGTCGAGGTGAAGCGGCAAATCGGCGTCGTGCCCGAAGGCATGGGCCTCTTTGAGCGATTGACAGGCGCCGAGTACCTGCAATTCGTAGGCCGCATGTATGGGCTCGATCGTCCTACGACGCAACGCCGCTCGGAAGAGCTGCTCGAGTTTATGCAACTTGCCGACCGGCCAAGAACTTTGATCGCCGACTATTCCCACGGGATGCAGAAAAAACTCGCGCTTGCAGCGGCGGTCATCCATGGACCAAGGATTCTTTTCCTCGATGAACCCTTTGAAGGCGTGGACGCTCTCGCCGCTGGCGCGCTCAAAGCACTTCTCGGCCGCATGACCGAGCGCGGCGTTACCATCTTTCTCACTTCCCATGTTCTGGAAATTGTCGAGCGTCTTTGCAGTCACGTCGCCATCATTCACAAAGGCCGCCTGGTGGCCCAAGGTTCTCTTGACGAATTGCGCGCGGGGATCGCTGGCGAGGAAGGCAGTAAGACGACCCTCGAGCAGATTTTCCTTTCCATCGTCGGCCAGGACGGCTCGCAACAGCCGCAACTCGAGGAACTCTCGTGGCTGACGTAACTCGCATTCCCGGCGTTTGGGAGCAAATCCGCCTGGTCGCCGCGCTCCGCTGGCGTATTTTGCGCAACAGTCTCCGCAAGAAAAATAATCAGTGGGATTTGATTGGAACTATCTTTGTCGGCATTTTCGCCGGGCTAGCGGTCATGGGCGTAAGCATTGGTTTCGGTTTCGGCGCTTACACGCTCATGTCTGGCGGACACGAAGCGTGGATCGCCTTGCCTTTCTGGGGAATCTTCCTTTTCTGGCAGCTTTTTCCCGTTTTCACGGCCGGTTTCGGTGCGGGGTTTGATTTTCGCAATTTGCTCCGATTTCCTCTCAGCCTTCGCGCGTTTTACATCATCGGCCTCGCTTACGGCCTCGCGGATTTTGCCGCCATCGCCTCGATCTGCTGGCTGGTGGCCATGATCTTCGGTGCAACCATGGCCAACGCCGCCATCCTGCCGGCCATGCTCGTGATTAGCCTCCTCTTCGCGCTGATGAACATCACCCTCGAGCGGCTGATTGGCTCCTGGCTCGAACGGATCCTCGCTCGCCGGCGCTCCCGGGAGATTTTTTTCGCACTATTCATACTCTTGGCCGTCTCCGTTCAATTCATCAATCCGATCTTGCAGAGATACGGACACTCTGCACTACCCTGGGCCGGCCAAGTACTCCCCTACCTGGCTGTTTTTCCACCATCTCTTGCGGGCCGGGCCGTTCTTGGCGCGGCCCAAAATCACTTCGGGGACACGCTCCTCGCATCCGCGGCCGTCACAGCCTATGCCCTGCTTTTCAGCGTGTTCCTCTGGCTGCGCTTCGCCAAGCAATATCGCGGCGAGGAACTCAGCGAAACGGCCGCTCCTTCGCGTCCCCGCGTTCGCCCGGTTGCCCGTATCGCCGATCAATCCGACGCGCTACGCTTGCTCACTCCGCAAGTTGCCGCCGTGCTCCGCAAGGAGTTCCGCTACCTTACGCGCAACAGTTTTTCGTTCTTTCTCCTGATCATGCCTCCCGTCTTTGTTCTGCTTTTCACCACGGAATTCGCCGGCAGGCATCCTACAGCCGCGAAGCATCCCGTTTCGACCGAGTTCTTTTTTCCGGGCATGATGGGCTATCTCATCCTCATCCTCATGGCTCCCGCATATAACAGCTTTGCTTACGACGGCAAAGCCATCCAGACATATTTCACTTCGCCCCTCAGCTTCCGCGAAGTATTTCTCGGAAAGAATCTTCTGCAAGTCGCGATGCTCGCTTTTGAGCTAGTACTTTCGATTCTCGCGTTTTCCTATCTTGTAGGACTTCCTTCGTTGCCCGTTCTACTGGCCACAACCGCTGCGATCGTTTTCTTCATCTCCGGACAACTGTCCATCGCCAACTGGTCCTCGCTATGCTTTCCGCGCAAACTCAATTTCGGGCAAATGCGCGGCCAGCGCCAGTCCGGCATGGCTGTGCTCGTTTCTTTTGGAACGCAAATTCTTTTGGGTTGCATCAGCGCGCCCATCCTCTTCATGAGCCGCTGGACCGGCGACCGGTGGCTACCCGCGGAAGTATTCGCTTTTCTCGCAGCCGCTGCCATCGCTGGCTATGTTGCCTCGCTTGATCCACTCGCTGCGCTCGCCGAAAAGAAGAAAGAAACCCTAATCGAGGCGCTATCCCGCTGAAGCGGTCACTGAGGGAGTGCCAAAACGTGGTTTGTGCCGTACGGCTTACAGATGTAACCCAGTCTCGAAAACTCTTCGAGCAGAACGCGGCGGTTTTCTTCGCTATGCATTTCGCAAATAATCCCGGGCCGTTTTTCATTCAGCAATCGCGTCGCGCCGCGAAACACTTCAACTTCCGCGCCTTCCACGTCACACTTGATGAAATCCGGCGCCGGCTGTGTCCTGGTGTATTCGTCAAGCGATACCGCGCTCACCTTCACAGTGTCTCCCGAGCTCGCGGCTACAACGTGCCCCAGTCCCCGATCGGGTGAGGTGGCTGGATCGGTTCGCGAAAAAAAAACTGTCTGCGGCTCCGACCACACTGCCTTTTCTTCCACTATGATCCGGCCAAATGCATTTCGCATCACATGCTCGCGCAATCTCGCAGCGATTTCCGGATCCGCTTCAAACGCCACCACACGGCCTTCTTTGCCTGCAAGCCGCGCCGCCAGCAGCGAAAAAAAGCCAATGTTTGCTCCGACATCGTAAAAAGTCATCCCCGGCCGCAAATGTTGCTGCACAGCCTCCTGCACTTCCGGCTCGCAGCCGCCTTCGAAATAAGTGGAGCCTGTCCGCGGATTCAAATGCAGCCACAAACCCTGGGCCGGTCCGCTTTGCACCTGCACCCAGGCAAGCGAATCGCGCGGCACCAGTTTTTCTCCCGCCCAGCTCACACACCTCCCTAGCACCGGGATCCGCCGCAAGCCGGCCAACGGCGATCCGTATCGCAGCAAGAATTGCGCCAGCCGGCCTTGCGAAGCGCTCACGTCATTTCTCCACGAGGAAGCTGCCGATCACCAGCGCGTCCATGCCGGAGCTGAAGAAAGTGCGAATCGCATCCGTCGGCGTATGCACAATCGCCTCGCCACGAAGATTGAACGACGTATTCAGAACGACCGGCACGCCGGTGCGCTTCCCAAATTCGTCAATCAGGCGCCAATAAAGCGGATTGATCTCTTTCTCCACGGTTTGCGGCCGCGCGCTTCCGTCCACGTGCGTCACCGAGGGAATCACCGCGCGCTTCTCCGGCCGTACTTGCGCCGTCAAGATCATGAACGGCGAGTCACTCGCGCTTTCCAAATATTCCCCCGCTGCTTCCTTCTTTATCGACGGCGCAAATGGCCGCCACCACTCGCGAAATTTCACCGCGTTGTTGACTTTGGCGTTCATCTCCGGATCGCGCGGGTCGGCCAGGATCGACCGGCTGCCCAGTGCGCGCGGCCCAAATTCCATGCGTCCCTGAAACCATCCGAGAATCTTCCCGTTCGAAAGCAGTTCCGCCGCCTTCGCAGCTACGTCGCTCAGCCGCGCGTATTTTAATTTGTAAGTCCGAAGAGCACTTTCGATGGCTTCATCGTCAAACGCCGGCCCCAAATACGCATGCCGCATTGCCTTTATCGGCAGCCGTCCCCCGCCATCGAGATAGGGAGCGAGCGCCGCGCCTAGCGCCACGCCGTCATCCGAGGCCGCAGGCTGGACAAAGAACTTCTCGATCAGCCCGGATGCCGCAATTTTTCCGTTTGCCTTGGAATTGAGCGCCACACCGCCAGCCATGCAAACATTCCGGCTTTTCGTCTTCGCGATGGCCTTTTTGACGACGCTCATCATCGCGATTTCGCACATGTCTTGCACTGCATACGCGACGTCCTTATGCCGGTCATCGATTTCGCTTTCCGGAATTCGCCGTGGTCCGAAAAGCCGCACCATCTCCGCAAACGGCCCCGCTCCATTCGCGACAAGCTTTCTCGCATGCACTTTGTACGGCGCGGTCTCCGGCTCAATAAATGAGCGCAAATCCACGCCTGACTTGCCGTATGGCGCCAGCCCCATCACTTTCCACTCGTCGCTGTTGCGGTGAAACCCGAGGTATTCGGTGAATTCACTATAGAAATATCCAATCGAGTCAGGAAACGGAATTGTCAAAACGTGCTCGATCCGCCCGTCCCGCCCACGCCAAATCGACGTCGCCTCCCACGCCCCGCGCCCATCCATCACAATCACGGCAGCATCATCGAATCCCGAATAGGAGTACGCGCTCAAAGCATGGGCCAAATGATGTTCCACGAATCGCATTCGCGCTTTCGTCGCCCCAAAAATCTGCTTGAATCGCTTCGCTCCGCCTCCTTGATGCCACATGCTCAAGAAGTGCAGCGTGGAGTTGAGCCCATTCGTATAGGTAGCAGGCATTTTCCCCGAAACGTAGCACTTCAAATCATGCCGAAACGCCGCCCCGGGAACTTGCCACCCGAAACACACTTCGTCCAACTGCTCCGCTCCAATCCGCGCAAACTCCAGGCAAGCCCGAATCGCGTTCTGAGGAAACCGCGCATCATGCTTCGCCCTGCTGATGCGTTCTTCCGCCACCGCAAACACAAGCTCCCCGTCGCGCACCAAACACGCCGACGAATCATGCATCTGCGAATAATTAACCCCAAGTGTGATCATGCAATTCCTGAACCGCTTCTATTTCCGCACCTAGGCTTACTTGTTTCGCCGGACGACAAAAAGCGAATGAATCTCTTCTACAATCGTCCACTCCGCCGCTCCGCCACTCCGAAAAAGTCGGTCCACGAATCTAACCGGCCCGTAATCCGCCGTGGTCCACCCCTTGTCGAAAATTCTCGCATCGTGAAAAAGTGCAACTCCGCCAGGCTTCACAAAACCGCTCCAGTCCTGCCAATCCCGCTCCACAGCAGCTTCCGCGTGATCGCCGTCGATCAAAATCAAATCGATGGATTCCTTCCAACCTCGCGCCGCGTCCTGGCTGAAGTTCTCTACCCACACCACGTTCCCACGCGAGCTGCCATTGACCGTTCGTTGCGCCACTCGCTTTATGAAGTTGAGCGCCGGAATACGACTCAAGTGAAATGGGTCGATCAGGTAAAGCGTCGCATCTTCTGACATTCCCTCGCGAAGCGCCAACGCCGACACTCCTTCTGCAACTCCGATTTCAACCACGCACTTGCACCCGTCAGCCCATCTTCGAAACGCCGCGTGCTCCGCCGCCGTATGTTGTGCATGTGCCGGCCGCAAACCCAGGAATGCGCAAGCGGAGTGGCGCAGCCACGCACTATCGTTCGACACGTCCCGCGTCGTCCCACTCGATTCGTCCGGCAAGTTGACGACCGCATATTTCACGCTTTTCTCCACATTTGTTCCATGCTCTGGAACCGCGTAATTTCCATTTAGTTCCGGCCATTCCGCGCCGCGAGCACAAATATTTTCTCCAACTTTTCTGTCACTCGCTCCCAAGTGTATCGCCGCATGGTCTCCTGTCCCGCCAGTCCAAGCCGCTTCCGCAAATCCGGTGATTGGCACAGTCGTTCGATCCCGCCTGCCAATCGCTCCGTATCCGCGGCGGGAACGAGCAAACCATTGACTTCGTCTTCGACCACGTCCGCCATGCCACACGTATTTGTCGTGACCACCGGCATCCCCGTAGCCATCGCTTCTAGCAAAGTAAGCGGCATCCCTTCCACCAACGAAGGGAAAACAAAAATGTCATGACTGGCGTAGACAGCCGGGATCCCCTCTCGATTTACGAAGGGAATCACACGCACCCGGTCGCGCGCTTCCGTCGCGAACATTTTCTTCACCTGCTCCGCTGGAATGGAACACCCCGCCACAGTTAACCGAATTTCCAAATTCCTTTTTGCCGCCAAACCAAACGCATCCGCAAGATAGTACACGCCCTTGCGATCGAGCCACGTGCCCACGAAGAGCAAATTGCACTCTTTCTTCTCTGGAAATTCCCGCGAAATTAAAAAACGCTCTTCCACCCCGTTGGGCACATACCAAATCAGGCCGGGCTGACGGTTATATTTCAACTCCGCGCAAATCCACGCCTCTCGATTCGCAACCGCGCCGTAGTCCGCCGTCCTGATGGAATAGTCGTACATCGTCTGATGGTAAACGCGATGCCACAAGCGGTTCTTCCAGCTGAAATTCCAGGCCCGTCCCTTGCGACTCTCGAGCCGCATCGCTTGAACGTAGCGCTCCTCGCTTCCCTGCATCGTCATCACGTAAGGAGGCTCGCCCGGCGTGCGAAACATTCGCCGCCAAATTCCATACACGCATCCCCACGGCGCGTGCAGATTCACAACGTCATATTTGCTCGGCTCGCGCCGGATTTGCCTCGATAGCGACCTCGCGAAAAGCAGCGCTTCAAACCGTTTTGGTTTTGCCGCCCGTTCCAACACGTCTTCCAAGAACCAGCAATCCACCGTATGGCCGCGCTTTGTCAGCTCAGTGGCATGATTTAGCACCACGCCCGCCGCTCCCGCCTCTTTCTGCCGCGAAACGCCTATCGCAATCAAAATCCTCAACGCGCGTGCGCCTTTCCCGCCAGCACCCGCCGCGGCAAACGTCGAGGTAGGTCTGGAGTCATGGCTTCAACGCGATCCGACCAGTGTAATCAATCCGGTTCAGCAGAACCGAAACACGATTCTCCGCGAAATACTCGTCGCAGGCCTGCCGCGAGCCTTTCCAATGTCCGTAGTCGTCAATGATGATCACGCCCGCCTTGGATAGACGCGGAAAAAGGTGAGTCAATTCGTGCTTGGTTGATTCGTACCAGTCCGTATCGAGTCGCAGCAGGGCAATCACATCCGGCGCGGAACCCGGAATGCTGTCCTCCACTTTTCCCGGAACGAAACGGATTCTGTCCTTCGGATATCCGGTCCCGTAAAGCACTTCCCTCACCTGCTCCAACGGCGCATCCGCGCATTTGAAGCTGGAATTCTCCTGCATCACCTCGTTGGCGCGCTTTCCCGAGTAATCCACGTCATTCGCTGTTGGCTCTGACATTCCCTCGAACGTATCGAACAAATACAAATCGCGGCTTACGTCGTGCATTTGCAGCAGCGTCCTCGCCGCGGCAGCCATGCTGCCTCCCTTCCACACTCCGCACTCAACGATGGCTCCAGCAATCCTGTTCGCGCTCACGTATCGCACGCCTTGAATTAGCGCATAGATTCTCTCCGGGCTCGTCATCGTCCACCGCCGCACGGCGCGAAGAATTTCAACCTCCTCCTTCCCGAAGTCAGAAGGACACTCTTTTTCTCTAGGTGGAAAATGGACAATATCGAGACCGAACAACCTGAAGGATTTGTGGACTGCAGCCTTAATCATGATTTTGCGCGCCAATCCTTGTGGATATGCGGCATCTCTGGGATTGGGAGCCAGCGTTTGCGAAGCCCGAGATAGAAATCGTTCTGGGCAATCCTCTGCCGGGCGCTGTAATAGAATTTCGGAGAAACCACGAGCGCCGCCAACAAGCTTAACGTCTTAAAGACTCGATGCGAAAGTAGTGCGTCCGGAAACATCACCTCGTAAATCTTCCACTCTGTTTTCACAGTTTCCCATGGCCAACCGCCGTCGAGCATCAAACGCAATTGGTCCGCATCGGCCTGCACGCGCTCGGTGATCGCTCGGACTGCCTGCTCCTCTATGCCACGCTCCCTAAGATGTTCTTCGAGGCATCGTGCGAGTTCCGCCAGCACCTTCTGCTTGCGCCGGAGCCGCTGAGGATCGTTGCTGGTCATCTGAAAGGCATTCGCATCATGGAAGCGATAGTAAAAAAGCGGTTCGGGAAGGATTCGCACTTCGCATAGAGCGGCGGCCAGCGTGAACAAATATTCATCGGCTTGGATCGTGAGCGCTTCCGGCACGGGCAAGATCTGGCGCAAGACGCTCGCGCGAACCGTCATCCGGCACGTTCCCATAAAGGCCCCGCGCAAGCGGAACAAGAGCGCGCCTTCGAGAGTGTTTGCGCGGAAGCGAATACTTTCTCGCAGCACATGCACCTGCTGACGGCCGTCCGGGTACACGAGGATGTCGCCGTGTCCTACGAATCCCAGGTCGGGCTCCTTCGCGAAAGTCTCGATCGCTCTGCTCAATTTATTGCGAGCCCACCAGTCGTCGCCATCCAGAAAAGCCACAACTTCGCCGCGGCATTCCGGTATTCCTACATTGAACGCCGAAGCCTGCCCGCCATTCTTTTTGCGCAGCGACCGCACGCGCGGCTCAAACTTACGTACGATCTCCGGCGTGCGGTCCGTCGAGCCATCATCAACGACAATAATTTCCCGCTCCGCGGCAGGAAAATCCTGCTCCAGCACACTCACAATCGCTTCCTCAATAAAGCGTTCGTGGTTGTACGTATCGATGAGTACGCTGACAAATGGTGGTGTCATCTTTTCCAGAACGTCGGCTGGTCCGGCCGATCAGGCCTCTTTAGATCAAGCTAGCCCAGCGCGCGGATGTCCCCCGCTAAGTTTACGACATCTCCGGCATCTTGGTCTTTCTACTTGCGGTGCACAAACTCTGCGGTTTGCGCAGGTTTTCGGCATTTCCCATTGACTCTGGGGAGCAATGCCAGCAGGCCCAATTCTCGTTTCACAAATTAAAAATGGCCGGCGGAGTCCTACCCCGCGCTCGTGACCGACTTCTTGCCGACTTCCTCTTCAAACCAGGCGATCGTCTTCCGCAATCCATCCCGCAGTACCGTCTTCGCGCGCCATCCAAACTCCGCCAGCGCTCGAGTCGTATCCAAACAGCGCCGCGGCTGCCCATCCGGTTTGGTCGCGTCCCAGCGGATATTCCCCTGGTAACCCGTCAGCGAACAAATCAGTTGCAGCAGCTCGCGAATGCTGATTTCTTCTCCCGATCCCAAATTCACAAGTTCCGGCTTCTCATACTTCTCCGCCGCAAGCACGATCGCCTCCGCGGCGTCTTCGGCATACAAAAATTCCCGCGTCGCGCTCCCCGTCCCCCACGCCGTGATTTCCGCAGCCCGCTCCCGTTTCGCTTCCCAGCATTTCCGGATCAGCGCCGGAATCACGTGCGAACTTTCCAGATCAAAATTGTCCCGCAGCCCGTACAAATTCACCGGCGTCAAATAAATCCCGTTGAATCCATATTGTTGGCGGTACGCTTGCAGCTGCACCAGCAGCATTTTCTTCGCCAACCCGTAAGGTGCGTTCGTCTCTTCCGGATACCCGTTCCAAAATTCCTCTTCGCGAAACGGCACCGGCGTGAACTTCGGATACGAACAAATCGTTCCCGCGCAAACAAACTTTTCGACCCCCGCGATTCGGCCAGCTTCAATCGCGTTGATCCCCATCACCGCGTTGTCGTAGAAAAATCTCCCGGGGTTCGCGCGATTCGCGCCGATGCCTCCCACTACCGCTGCAAGGTGAATAAAAATGTCCGGCCGCGCATCCTTATATAGGCGCAGCGCGTCTGATTTTTCGCGCAGGTCGTATTCCCGGCTATGCGGCGTGCTGATTTCCCGGCATCCCGCCGCTCGCAATTTCTCGACAACAAATGATCCCAGGAATCCATTACCCCCACTCAGCACCACGCGCCGATTTTCCCAGAACGCCATTCCTTGCTCCCTAGTGCTGCGAAGCTTGTCCTTCCACCGCTTCCATCACGCGCGTCACCGAATTGTGCCAGTGATTCCAGTGGCCAAACTTTTTTTCCAGAATCGCTTTTCCGCGCCCCAGCGGCGCCAGTCCGCCGGCTTCCAGATCCGCATCCACCATGATCGCCACAAGCTCGCTAAAATCAATCCGCGTTTCCCATCTGAGCTTTTCCCGCGCTTTCCGCGTATCCGCGATCAGGCAATCGACTTCCAGCGGCCTCATATAGCGCTCCGAAGTCTTTACATGCTTCCGCCAATCCAATCCTGCGTATGAAAACGCTTCTTCGACGAATTCCTGCACGGAATGCGCCTCGCCAGTTCCGATGACAATGTCCTCCGCGGTTTCCTGCTGCAGCATTTTCCAAATCGCTTCCACATACTCCGGCGCATAACCCCAGTCGCGCCGCGCATCGAGATTGCCCAGAAACAAAGTATCTTGTTTGCCCGCCACGATGGCCGCGACGGCTCGCGTAATTTTGCGTGTCACGAAAGTCTCGCCGCGCCGCGGGCTCTCGTGATTGAACAAAATCCCATTGCTCGCAAAAAGCTGGTAGCCCTCGCGGTAAATCCGCGTCATCCAGTAAGCGTAGACTTTTGCGGCAGCATACGGGCTTCGCGGTTGAAAAGCCGTCGTTTCGCTTTGCGGCGGTGGCGCCGATCCGAACATCTCCGAGCTTGACGCCTGATAAAATTTCGTTTTGCACCCGGCCCGCCGGATCGCCTCCAGCAATCGCATTGTGCCAAGCCCGGTGATGTCGCCTGTGTACTCCGGCATGTCGAAGCTAACGCGCACGTGGCTCTGCGCCGCCAGGTGGTAAAGCTCATCGGGCGCAAAGCTATAAACCAGATTCAACACCCATTCCGTGCTCGAAAGGTCGCCGTGATGCAGGAAGAGCCGCGTGCTCGGCTGATTGGGATCCTGATAAATGTGGTCGATGCGCTTCGTATTGAAGGTGCTTGCCCGGCGGATGATGCCGTGAACTTCGTACCCTTTGGAAAGAAGCAATTCCGCGAGATAAGAGCCGTCCTGCCCGGTAATTCCCGTGATGACTGCGCGTTTCATGGGCGATCTTTCCTGTCCTTATTTCCCCGCAGCTCCCACTATAACGCTTCATCATCAGCTTTCGGGAACGCCCCATCATTCTATAGGCCCGGCAGGGAATTACAAATAAATGCTCTTTCCCTAGTTCGTCAAAAGAGATTCCTTCCTTTCTTCCGTTGCCGCGGTTTCCCGCTTCAGTTTGTCCAAAACGCCTTTATAGGTTCGCCGCAGATCGTCCATCACATGCAAATGTTCATAGCCCAGAATTAAAGCGCCGCAAGCCCGGACGTAATCATAAAGGCGATGCCGTGGGGACTTGATGTCTCGATAGATGCGCGGGTATTCCAATAAATGAAGGAAATACCTCCAGCGACTCGGCGTGTGAAGTTCGAAACCATCCTTTTCCTGTGCCTTCTTCCACTGTTTCAAATAGGCTTGAAGATCCGGCGAAGTCAAATCGTATCCGTGCTGTTCAAGCCACGCCCGGATTTCCTTTGAGAGAGCCGCGCGCATTGCCATGCGGTGTTCGATCCTGTCGCGCCCGGCTTCGCCCTCGGCCGCTTGGAAGAGATTTGCTCCATGAAGGCGGTACTTCGCCAGCAGTTCAGGAAGAGCGGCCACCGGCGCGACGAATATAATGAGTGCCGTCAAGTAGGCGTCGGCCTGCGAGCGCAAGGTTTCCGGCACTGGCAACAGAAGATTCAACGCGCTTCGGCGAAACGCCAGGCAAGAAGTGGCTATCATCGGATAGCGCAAAAGAGAAACAAGGTTCTCCGGAACACTGCCCGACACTTCCACGAAGTATCTATCGCCGGTGGCCTGTTCCCCGGCACGCCACCAATAGGTCCGGTGGTAAACCATGCCGGCATCGGGATTCTTTTCGAAGATTTCGCACACGCGCTGCAATTTGTCCGGCAGCCACACGTCATCGGCATCCAGCGTGGCAATAATCTCGCCTCTCGCCTCCGCGAAACCCAAATTAAACGCGGACGCTTGTCCACCGTTCGTTTTGCGAATGTAGCGGATCGAATCTCCGTACTTCTTCAATCGCTCTGCAGTGTCATCTGTCGACCCGTCATCCACCACCAAAATCTCCCGCTGCTCGCGAGGAATGCCTTGCGCCAAAGCGCTTTCGATGGCTTCTTCGACGTATTCCCCGTAGTTGTAGGTGTCGATGAGAACCGTCACAAGGGGAGTGCTCATGGCTCTATTCCCATCGCGGCTGCTCTTTCCTGCGGGAGTGGCGCAAGTAGGAACGGCGCAGCCCTAGCGCGTCGCGGAGCGGTCGCGTGACATCGAGGACGAAAAACCAAACAGGCTGCCAAAGATTGTAAAGAGCGATGCGCGCCGCTTGCCTCACGTAGCGCTTCGCCGCCGACCAATGACGAACAGCGTTTGGCTTGAGCCCATCCGCATCCAGCAGTTCGGTCGCATCCGCGATGGTGCGCAAGTGCTTCCATCCGCCGGCGAGCTTATGATTTGCGCCAGCTTCTTCCCCATACCAAACGCCATGCTTGCCCTGAGGATGGTGTCCGTAATCGTGATTCTGGTGAAGCGCGCGGATCGCCCGAGATGCATCCACGACGGGCTTTCCCATTTCCAGCGCTTTCCAAACTGTCCAGTTATCCCAAAAGACGCGGCCAACGACGAGGGGAGGTAAATCCGTGAACAGCCCTCGTGAAAAAGCAAAATAGTCGATCCAATCCGGCGTCCGTTGCTTGCCAGTTTGTAGGGCAAGCTCTCGGATATGTCTCCGCCAATCTGCGTTTTCGAATTCGCAAGATTTCGGAGCCTCCGTGTCCCAACGGCGGCCGACCATCAGAAACTCCTTATGCGCCGCCAAGACAAGTTGCAGCCCAAGGCAAAAATCGTTTAGGAAAATAATGTCGCAATTGCTGTAGCAAAGGACGTCATGGCGCGCGATAACCTGGGCCCGGGCAAACATATAGTCCATGCGGTTCGAGCCGGCCTGATTCTTCTCGGTGTGGGGCTCATGGCGAATCGCCAGATCTTTCGCGGCAGCAGCGGCGCCTTCATCGTCTCCAAAGAGGATGACCTCTGCGTCGGGGTGCACCAGCGTCCAACTCTTCAACGCATTTCGCTGGATAATGCTGTTGTGGCCCACAAACGGCTTGGCGGTGGTGAAGAACGTAAGCATTTTCGCGTGGCTCGAATCAATCTGCGGCGCATGGCACGCAAGTAATATCCGCGGGCGGGGTCGCCGCTTCTGTCTTGAAAAAATCGCGGCACCGGCTCATAGCGGAAGCTCGGAACGGCTCTGTTTGTCGCGTTTGGGCGTTCCGCCATCCGCTTGCGGAACGTCGTGATCGGCTGATTCACCCAGCAAGCTTTGAAATTCCGCAATACGCTCATCCGGAAGCGCCACAAGATTCGCGTCGTAGGAGTCTTCGTCCGGCAAAGCGGGATAAAGCGTGCCGATTTCGGTGAACGCAAACCATCGATAGTTCCATTGCGCGAGAAGCTCAAGGATTTCTCGTGCTTTATAGCCCCAAGGGCGCGTGCGAACGTCTTCCACTTCGACGAGAATCGCGGGCCGCGGCGCCGTTTGCAGTAGCCTGCGCGCACCCTGCAACACCGCCAGTTCACCGCCTTCCGCATCCAGTTTGATAAAGTCCACCTGCTTTATGCCGCGTTCCGCAAGCGCATCATCCAGCCTGCGCACTTCCACCCGTACGCGCTGCGTGGGGTCTGGCACCGCGGGCGGGCGCAAAGAGTTCCCCCAGTCCCGTGACCCGTTCACGACAAAAAGGTCTGCTTCGCCGCCATCCTTCCCCAGGGCGCAGGACGCTATCTCCACGTTGCGGCAGCGATTCACTCGCGCGTGCTTTTCCAGCCGCCTGCATTCTCGCGGCGACGGCTCGAACGCGATCACCCTGCCGTCTCGCCCAACGCATTTCGAAGCAAGCAAAGTGTAGAGACCATGGTGTGCTCCGATATCCAGCACGGTCATTCCCGGTCGCAGAAGCCGTTGCACGAATTGCATCTCCGTCTCTTCGAACACGCTGTACATCAGCTCGTGGTCCAACGCACCTCTTTCGGCGAGCCACAGCGCTCCAAACGGAAGCCGCAATGGGATAGGCATTTTTGGAAACACGCGACGCGCGCGAAGCGCTAGCGTGATGTATTTTCGCCGCGCGGGACTCGCCAGGAAGCGTCCAACGCGCTGGGGCAAACTTAGACGCGCAGGGACGGTCTTGCTCCAGGGATCGCGCGTTTCCTGTGGCTCTGGGCACAAACGGAATCCCGCGAAGTCGATTGGTGTGAATGACGCTAGCAAAACCGTCCGCCTGCGCGCATGTTCCGAAGTGTCGCGAAAGTCGTCGTGGTCCGGAAGCTGCATCACTCGGTAGACTTTCGCGAAACCGGCGCAGTACAGCATCTTCACGAGGCTGCCTTCGCTCGGGTAACAAGCCATGTCCGTCAAGCTCTGATCATCGGCCCGCGGCTCCGCGCGCAGCAGCAGTGACGGCTTTTGGTCCGGGATACACATGCTCTCGATCAGCAAACACTTTTCCGTCAGCGCATGGAGGTTGCGCATCGCACGCAGTGGATTTTCCAAATGATAGAGCAGTCCGCAACACAGCACGAAGTCGAACTGCCCGAGCGCGCGAATGCTGAAGTCCTCGATATCCGCTGTTTCGAACGGCAAATGCGGGAATCGCTTGCGCGCTTCGGCGACATTTTCCTCGCGCCCGTCAAAGCCGCACACGTTCAACCCGGAATCCGCGAGGGTTTTGGCGAAAAAGCCGACGCCGCAGCCCGCATCGAGAGCGCTCATAAGAGGAAACACTTTTTTTAGGCTCTCGACGACACGCCGGATCGTTTCCGCACGTGCCGTGATCAGCTTGCGGTAATGCCGCTGGTCAAACGGTGTGAGCTTTAGCGTGAATTCCGCGCTGATCTGCCCCGCTGCGGTTTCCGGGAAGGCGGACGTCGCTCGATGGATCACGGACATGGGCTGGACTCCATGTCGGCGCGTTTCCCGAGGGGGCTGTCGGGATGGCCGGACTTTCGTGCGCCCTTGCGGATCCGCTACGCCAGAGACGCACGCGGCCGCGAAAGCCCTTTCCGCCACTACCCGCAACGATGTTTCTTCGCTTAAAGAATAGTGTGACTTGAAAGTAGAAGAATAGTAATCATGTCCTGACGCGATTGCAAGAAGATTTATTGGAAGGTACTTTTTATTTGTTGGATATATGTCCAGGGGAGAAAAACGTCATCGAGCTCTGCGCGGAGAGCTCGGCAGCTCGAAGCACAACGGACGCTTCAGCTTCAACAGATGCCCTACCTGGCGGTCAATCTGCCCGCCCGCCGTAAAGCTCGATAATCTTGCTCGGTACGAAAACGGTCGCTGGCCAGATCTTTTTCAACTCCAGGATCCGACGAAATCCAGAGGAAAATCCCAAGTAGGGAAAGCAGGACCGCCACGGTGCACCCCGTTAAAGCCCACCAGAACACTAGGAAGTTCCTCCCAAGCTCTATGAAGTTGTTCCCCGCTAGACCTGAACATTACCCTACCGCTCTGCCGGCGGCAAGGCTTCGACCTCTTCTATGTCTCAGAGTAGTAATCAGTTAGCAGGAATCGGGGTAGTCCGTTGAGGTGGGAGCTGTATGTATTATAGAGTTATATTGTTCTAAGGAGATGCCGTGCATTCACGAGTCTCAAATTCGCGCTTGTCTGCTCAAGCCCAGCCGTTTCCTCACTCCCAGCGTTCGATGCACAAACACTTCCCACAAGAGTCTCTTAACTTCCGCTGCTTCTCTGCGCCAAAACGTTCTTCGAATTGTTCCCTCCTCCGTCATCACGTGCGTCGCGCTCAAGATCGTATACGTGTGTGGCCGCTCTTCGTAATATCTTAGATTTTCATCGGCCTCCACGCCGCCGTACGCTCCCAGCTCTTTGCCTCCGGCCACGTGGCTATAATCGTGCGTCTGGTGAACCATGGGCGCAAATCTCGTCATATCCACAACAGGCAGATTGTTTCCCCGCGCGTATTTGATGCACCACTGGTCAAACCACACGCGTCCGATCGCCAGCGGCGGCACATCCACGTACGTCCCTCTCGGAAACACAAACAGATCAATGGCCGCGTAGCTCTCGAGGTGCCCTTCCCGCGTCATCCGTTCACGAAGTTTCTCTTCCCATCCGCCCTGGAAATCCATCCCCTCGGTCAAGTCGAGATTCGTTCTGCGTCCCACCGCCAGAAATCGTTCGAATCTCTCCTGCACCTTCCCGGCTCCCGCCATAAACTCCCCCAGCAAAATAATGTCCGCGTTCACGTAGGCGATCAGCTCGCCACTCCCTCGCTTCTCCGCGCCCGCCAGAATATCCGCCAGCAGCGGCGTCCCCTGCCGGTTCCGCGCTACGTCCGGCACGTGCGTCAGCCCCAGCTCTCGCGCGATTTCCGCCGTTCCCGGCTCCGTCCCAAATAAAATGATCTCCGGTCTCGGCTCGAGCTTCGTCCAGCTCGTAATCGCATTTCGCTGGATCACTTCGAAGTGCCCCCGGAAGGGCTTCGCGACCGCGCAAATTGTCAGCATTTACCCGCTGCTTTCCCTGTCCGCGAACCTAAAGAAACTGTCAGCCGGTCTTATTCCGCGTGGAAACTATCCGTTCCACGTGGCAGATCCAATGCGGCCTCGCCTCCAGAACCGTCGGGCCTTCTCGGGCCGCTTCACGCCGAATCGGCCCCAGCCTTGAATTTACTGGCCTCCTACCGAATCGCCCCTCCATACCGCGGCTAGCAGTATAGCGGAACATCCTTCACACGTTAAAGGTGAGCCAAGTATCGAGAATCGCGAAACTTTTTTCTGAAAGTGTGTTAAAAATAGTCGGGGTCTCAGCTCCTCCCAAACTCTCTTTCAGGGGAATTCTCGCGTGACAATCAATCGCCTCTTAGGAACGCGTTCTTGCTGTTTTTGTGTGCTCGCAATGCTTTTCTTCGCAGCCGGCTGCGGCGGTTCGTATTCGACGTCCCCGCCGCCTCCTCCCGCGCCTGCCGTCATGATCGCCCCCAACCCGGTCATTTTCCCTGCCATCTCCGAAGGCGCCGCGAGCACCCCCACCGTCGTCGCCGTCACCAACTCCGGCTCCGGCACGCTCAACATCGCCTCCATCGTCGTCGGCGGCACCAACTCCGCCGATTTCACCACCACCAACACATGCACCATGGCTCTCACCGCCAGCGGCAGCTGCAACATTTCCGTCACCTTCGCTCCCGCCCACTCCGGCTCCCTCTCCGAAACCATCACTCTCACCGACAACGCCCCCAACTCCCCTCAGGTCATCGGCGTCTCCGGCACCGCCACCGCCCTCGCCATCATTCTCACTCCGTCCGCTTCCGCCATGGGCGTCAGCCAAACCATCCCCTTCACCGCCTCCGGCGACCCCAACGGCGTCACCTGGTCCGTCGTCGGCGCTCCCTTCCTCGGTAGCCCCGCCGTCGTCACCTCGCCCGGCACCATCACCTCCGCTGGCAGCTCCGCCGGTGCCCCCGTCGGCGGCTCCCCCGCCGCCAACTACTCCGGCCCCGGCAGCGGCCCCAGCTTCTACGCCACCGTCACCGCCACCAGCAAGACCGACCCCACCAAATTCGCCTCCGCCACCGTCAACGTCGTCGCCCCGGGCGCCTTCACCAGCACCCTCAACGTTCAGGTCGCCCAGTACTCCGTTGCTCTCCCCTCTCCCGCCACCGCCAGCGTCCAGTTCGGCCTCACCACCTCCTACGGCCTCACCACTTGGACCCAGCCTTCCCCCGCAAACCTCGCCACCCCCTTCTCCCTCTACGTCGCCGGCATGACCCAATCCACCCCCTACCACATGCAGGGCCTCATCCAGTTCGCCGATGGCACCTCCTTCTCCGACGCCGACTTCACCTTCACCACCGGCGCCCTCCCCGCTGGCACAGTCCCCAACATCACTGCCACCACCACCGCCAACATGACCCCACAAAGCGGAGTCGAGATGCTGGACTTGCTCAGTATCAACGCCGCCGGTGCGGCGTTCTCCCCGCTGGCAGTGACGGATTTAGCCGGCAACGTGCTTTGGGCCTACAATCCGACGCTAGCCGCAGGCGTCGCGGCCAACCCGATCAAACTGCTCTCAAATGGGCATTTCCTGATCAACTTCGCGGCCGCTGTTCCCACTGATGGGCTCGGCTCATTCATGCAGGAAATCGATTTGGGCGGCAACATTATCTGGCAGATGACCGCCGCTCAGCTCAACACCGCCCTCGCCGCCGCCACCTGCGCCGAATGCAATGTCACCGTCATCGGCACGCATCACGATTTCGTCGTGCTGCCCAACGGCCACCTGATTGTTATCGCCAGTACCACGGAGACCCTTTCGGACGACACGACACCGGTGGGCGACATCATCATCGATCTCGGCGATATGGAAAATGTCGGCGGCAACAATCCCAATCACCTCCCTCAGCCCGTCTGGGCCTGGAACGAGTTCAATCACTTGGACACCAACAGGCGTCCTTACAGTTATCCGGACTGGACGCACACCAACGCTCTCCTCTATTCCTCCAGCGACGGCGATCTCATTATCTCCATCCGCCACCAGAACTGGCTCGTGAAGTTGCCCTACGCAAACGGCACCGGCTCGGGAGATCCTGTCTGGAAGCTCGGCGCGGTTCTTCCCACCGATACCACGCCCGAGGACACCGCTGACTTCTCCCTCCTCAACGCCGACGGCACGTCCGACACCAATCTCACCGATTGGTTTTACGCCCAGCACGGGCCTTCTTTCACCACCGCGAATACCAGCGGCCAGTTCTCGCTCATTCTCTTCGACAACGGCGACGACCGCGACGTCTCAGACGCTCCAGGCGATACCTGCGGTGGCAACGGGATACCGTGTTTTAGCACGGTTCCCGTCTTCACCATCGACGAAACGGCGAAAACCGCTACCTTCGTAATCAATCCAACCACTCCCGATTATTCTTACTTTGGCGGCAACGCCGAAGTCCTCAAAAACGGCAACGTGGAGTACGACGAATGCGCCACCACAGCGATGACCGACACCGCCCATAACGCAGCCGCGATTTACGAAGTTACTCAGACCTCATCGCCGCAAGCCGTCTGGCAAATGATAATCACGGGCCAATTCGCCTATCGCGGCTTCCGCATGCCCAGCTTCTATCCCGGCGTCCAGTGGTAGGCTCCTGACCTCACCGCCTACAAAGGTGCGCATCCTCCGCGTCAGGCCTTCCCGGCCCTCGTCCAGCCGGTGAAAATTCCTGTACCCCACGAACAGCGCGCCAAGCGCGTTCGACAAATTAATCGCCCGCAGCTTCCAGCCCATCAGCGGGTATCGGTACCGGTAGCATTGCAGGAGGTATCGAAAAAACCTCACGCGGCTCGGCGGCGTCACTGTAAATTCCTCTCGCTCCACGATGATATTCCACCGGTCTATCATCGCCTTCACCGCCCGTTGCTTTCTGGTATAACCGTGCTCCGCAATCCACGTAAGCATCGCGTCCGTCACGATTTGCCACATTCTCAGCTTTTTTTTCCGTGTTTCGAGCGGCACCTCCTGTGCGGTGCTCGCATAAGAATTCGTGCCGTGATAACGGTAAATCGCATAAATCTCCGGAATCGCCAGCACCGGTGCGATGAAGGGAATCAGTGCCGCGATGTAGCAATCCGCCAGCATGCGGATCTCCTCCGGGATCGGCATCAGCTTGTTCAGTGCGCTTCTCCGGAAAGAGATCGCCAGGTTCGGCGGAGTCACGTACCACACGAATTTCCCGGGCTCCTTGTGCATGTCTCCTGAGACCGTTGGAAGCTCCCAGTCCCGCCGTTCGCCCGTGTCCATGTGCCATTCCTGGATGCGGTGATACGCCATCCCCAGCGCCGGATCCCGCTCAAACGCTTCCGCAATCCGCGCCAGCTTTCCCGGCAGGATAAAATCGTCGGCATCGAGCAAGACCACAATCTCGCCGCTGGCATTCGCAATCCCCAGATTCAGCGCCGACGCTTGCCCGCCATTTGGCTTGTAGAGATACCGGACGCGCGAGCCATATTTCTTCACCCGCTCCCCGGTATCGTCCGTCGACCCGTCGTCCACCACCAGGATCTCCACCTTCTCCATCGGGAAATCCTGCGCCAGCACACTATCGAGGCATTCTTCAATGAATCGCCCGTAGTTATAAGCGATGACCACAACGGAGATCAGCGGCGCGCTCATCGCGGCTCATCTCCAACAGCTGCCTTCTTTCCAAACACCTTCTCGCGGAATTGTCCAAGTTTTCGCCGTGAATACCAGCTCCGCGCTTCGTAGAACTGCCGCGGAGATAGCAAAACTGCTG
>JBARCY010000380.1:0-13013 GCA_049794595.1 Candidatus Acidiferrum sp.
GCGTAACAAACTTGCCCATCAGCTCACCTGCCAGGAAGCCGTTCAAGTGAGGCTCCACGCAAACGATGCTGGAACGCCGGCTCTCCGGAGCATCCGTGGAAACGCAAACGACGCGCACGCCTTTTTCCTCGGCATCATCAATCAGGGGTGTTAATTCCTTCGGGCTTCCTGCCGTCAGAACAATCCCATCCACGCCGCTGGCCATCAGTTCCTTGAAAACCTCGATATCTCCTTCTCCGAGCGTCTGCACGGGACGGTTCACAAACTCGACGCCGAACTGTTCCAGATGATGCGCTTCATCCAAAACTCCGCCCCAAAGCTGGTCGTAGAAAAAGTGAATTTCTTTGGGAATGCATACGCCAATACGCACGCGGGCTTTCGCAACGGAAAGTGCGCGCGCTGCAAGGTTTGGTGAATACCCAATTTGCTGAGCGATCTGCAGAATACGTTTGCGCGTCGCCTCTTTGATTCCGCCGCGCCCGTGCAGCGCGCGATCCACGGTCCCAATCGACACTTTCGCCATTTCGGCGATCAAATGGATTCCGTGTTTCTCCTTGCTCATCTACCGCACTCCTCGACGAACCACTTGCAGCGCGCACTTCCCCTTTGGTCTGGCGCCGCCACGCAAGATCAAATTCTCCTTACTCCTTAAGTGGCTGATTGGTTTCAGCTCTGCCGGACACCTTCCTTGAACTTCCACCCCATAAAGAGAGTTCAGGACTTAGGATGCACGGCCCGCGTACCTTAACACGATTTAACGAAATGTCGGTGGGGAACAGAAGAGTCGTTCAAGCAACGCGCGTGTTTACCTGCTTGCGCCGCCCCAGGGAGTGAGGAGTACAATCACACCCGCCATGGAGGCGAAGTCAGGCCCAGCGCATCAGTAAACGTGTTCCCGACTTCTGTTGCCTGGCAGCCAATCCATATCTTCGAAATCGGATTACAGGGGAGCTCCGCGAATGCGTCCTATCTCACGACGACATTTTCTGCAAGATGCTACTAAGACGGGCGTGGCTATCGGCGCGAACCTCGCGCTCGGCTCTCATCTCCTCGGCCAATCGGCCTCTTCAAATCCCGCTCAACCCGTACGCATTTACGCCGATTCCCGCAGGACCATGGCTCCCATCGACCGGGACTTGTTCGGTTCCTTTCTCGAGCATCTCGGCCGCGCTATCTACGAGGGAATCTACGATCCGCAATCCAAACTTTCCGACGCCAACGGCTTCCGGAAAGATGTCATGGATGAGATCCGCAAGCTCGGCGTTCCCATCATTCGCTATCCGGGGGGAAATTTTGTCTCTGGGTATAACTGGTTGGACGGCATCGGGCCCAAAGCCGATCGTCCGGTGGTGCTGGACAAAGCCTGGAACACCATCAACACCAATCAGTTTGGCACCGATGATTTTCTCGCTTGGTGCCGTGCCGTCGGCACGAAACCCCTTATGGGCCTGAATCTGGGCACCGGCACCCCGGAGCAAGCCGCCGCGCTCGTCGAATACTGCAACATCGATAAAGGCACGCGCTGGAGCGACCTCCGGCGTAAGAACGGCATCGCGGACGCCTACAACGTCGAGCACTGGTGCCTCGGCAACGAGATGGACGGTCCCTGGCAAATCGGCCACATGACCGCCACCGAATACGGCTTGAAAGCCGAAGATGCTGCGCGGCAAATGCGCTACGTCGATCCTTCTTTGAAACTGATCGCCTGCGGCTCCAGCGGTCCCGGCATGCCCACCTATCTCGAATGGGATCGCGAGGTCCTCGAGCAGTGCTACGACTACGTCGATGCCATTTCCTTGCACCGATACATCGGTAACACGCCAGAAGAAACCGGCGGCGACAGCTCGAAGTATCTCGCCATGAACCTCAGCATGGAACGCCAGATTGAAGAGGTCGCCGCGGTCTGCGACGTCGTTCAGGGACACAAACGCTCACCGAAAAAATTGTGGCTCAGCTTCGATGAATGGAATGTCTGGTACCGCGCGAGATCCGGCGATGCCATGAATGGCCACAGGAAAATCGCGCCCCACCTTTTGGAAGAAGTCTATAACCTCGAGGATGCTCTCCTCGTCGGCGGCCTTCTGAACGCGCTGATTCGCAAATCGGACCGCGTGAAACTCGCGTGTCTCGCGCAGCTCGTCAATGTCATCGCTCCCATCATGACCAACGAAAACGGCCTGCTCCGGCAAACTATTTATTACCCGTACAGTTGGGCGCTCGAGTTCGCTCGCGGTTCAGCTCTCGATCTCCTCGTGGAATCTCCCAGCTACGACGTGTCAGGCATGGGCGCAGTCCATTACGTGGATGTGGCCGGAACTTTGCAAACCGACACGGGAAAGATCGCACTCTTCCTCCTCAATCGCGATTTGGCCAAGCCTCATGAAGTTCAAATCGTGTGGGAAGGTTCTTCGCCACGCTCCGGCGAAACGGTTGTCCTCACAGGCAGCGACCTGAAAGCCAGCAATACATTCGATTCCCCGACGCGTGTGATTCCGCAAAAAGGCGAACAGCCCTCCGACGGCAGTGGACGCACGACCTTCGAGCTGCCCCCGCGTTCGTATACAGTTGTGCAGTGGAATGCCTAAGCCGCCGCTCGCGTGAAGAAAGCCGGCCCCTCCCGCAACGCCGTGGAAACGGTCGGCGCCTCCTGTTATCATCTCCTCAGGGAAGTGTGTCATGCAGCGATGGTTTTCACGGCTGTTATTCTTTCTGCTTCTCCTGGCTCCGTCCACATGCTTCGGGCAGGACCTTCAGAGGAAGATCCTATCAGGCCACATCCGCGAGGAAGGCTCCGGCCATCTCATCGCTTCGGTTCACCTGGAACTCCAGAACGCCATGGGTACACCCATCGCGAATGCCTATTCGGACGGAAATGGCGCCTACGAATTCGATGATATCGGCCAAGGCGATTGTTACGTCGTTGCGCAGCGCGATGGGTACGTCACTCTCCGTGAGTTTGTGCGGCCGGATGGGTCGGGCCATGTTTACAAAGATGTTTTCCTGCGGCCGGTAATTCCTGACTCTTCTCCCAAGTCTGTAAATCCTGTCTCTGAACACGAACTGAGTGTTCCCCCCAAGGTGCGGGAATCGTTCGAGAAAGGCGTGCAACTTGTCGTCGAGAAGTCGGATTATCGCGGAGCTGTGGCTCAATTCGAGAAGGCCATCTCCCAGTATCCCTCGTATTATGAAGCCTACGCGGCGATGGGGCTAGCCCAAGATAAAATGGGCGATGCAGCAGCGGCGGAGACCTCGCTTCGAAAGTCCATCGACCTGAGCGCCGAAAAGTATCCGCAAGCAATGGTTGACCTCGCCTCCGTGTTCAATAGCCGCAAGCGCTTCAGCGAAGCCGCGCCTTTGCTCCGCAAAGCGATTGCCCTCGATGCTTCGTCTTGGCGCGCAGAGTTTGAATTAGCCACAGCCCTAGCAGGTGAGAATCGTTTCAAGGAAGCCCTCCCTTGCGCCACTGCGGCTCGCGATCTGAAACTGGACAATCCTCAAACCTATCTTCTGCTTTACAACCTTCACATCGAGACGGACAACTTTCCCGCTGCCTTGCAAGATGCGGATTCCTACCTCAAACTCGATCCAACGGGTCACATGGCGGACCGTGTCCGCAAAATGCGCGAACAGCTTCAGAAAGCCGTGCAGAGTGCCCCGAATAATTCACCCCAGTCGCCCCTCCACTAACCGTCCGCTACGAGGTCGGCGGCCTTGTCGGAGATCCGCTTTCGCCTCGCTCTCCTTCCTTCACCACGATGATTCGATCTATTCCGGGTGACATGATTTTTTGCTTTGTCCCGCTGGGCCAATTAATCTCGATGAAATCGACCGCGGTTGCTTTCCCCAAACCAAAGTGAATCCGCTGATCCGAGCTCGATCCATAAGATCCGCCGCTGTAAACGTCGCCACGCTGCCGCACTCCGCCGGCTGTCAGAAATACCTTCGCTCCGTTCGCATCGCGCGGACTCTTCCCTCCGCCAATCAGCTTGAGCTCCAGCCAATGATTTCCCGTTTTCAACACATTGCGCAGCAACGTGGGGTGGGAATCGATGTTGTTGATCACCACGTCGATCTCTCCGTCGTTGAATAGATCGCCAAACGCCGCCCCGCGCGCCGTAATCACATCCGCCAGCCCGCTCCCCGTCGCCGGCGGCACTTCCTGAAATTTCTTTCCATCCAGATTGCGAAAAAGCTGCGGCCGCTCCGCCCACGTTGTGCCCCAATCCTGCTTGTCGACCTCCGGATACACGTGCCCATTCGCGATAAACAAATCCAGCCAGCCGTCATTGTCGTAATCGAGGAACCCTGTTCCCCACGAAAGAAATGGAATTGTCGGCCCTGCTAGCCCCGCCGCGTAGGTCACATCCGAAAAGCTTCCGCGCCCGTCATTGCGATAGAGTGTTTTGTAATCATCGGAAAACGTCGTGGTGAAGAGATCGATTCTCCCCGTCCGCTGATAATCGCCGATGGCGATCCCCATGGATGCCTGCTCGCGTCCGTCATCGCTCAGCGCGAATCCCGACGCGTAGCTGATATCCTCGAATGTGCCATCGTGTTTGTTACGGTAGAGATAGTTCGGCGTCGAGTCGTTCGCCACCGCCAAATCCACCCATCCGTCATCATCGACGTCCACGAAAGCCGAGGCCAGCCCGTAATATCCGTTCGGATCGGAAACGCCCGCTTTCACGCTCACGTCCGAGAACGTTCCGTCGCCATTGTTATGGAATAAATGGTCGCTCTCGCCAGGTAATCCGCGCGGACCGCACATGACGTCAATCCCGCGAAATTGACAAAAGTTCTGTGGGATTCGCCCTTGCCCGGCGATCGGTGGATTGTCCATGTCATATTTCACGTAGCCCGGAACAAATAGATCCAGCCGTCCATCGTGGTCGTAATCGCCCCAAGTAGGTCCCGCGGACCAGCTGCCGAGTGCGACGCCCGCTTTCTCAGCGACGTCTGTAAATGTCCCGTCGTGATTGTTGTGATAAAGCCGGTTCTTTCCGTAGTTGGCAACGTAAATGTCCGGCCATCCATCATTGTCGTAGTCGCCCACAGCCACACCAAATCCCCATCGTTCATTGGCGACGCCGGCTTTTTCCGTGACGTCCGTAAATGTGCCGTCATGATTGTTGTGGAAGAGCATCGCTCGTGGCGGAGCTTCCTTTCCCTTCCATGCTGCGATGGTGGAACCATTCACAAGATAGATGTCCAGCCATCCATCGTTGTCGTAATCGAGCAGTGCCACACCCGAGCCCATAGTCTCGATAATCGTTTTTTTCTCTGGCGTTCCCGAACGATGGAGGAATTTATCGAGCCCAGCTTGTTTGGTAATGTCGCTGAAAACCACCGTCGCGCCGTCCACAAATCCCCCGGCGGTGATCGGACGGGACAAAGAATCTTTCACGGCGGGGTGGGCACCCCCCGTGGCAACCCCCATCCCGGAAGTGGCCTGTTTTGTCTGCTGATTTGCCTGAGGTCGCCCGGTTGAGCTCAGCGCGAGTGTCAATAAGCACAGCGAAACCACGATCATACTTCCGACGAGAATCGCTTTCCCTCGTCGTGGCTCTCTCTGGCCTAAATTTAGAAAACCCATTAATAAATCCATTTACTTACACCAAACGTGAAGGCTCACGAACGGATTCTCACGACGCGCCATGGAAATCAGATGTCAGATCAATCGCTCAGCTGCCATTAACAGTACCAAAACACGAGGTTCGATACATCGGCACCGCCCCTCAAGCTACCCTCCCCTTCGTTTGTTACAAAAGGAAGCATCAGACATGCCGCTTTCACAAATCAAAAAAAGTGCTTGACATGAACCATCCTCAAATGAAAAGCTCCGTTTACGTTAACGGCGTTTCCAATCGCCGTGGGGTGTGGAGGCATAACTATGCAAGCTGTGTTGCAATCCGTTAAGAATATCGTTTTTGCGGTCAAGCCCTCTCGACTGCGCTTTCTATTTGTTCTTTTGGTTTCTCTGATTGCTTTTTCGTTTTCAACCTTTGCTCAGCAGACGGCTATCGTCGGCACCGTCACTGATCCTTCAGGTGCCGTGGTGCCGAACGTCACAGTCACAATCACCAACACGGACACGGGTGTGAGCCGCAATTTTATGACGAATGACGCGGGCCAGTATGTTGCGCCCGATCTTCAAATCGGTCACTACGCTGTGAAAGCCGCGGCCAAAGGCTTCAAGGCTTCCGAAGAGAAGAACATTGTGTTAACCGTCGGCGACCGTGTCCGCGCTGATTTCCAGATGCAGTTAGGCGCGGCGCAAGAAACAGTCACCGTGGAAGCCAACGCCGTTCAGGTCCAGACCGATTCCGGCGAGCAGAGCAACCTGATTAACGAACAGCAGATGTCCCAGCTCTCCATCAATGGCCGCGGCATCTATCAGTTGGCTGCTTTGACTCCCGGCGCTTCAAGCCAGATCAGCGGTACTGTCAACACCTCCGCCGGCGGCGACGCCAGCGTCGAGTTCAACGGCATGCGCCAGAACCACAACATCTATTTGCTCGACGGCGGCGAAGATGATGACCGCGGCGGTGCGGGCGGCATGAGCATCGCGCCTTCCACGGACGCTATCGCGGAGTTTCGCGCTCTGACCTCCAACTACAGCGCGGATTATGGTCTCTCCTCCGCCGGCACCATGACCATGGTTCTCAAGTCCGGAACCAATCAGATCCACGCCTCGGCCTGGGAGTTCGACCGCAACGACGCCTTCGACGCCCGCAACTTCTTCCAGCCCGAGGCCGTTCAACCCGTCAAACAAGAACTGCGCTACAACATTTTTGGCTTTAACGTCGGCGGCCCGGTAACTCTGGGCCATCTTTATAACCCGGATAAGAAGAAGACCTTCTTCTTCTACAACATGGAATGGCGAAGGTACATTATAGGCGGCAGCACCGTCCAGACCGTTCCCGATCCGGCTACCTTCGGCGGCAACTTTGGTTCCCTTCTCACCGCCTCTACCCCCACGCAGCTTACAGTTCCTAACCTGGGGCCAAACGAGAGTTACCTCACGCAGAATTGTCCAGGAGGCGCCCTCCCTGCCGGACTCACGCCAGGTGGCAAATTCCCCGGGAACGTCATTCCATCTTGCATGATAAATGCTAACGGCGCGGCTCTACTGAATGCGGGGATCTTTCCCGCTCCGACCACGAACATTGCTGGCGGCATCGGTACCTTCGTCGGCGGCGCCAATTCTGATACCAGCGTCAAGGAAGAGATCGTTCGCATCGACCACAATTTCACCGACAAATTCTCGGTCTTTGGACACTTCATCGCCGAGCAATCCACCCAGGGCTATCCCATTAGCCAGTGGAGCGGTGATAACGTTCCGACCGTCGGCGACAATTTCACCAACCCATCGTATAGCGCTGTGGTCCACACTACGTACACCATAAGCCCCACGCTGGTGAACGAAGTCGCCTTCAACTATAACGGCAACCGCATCAACATCATTCCCTACGCCGCTACTGGTTTGGCCAGTTTGACTCTGCCGAGCGCTTACGACGGGACGAACTCCCGCTTGTTCGGCACCAGCCCCTTCGGCAACCGCATTCCCAACATTGACTTCGGCGGCGGCGCTGGCTCGAATTTTGAAGTCTCCAGTTGGCCGTGGATCAACAGTGCGAACGACTACCAGATTCGCGACGATATCTCTTGGACCCATGGTGCGCACCAGTTCAAAATCGGTGGTAGCTGGGCCCTCTACAAGAAAGTCCAGGCCCTCTTCGGCCAAACCCAGGGCGGCTTCAGTTTCCAAAACAGCGATTTCACCGGAAGCAACACCGCCAACATGCTCCTCGGCTTGCCCAGCTCTTACCAGCAACTGGCGGTTCAGGACAGCGGCTATTGGAACAACGTCTCGACGGCTTTGTGGATCCAGGACAACTGGCGCGTCAATCACCGCCTAACCTTGAACCTCGGCCTCCGCTGGGACGGCGTTCCCCACACCTACGAAGCCAACAACCGCATGGGCAACTTCTACCCGCAGCTCTATGATCCGAGTCTCGCTGCTACCTTCAACACCAACAGTACGATCTGCGCCAGCGGCAACTCGGCTACCGACCCAGGTTGCGCTGGCATCAGCCCCGGCCTCGGCACCAGCCCCAATTCGATTCTCGCGGGCGTGCCTCTCTACCTGAATGGCATCGGCATCGAGGGCAAATGCTACACGAGTCCTACCTTCTGCGTCCCCAAGGACCTCGTCAACAATCACTGGGCTGCTTTCGGTCCTCGCCTCGGTTTTGCTTATGACGTTACCGGCTCTGGCAAGACCGTCGTTCGCGGCGGCTTCGGCATCATGTACGAGCGCATTCAGGGCAACGATATGTACAATGCCGGTCCCAACATTCCATTCAGCTTGCAGGTCAACCTGAACAGCGTCGAGATGACCAACCCAAGCGTCGCGCTCGCCACCGGCGCACCCGCGCCTCAGCCCATCAACGCAGCCAGCATCACCGGCTTGGACGTGGCTAACTACGACCTGCCGGTGAGCTATCAGTACAGCATTGGCGTACAGCACGCCCTGAACGCCAAGACCGTGCTGTCCGTTAGCTACGTCGGCAACCAGGGCCGCCATCAGAACTACTACACCACCAACAGCAATTTGGTGCCGGAGAGTTCCCTGGCGGCAATCCTCACACCGGCCATCGAGTCCGGCGCTCCGCTCCCGGCGTACCAGACTACTCCGGGTCTGACCTATCCAGGCTTTAATACCATCAACCTGTCTACGAACGAGGCCAACACGCATTACAACTCCATGCAGGTCGATCTCAACTCGCAGCTGAGCCGCGACCTGACCCTGCGTGCGTTGTACACCCTGTCCCGTGCGGTGGACCCAACCACTGCTGGCAGCGGTGGCGGCGACCTCGGTGGCATATCTAACCCCTACGCTGGCTGGGCCTATGACAATGGCCTCAGTGGCTATAATCGCACTCACGTCGCTGTCGTGGACTTCATCTACGACATCCCGCTTCTCCGCCACAACGACAACAAATTCGTCAAGAACGTGATTGCCGGCTGGGAAGCTTCCGGCATCGTGACGATTGAGTCGGGCTTGCCGCTCAACGTCACGCTCGGTGGCACCCAAGGCGGAAACTTCGTCGGCGGGAGCAACCGGCCCGACATCACCGGCCCAATTGCCTATGAGCACGTGGTCAATCCAAACGCACAGCAGCAAATCCAGTACATCAACCCGACAGCCTTCTCCGATCCAGCGATTGGAGCGTATGGGGATGAGCCTCACAACGGCGTGACCGGTCCCGGCCGCGACAACTGGAACATCTCGCTCTTCAAGAGCTTCACCCTTAGCGAATCTCGCGGCAGCCGCCTCGAAATTCGTCTCGAAACTTTCAACACTTGGAACCATACTCAATTCAGTGGCGTCAACACGGGTATCAATTTCAACTTCAACTCAGCGACGAACTCATTTGCATACAATGGCGGCAACAACTTTGGTCAATTCAACTCTGCCTCCGACCCGCGCATTCTGCAGCTCGGTGGCAAGATTTACTTCTAATCACCCCGGAAGCAGCACCCCCGCCCCGCTCGCACTGCGAGCGGGGCTTTTTTTTCTGGCGCACTTGTGCGTCTTGCAGAGTCAACCGCGACCAGTTTCCCCCTCGCCCCATTAACCGCGCAGGTTCCCCTCGGATACTTTTCCACAGGTCATTCGAATGTCAATAACTTCAATATAGACAGTCGGTAAATCTTGTGCTACCATTCCTTGTGATTCTGGGCGTCCATACTCGAAGCCTCGCTCTGCCTCCCCGCTTTTCTGTCCCGCGGCTCACTAACTGGGACACTCTTCCTCGCCCTTCAGTTTCCCATTCTGGCGGGCTCTCTTCTCTTCTGGCCGGGCAGTTCCTCTCTCTCCTCAGCACACTCCTTCCTCAAATCAACATGTCATTTGCCACTCGCCAGATCTCGCCGGTCATTGCTCGCCGGATAGATCTAACTCCTGTAGAATCAGAAGTTCCAAGAAATTGGCCTGTAACTCCTTTAGAATGCGCATTTGCAAAAAATAAGGACTTAAAACTCTTTAGAATGAACACTTACGAAAAAACCGGGGGGGGGGCCAAAGAATGTTAATCAAACTCCCCACTACAAATCGTCGTTGCTTGTGGGTGCTGGCAATCGCTCTGTGGTGGCCTCTCCTTTGGCCTGCTAAGGCTCTGACGCAATCCTCCATTCCTATCCCGGCGGAAGCGATCGCATTGGAACAGCAAGGTAAACTCGATGAGGCAGCGAAGGTTTGGCAGGAAGTCGTTCAGCGGAACCCGCGCGATGCCGCTGCCTTCGCCAGCCTGGGTGTTGACCTGTCAAGGCTTCAAAAATATCCGGAAGCTGCCGCCGCCTACAAAAAGGCTCTCGCTCTCGATCCCAAGCTTCCGGGCATTCAGCTCAATCTGGGTCTTGCGGAGTTCAAGCAAGGTCATTTCGCCGCGGCCATCGCTCCGTTTGGCGCGGCTCTGGCCGAACAACCGGGCAGCACGCAGGCGCGCACCCTCCTTGGTCTGAGCTACTACGGAGCGAGCCGTTTTTTGGAGGCCTCAAAACAGCTGGCGCTCGCAGCCAAGGCCGATCCGGACAACATCGAGTTGGGTAAAGTTTTGGCGCAAAGCTGTTTATGGGCCAAGAAGTTCGATTGCGCTCTCGATGAGTTTCGCCAGATTGCGCAGCGCGATCCAAACTCGCCAGCGACTCACGTCCTTATGGGAGAAGCGCTGGACGGCTTGGGCCGAACTGCCGAAGCCATCTCCGAGTTTCAGGAAGCCGCAAAAGCCGCCCCACAAGAACCCAACGTGCACTTCGGCCTGGGCTATCTGTATTGGAAGCTGAAGCAATATGATGATGCAGAAACCGACTTCAAGGCTGAGCTAGCGCTGGACCCGGACAACGCCCAAGCTCTGGCCTATCTTGGCGATGTGGCCATGAAGAAAAATGATCCAGACGCCGCCGTCGCATTGCTTAAAAAAGCTCTGCGATCGCACCAGGACATCCGCATCGCCTATCTCGACCTGGGAGCCATTCTTTCGCAGCAGGGCCGTGATCAGGACGCAATGGTCGCGCTAAAGCGTGCTGTGGAATTGGATCCCCAACAGCCCGATGCGCATTTTCGGCTAGGCCGAGTGTATCAAGCCACGGGCGACGAGGCAGCAGCCCAGAAAGAATTCGCCAAAGTTCGCGAGCTGCACAACAAAGCCGAGGAAGATGTCGCTCGCAAAATGTCAGCTGCGCCGCCACCCTTGCCGCAATAGGAGTTCATCGACGGAATTCCTTGTGCATAGTTCCCGCTATGTTAGAGTTCCCCGCATTATGAAAACCCTTCGCATGGTTCTTGCCGTTGCGGGTTTCTTTTCCGTAGTCATTCTTGGCTCCGGTGCACTGCGTGCGCAAACAAAACGCGGTGTGACCCCGGAAGACAATTTTTCCTTCAAAAGTATTGGTGATCCCCATATTTCACCCGATGGGAAAGTTGTCGCTTATGTTCTGACGGTCGTCGATCAAAAGAAGAATCGCCGCGAATCCTCGATTTGGGCCGTCCCCGCCGACGGTTCATCGGCCCCGCGCAGATTGAGCGCGGAAGGGTTTAGCTCGAACTCTCCTCGCTGGAACCCGGACGGCAAGACGCTGGCTTTTCTTTCCGCGCGCGCTACAGAACCTTCGTCGAGCGAAAAACCGAAATCGCAAATTTATTTGCTCTCCATTGCCGGCGGGGGAGAAGCCCTGGCTCTTACAAGATTAAAGAACGGCGTCCAGAGTTATCAATGGTCTCCTGAGGGATCCCGGATCGTTGTTGTCAGCACGTCCGGTCCGATGGATGGCGTTGCCGCCGCCGACCGCAAGAGCGACGTCCGGCATTACAGGCACATCCGCTATAAGTTCAACGACACGGGCTGGTTTGACGACGAGCGCCGCCACTTGTGGGTTGTTAACGTGCCGGGGGGAGAAGCGAAGCAAATTACCGAGGGGCAAGATTGGGAGGACACCGATCCGCAATGGTCGCCGGATGGCACGCACATCGCGTTTGTTTCCGACCGCACGGGAAAGGCGTATGACGGCAGCCACAACACGGACGTCTGGGTGATTCCCGCCACAGGTGGGACTCTTACAAAGATTTCCGATCATGCGTTTGAGGATGAAAATCCCCGCTGGTCCCCTGATGGGAAACAAATTCTCTTCACGGGCCAGACCGCCGCACACCAGTTTCCTAAGCTTTACATCGCGGACTCCTCGGGCGGCGCTGCCTCGCAGCTCGCCGTAAAAAACCTCGACATGATTCCAGGAGAATTGCACTGGGCAACCGCTAACTCTCTACTTTTTACCTCCGGCATGAAGGGCGAAACGCATATTTTTCGCGCTGATCTGGATTCCCGCACTTTTTCTGCGGTCACTTCAGGTCCGCGCGGCGTTCATGCATTTGATGTTGATGAGAACAGCGGGAAGATGGCTTATCTTGCCAACGATTTCCAGCATCTCGACGATCTTTACATTTCCAGCCTCGATGGTTCCGACGAACATCAGCTGACCCATGTGAACAGCGAACTGTGGGCGCAACTCGAGCTTCAGCCCGTCGAACGCCTGCCCTACAAAAGCACCGATGGCTGGGCGATCGACGGTTTCTTCGTCAAGCCCCTTGGTTGGCAGCCCGGCAAAAAATATCCCATGGTCCTGGTAATTCACGGCGGTCCAGAGGGCATGTTTGGCGTGGACTGGTATCACGAATTCCAGGTCTATGCCGCGAAGGGCTGGGCCGTTTTCTTTTGCAATCCGCGCGGCTCGACTGGCTATGGCGAAAAATTCGAGCGCGGCGAAATTAACAACTGGGGTGGGATGGATTATCAGGACATCATGGCCGGAGTGGACGCCGCACTGAAGCAATATCCCTGGATTGATTCCAATGACCTGGGCGTGACCGGGGGAAGCTACGGCGGTTACATGACCAACTGGATCGTTTCCCACACCACTCGCTTCAAAGCTGCCGTGACACTGCGCTCGATTTC
>JBARCY010000381.1:0-8122 GCA_049794595.1 Candidatus Acidiferrum sp.
TCCCCCGGGAAGAGGCCCTCTTGCAATTCGCCCGGCTTGGGAACGAGCCGGACCGCCGCAAATTTCTCTCGCGCCACAAGGCGCTAGTTCGCAGTGAAGTCGTAAAACAGCTCGCCGATCTCGTCCTCGAAAAAATCCGCGTCGATACAAAGGAAGCGCTGCATCTCGCCGAAGCCGCCGTTCTGATTGGAGGCAAACTCCGCCGCAAAGAGGACCTCGCGCTCGGCATACGGGCCAAAGCGAACGCTCTTTATGCCTGCGGCGACAATCGCGCCGCCGTAGAACATCACGAGCAAGCCATCGCCATGTACGATTCTCTCGGCAACCTGAGGGAAGCCGCCCGTACCCTCAGCAGTTCCATCCAGCCCCTCATCCTGCTCGGCGAATACGATCGCGCCTTCAAATCCTCCGAACGCGCCCGAGAAATCTTCACTCATCTAGGTGAACCCCGCCGCATCGCTAACCTCGATAACAACGTCGGCAACATCTTCCACCGGCAGGACCGTTTCGAAGAGGCCATGCTCCACTACGAGAGCGCCTATAAAACACTCGCCGAAAATCACGACTGGGAGCGCGCCGCCATCACGCTTCACAACATGGCCATGTGCCTCATCAGCTTAAACGATTTCCCGCGTTCCCTCGATTGCTACCAGAAATCCCGCGAACTCTGTGTCCGCTACGACATGCCTCTCCTTCGCGATCAAGCCGACTACAACATCGCCTATCTCTACTATTTTCGCGGCGAATACAGCCGCGCCATCGAAATGCTCTTCGCCACGCGCCGCGCCTGCGAGGCCAACGGCGACGCCTACCATTTCGCTTTGTGTCATCTCGATCTTTCCGAAATCTATCTCGAGCTGAACCTCAGTGAGGAAGCCCGCGAAATGGCTTACGAAGGGTTTCTCCGCTTTGAAAAGCTCGGCATGGGCTACGAAGCAGCCAAAACGCTCGCCAACGAAGCTACCGCGTACGGCCAGCAGGGGAAAACGATCCAGGCCCTCGAACGTTTCACAAAAGCACGCGCCATGTTCGCCGCCGAGAAAAATCTAGTCTGGCCTTGGCTCCTCGATCTCTACCAAGGCCTTCTTCTCTTCCACGAAGGACGCTATTTTGAAGCTCGTCGTCTCTGCTCCGGCGCTGCCGCGTTTTTCGACCAGTCCGCCCTTCATGGCAAAGCCGCTCTCGCCCACCTTCTTCTCGCCCGTATCGCGCTCCAGGTCGGCGAACTCCCGGCCGCCCAATCAGAAACCGACGACGCCGTCTCCAAAATTTCCGGTCTGCAAGCCCCCGTCCTCGCTTACCAAACCCATTTCCTTCGCGGCCAGCTTGCGCAATCCCGCGGCGACCGCTGTGCTGCGCTGGCGTCCTATCAACAAGCGCGCAAGTCTCTCGAAGCCCTCCGCAGCCGTTTGCACGCCGAAGAGCTGAAAATCTCCTTCGTAAAAAACCGCCTCCAAGTCTACGAAGCGTTGGTCGATTTGTACCTGAGCGGCGATGCCTCCGAGTCCTCCGCAACGGAAGCCTTCTCCTGCATCGAAGCCGCCAAATCCCGCAGCATGACCGAAATGATTTTTCAAAGCGGCCAGAGCTTGCCACTCGGCGACGCCGGCCAAAGTGAACTCGTTCGCAGAATTCGCGATCTCCGCGAAGAACTGAACTGGTATTACCACCGCATCGAACTCGAACAACTCCGCCCCGAAGAAACCTCCGCCAAACGTCTCGGACAACTCCAGCAAAAAGCTCTCTCCCACGAAAACGAACTCCTGCGCACCCTCCGCGAACTTCCCTCCCACGAACGCGAAAACGCCACTCTCGAAGCCCCCGCCGATTTCTCTCTCGAAAAACTGCAATCCGCTCTCCCCATCGATTCCGCTCTAATCGAATACTATTCAACGGGCGACCGCCTCGTCGCCGCACTCGTCACACGAAATTCCATCGAAATTACTCCCATCACCGTTTTCTCCCGCGTCATCCATTTCCTGAACCTTCTCCGCTTCCAGCTCTCCAAATTCCGCATGGGCGCCACGTACACCCAGCGCTTCGCCGAGCCCTTGCTCCAAGCCACCCAAAGTCACCTCGAAGCCCTCTTTGCCGAACTCATCTCCCCTCTGCGCCCCCATCTTCAGGCCAAACACCTGATCTTCGTCCCTCACGGCCCTCTTCACTTCCTTCCCTTCCACGCCCTCAAAATTGACGACTCCTATCTCTGTGACTCCTACACCATTTCTTACGCTCCCAGCGCCACGGTCTTCGCCCTCTGTCAAGAAAAGCCGCCGACTGAGATGACCGCCTCCCTCGTCATGGGCATCCCCGATGAACGCGCCCCGCACATTCTCGCCGAAGTTCAATCCGTCGCCGCCATCCTCCCCCAATCCCATCTATTCCTTGGCGGTCAAGCCACCGCCGACGCCCTCAGAAAAAAGGGGTCCCAAAGCGCGCTCCTTCACATCGCCACGCACGGCACTTACCGCCAGGACAACCCCATGTTCTCCGGCATCCGTCTCGGCGATGGCTACCTTAACCTCTATGATCTCTATCAAATGCGTCTCTCAGCCCGTCACGTCACCCTCAGCGGCTGTGCCACAGGCATGAATTTCGTCGCCGCTGGAGACGAACTCCTCGGTCTCCAGCGCGGCCTCTTCTGCGCCGGCGCTTCCTCTCTCCTCCTTTCCCTCTGGGACGTACACGACCGCAGCACCGCCGACCTTATGCAATCCTTCTACACGGGCTATATGGAAACAGGCGATATGGCCGCCTCCCTGCAATCCGCCATGAAGCAACTTCGACAGCAAAACCCCCACCCCTATTTTTGGGCCCCTTTCGCCCTCTTCGGCCAAGTCTCTGCAAATAAAAGAGTTATTTAACTCCAACCACCCTATATTTTTCACCCTCCTCCCCTCCCTTATGCACTGAGGGATCTTGAATCATTGCCTCCGCTGGGGAGCGGAAGGCAAAGAAGAAAGCGATGGGGAAGAGATATGAAGCACTTTTCGACAGAGGAATGGATCGATTTCGTAAATCACGTAGTCACCAGAGGCCGACAGGAAGCCATGCAAAAACACCTGGCCACTGGTTGCAAGAGCTGTAAGGAGACAGTGTCGTTATGGCAAAAGGTCAGCAAATCGGCAACCGCGGAGGCCAGTTACCAGCCCTCAGCGGATGCGGTGCGCCTGGCCAAAGCCTCGTATTTAACCACTCGGTTAAATACACCGCAGAAGGACTCGCGCACCTTAGTCGAAGTGCTGTTCGACAGTTTCCGGCAGCCAGCCCTCGCTGGCGCTCGCTCGGTCGTAATCGGAACAAGACAAATGCTTTTTAGAGCCGACCCCTACCAGATCGATATCCAGATCGAGCCCAAGCCGGGCGGCAGCCGCATTGTCATCACCGGCCAGATGCTTGATCTGAGCCATCCCGGCGTCCTCGGCCGCGATATCCAAGTCACCGTCTCGAACAACCGGGGAAACAGCGTGGTAGTCGTCACCAATCAATTCGGCGAGTTCTCCGGCGAGCTCGAAAATTCCGGGGATCTGGAGCTTTCCATCCCCGGCGTCGACGACAAGCCGATCGTCATTTCGCTGCGCAACGCTTTGGGCAATTTACCCGGAGGCAAGAAGCCATGAGCTCGCCCGCCGGAACACGTTTTACAAGGAAGTCCCATTTTGGTACGCAAGTACCAAAATCCCTTGTAGCTTTTGATTGGCACCTCGAAACCACCCGTACTATTTGCGCAAAAGGAAGATTCCGCAAGACTTAGCAGGTCTACTTTTGTGTGGATTTGCTGGCGGTTCGGAAGCAGGAGACCCTGGAAAGGGACTAACAATATGAAACGCAAATTCTACAGCTTCGTAACCATCGCGGCTCTTTTGGCTCTAACCACCACCCCGGCAGCCGCGCAGAACCGCTACATCGTGCGCACCAACGGGGGTCTTACCTCCGTCCTGAAGCTTTGCCTCTCCGAAAACTGCCAGGTCCAAAAGTCTTTGGATGGCTCGATCGGCCAAACTTATCTAGTGACTTCCTCCAACAACCTCATCTCGAACCTCCTTGGCTTCGTCGGGAATCTCTTGGAGAGTCTGCTAGGGATTGAGAGCGTAGAAGCCGACCAACTCCTCCCTCTTCCTCAGGTGCCTGTTACCACGATCCCTGCCGGCCTCTACGACAATGCCCCGGTAAACTACTACGGGACCATCGTCACCCACGGCTATGCCGCTCAACCTGCCACACAGATTATTCGCCTCACCGACGCCCAGAACGGCTTCAACGTCACCGGTTCCGGCATCGTCGCAGTAATCGATACGGGAGTCGATATCTACCACCCCGTCCTTTATCCAGTTCTTCTCCCCGGTTACGACTTTACCCGCAACCAGCCGGGCGCCTCCGAGTGGCTCGATGTCCCGCAATTGCAGCCGGAGAATTCCACAAGCGGCAGCTCCGAAACCGAGCAACCCGTCCTCGTTCAACAATCCAGCGCCGCCATTCTCGATCAGTCTTCCGCGGCCATTCTAGATGGCGGCGGCAGCTCTTACTCCGATTTCGGCCACGGCACGATGACCACTGGGCTAGTCCACCTGGCCGCGCCGAACGCTCAGATCCTCCCTCTCAAGGCATTTGGTGCAAACGGCACAGGCTACGTATCCAATATCGTCGCGGCTCTCTACTACGCCGTACAGCACAACGCCAACATCGTGAACATGAGCTTTGACGTGTCCACGCCATCTGCCGCGTTGTCCTCGGCAATCTCTTATGCGAATCAGTCAGGCGTAATTCTTGTCGCTGCCGCCGGCAATGGAGACACGAGCGCCGCTGTGTACCCTGCCGCGCTCAACTCTAGCGTCATGGGCATCGCTTCCACCTCTGATTACGATACTCGCTCTACTTTCTCTAACTACGGCGACACCGACGTTTGGGTCGCCGCCCCCGGCGAATACGTCATCAGCACCTACCCCGGCGGCACCTACGCAAGCGCTTCAGGTACTTCCTTCAGCTCCCCGCTTGTGGCGGGCTCTGCTGACCTGCTGATGTCCGCGAAGTCTTCCCTCAACCAAAAGAAGGCAGCCTGCGCATTTTCTCATGCGGTACAACTGACGCCTGACCTCAACAACGGCCGCCTCGATGTCTACCAGGCTCTATCTGCGTGGACAAACAATTCGGGCTGCAACAAGTAAACAGCATGTCCAATCAGCTGATTCCGGTGCTCACCGTGCCCTCAAATCTTCCGTGGGTCCCGGAATCACTGCGCGTCAAGCAAGCAGAGGAACAAGTCTCCGCGCTCCGCACCTCCGTAATTTGCGCTTTCAACCAGCTTCTCGACCTCAAGGATCTCAATACCGGCGTACACAGCACGCGCCTCGCGGAATGGGGCATGCGCGTCGGTCAGGAACTCGGCCTCGATGAAGCCGAACTCCAGAACCTCGAGGTCGCCGCCCTTCTTCACGACATCGGCAAAGTCGGCATTCCGGATTCTATTTTGAAGAAGCCAGGCAAATTGGACGACGAAGAATACGCCCTGATGAAGAAACACCCCGAGTACGGTTGGGCCGTCCTGCGCATGCTTCCGGGTTTCGAGCGCGCCTCCCTCGATATTCTTCACCACCACGAGTCCTTCGATGGCAAAGGCTATCCCGCGGGCCTGAAAGAAACGGAGATTCCCATCGTCTCTCGCATCGTGACCGTGATCGACGCCTTCGACGCCATGGTCTCTTCTCGGCCTTACCGCGCGGGTCTCCCTGTCGAGGAAGCCGCCCGCCGCCTTATCCAATGCAGCGGAACGCAGTTTGACACCATGGTCGTGCAGTGCTTCCTATCGTTCGCGCCCGCGGAAATGGCCACGGTCTTTGCCGCCGCGGGCACATCCGTTTCCTCAGCCTTATAACTCTGTGGAGTGCGGCAGCTCTGCTGCCGCTTTTTTCATCCTCTGGCACGACTCTGTATTTTACCTAGCTCACTAATCTCAGCTCTCGTCGACGGGGCTAGTCAGCGCCTCAGATTCACTCTCTTGTTCCAGACGCAGCCGCGCAACAACGAGCTTAATCTCCTCGAACGTTATCTCTGGCGGGAGCGCTTCCTTCAGAGGCTTCAACCGCTCGGTGCCAAGCAACGCGCACATTTTCTCAATTTGTAGGCGTTTTTCAGAATCAATCCAGGTCGGCTGAAACTCCAGCTCGCCTCTTTCCATCAGGGCAATAATCAGGTTCACGACACTCGATAGTTGCCGTCCTCGCGTCTTCGCAATCTCCTCGAACGTCCGCCCTTCGGCCAACAATCTCAGCGTCTCTTCCGCCGGCTTGGCCTTTTCCTCTTCTTGCTTTGCCGCCCGCGCGCCGCGTCCAAACTCCTCCAGGGCATTCAAAATTGCCTGTCCGTAAATCTCGGTCTTCTTATCGCCGAAACCAGAAATCCCTCGGAGCTCACCGAGCGAACGAGGCCGCACACGACAAAGTTCATCCAACGAAGTGTCGTGCATCACGATAAATGCCGCGGTGCCCCGTTCTCGCGCTGTCGTGCGCCGCCACTCGCGAAGATATTCGCGCAGCTCTGGATCGATCCCAGCCGAAATGCTCTTTCCCGGCGAACTCCCCGGCGCAGTACGCGTCGGCGCGCGCGCAATTTCCCTTCTCTGGAAGTCGCCTGCCCCGCTCGCGCCAGCAGCCGCTGCGGCTGCGGCCTTGCGCTTCGTCGCCTTTTTCGCCGGCACGTTCGCTGCCAGCCACTCCGGCTCTCCAACGCACACATCGCAAGCCCCGCACGAATTCCACTTACGGATCTCGCCGAAATGCGAACAAATCTGATGATGCCGGCAAGTCCGCGCCTCCACGAATCTCCGAATCTCGTGGTACCGCTGCCAAGCCCGCGCCTTCTCCGCTTCATCTTCCAGCTGCTGCACAAAATACGTCAGCAATCCCACATCGCGCTTCCGCCATAACAAAAGGCATTCCGCCGGTTCTCCATCGCGCCCAGCTCGCCCCGCTTCCTGGTAATACTGCTCGATCGATTTCGGCAACGACAGATGAACCACCGCGCGCACAGCCGCCTTGTTGATCCCCAATCCAAAAGCAATCGTCCCCACCAGCACCCGCACGTCGTCGGACATCCAGCGCTCTTGATTCTTCCGCCGAGTGTCGCCATCCATCTTTCCGTGATAGCCAATTGCCGTAATTCCCTGCTCCGCAAGAAAATCCACGGTCTCCTCGACTCGCGCAATCGTCGGGGCATACACAATCGCGTTGCTCTCTGCATACTTTCGCAGCGCGCGTAGCAAGAGTTCATCCTGTTCGCGTCCCACGCATTCCTTCACGATGTACTGCAAATTCGGCCGGTGAAAACTCGCAATATATTTGTCCGGCTCGCGCAATTTCAATTGCTCGATGATGTCGTGCCGCACTCTCTTCGTCGCGCTCGCCGTAAACGCCGCAATCGGCAGCTCAGAAAAATGTTTCCGCAAGGAACTCAATTGCCGGTACTCTGGCCTAAACTCGTGCCCCCACTCCGAAATGCAATGCGCTTCATCAATCGCAAAAAAAGAAACCGGCACGCGCTTCAGCCATCCGATCGTGTCTTCCCGCGCCAGCCGTTCCGGTGAGAGATACAAAAGCCGGTACGCTCCCTCGATCGCCTGGTGCACCACCCACGACTGCACATCCGCCGCCAGCGAACTGTTCAGCAACGCCGACGGAATCCCCATCTGCGTAAGCTGCGCCACCTGATCCTGCATCAGCGCAATCAGCGGCGACACCACCACAACCGTCTTCTCCGTCAAAATCGCCGCCGGCAACTGATAGCACAGCGATTTTCCCCCGCCCGTCGGCATCACCACGCACGTATCCCGTCCGCCGAGCAAGCTCTTCACAATATTTTCTTGCAACGGCCGGAACGCGTCGTATCCCCAGTATTGCCGTAGCGCCGCCCGCAACTCTTCCGGCGAATTCATGCACCGAGTATAAGTGCCTGCGCCGGTGCGGTCTATCCACACATCCGCAACTCCTCTTCCGCTCTCACAGACGATTCACTTGACTTCCGTCCACCAAGAAGGTAACTCCGCTACTTCGCCGGAGGCCTTTCCTTGACGACTTGGACCCAAATCTACGATCCCCTCGGCCATTGGTGGCTCTCGACGCTCGTCGCC
>JBARCY010000382.1:0-9878 GCA_049794595.1 Candidatus Acidiferrum sp.
CCCGCGCCATCTTTTTTGCGTGCTCTGGTCGATCAAAAGCCGAAGAGCTTTTCGGCTCCAACCACCAAACCCAGGGTGAAAAGTGCGATCACCACTTCGCCAATCGCTCCGACGGCGAAGGGGCGCAGGCCTTGTTTGCGCATGTCGCTGAAGTTTGTCCGCAGACCAACGCCGGCAAAGGTTAAGAGAAAGGCCCAGCGCGAAAGATTTGCGAGCGAGCCTGCCTGCTCTTTGTTGAAGAACTGGTAGGTAGCTAGTACGGAGATCAGCAGGAAGCCCAGAACGAACTTAGGGAATTTCTGCCAAAGAAACGCTGCTTTGTTGCGCACGGTTTTGGCTTGGCCCTGGCTGGCCCAATAGATGGCGTAGGCCAGCACGACGAAGCCGATCATGGCATTGCGCGTGGACTTCACCAGAACGGCTAGTTTGCCAGCGGCATCGGAATAAAGCGCCCCGGCAGCAGTTGCTTCGGCCGTGTTGTCCACGGCAAGGCCTGCCCAAATCCCGTAGGCGCGGTCGCCGAGATGTAACGCGTGACCGATCAAAGGAAAGGTGAAGAGTGCCAGCGCACCGAGGGCGAGAATCGCGGCAATCGAAAAGCTTGAATCTTCCTCATCGGCTTCGATGGCGCCTTGCGCTGCGATGATGGCACTAACGCCGCAGACAGCGGAGCCGACGGCGAGGAGCGATGTCAATTTCGGTTTGAGATGGAAGGCGCGGCCAAGAAATGTCATAAACGCGATGGCCCCGGTAATTTCGATGGCCACGAGGACGAGGCTGACCCCGCCGAGCTTCAGAATATCTCCCAGCAAGAACCGCGCGCCGAGCAAAACGATGCCTGCTTTCAGCCAAAATTCGTAGGTAGCAACCCCGCTGCGGAAGATTTCTGGCACGCCGATCGTGTTGGAGATAACCAGCCCCAGAAGGATGGCCCACAAAACGTACTCGATATTTGGAAACACCCAGTGATGGGCCTTCGCATATTTGCCCACATTTTGTTCGAGCAATTTGCCCGCGTAACCGATCCCTGCGAGCAGAAGTACCCCGGGAATGGTACGAAGAAAACGAAGCGCCGGCTGAACAGGCTGAACCTGCGGAATTGCGACCACGTCTGCCATGTTTTTCCCTTTTCTCTCTGCGGTTTCCTTGCGGATCGATTACCACGGGATATGTTTGAGGACACCGGCGCGAACCAGCAAGGCCGCAAGCAATGCAATCAGCACAGCCCAGCTATCCAGCGACAAACGCCATGGCTTCTTCACTTGCACGGCTTTTTCTTCGGAACTCATGCGGTTCTCTCCTGAGCGGCTTGCGATTAACTTACCGAAACGCTTTGCGGCGAGGGCTCCGTCCGCACCCCGCTCCAGAACGCTTCGCCAATTTCCCGGACTTGCTGAGAGGCAACGCGCCCAACGATCATGAGCGACGGGGCTGGCAATTTTTCTTCCCGTGAAAGTGCGCCGACGCTGCTCCAGCGAACTTGCTGCTGCAATCCAGAAGCGCCGGAAACGATGGAGCAGGGCAAATCGTCCGGAAGTCCGGCTTCCGTAAGGCGCCGAGCGACTTCACCGTAATCCGGACCGGGCATGTACAGAACGAGTGTCGTCGAGGGAGTAAGGCAACCCCAATCCATCGCATTGGCCTCTGGCCCGCGCGAAAAAGTGGCCAACAGAACCTGCGAGGCGATCCTTCGGTCCGTCAGCGAAATGCCCGCCGAGGCCGCTGCCCCGAGGGCGGCCGTCACGCCGGGAACAACTTCAAATTCCACCTGGGCATTGCGGAGTGCTTGAAGCTCCTCGCCCGCGCGCCCGAAAATGGAAGGATCTCCGCCCTTCAGGCGAACCACCACGGCGTGGGAGGCTGCGTAAGTCACGAGCAGCGCATTAATTTCATCCTGGGTCAGTAACTTCTTACCGCAGCGTTTGCCGACATCGACGACTTTCGCGGCCGGCGAAATTCTGGCCAACACTTCGCGGCTCACCAGCGAGTCGTGCAGCACAATTTCGGCTTCCGCCAAAAGCCGCGCAGCTTTCAGCGTCAGCAATTCAGGATCGCCGGGTCCCGCTCCGACCAGATAAACTTTACCCATTACGTCGTACCTCGCTGCCCGGGATGCCGCTTGGTTTCTCGAACAAATTGCTCGAACATCGGCCGGCTTGCCAGTTCGTGCAGCAATCTTCTTGTCGTATCCGAACTCGGGCTGCTGTCGCGTAACGCTTCCCTCGCTGCGCCGAGCCAATCGAGCCACACTTCGTATTCGGGACCGAACTGCGCTTCAAATTCTTGCCGCAGACGCTGAGCGAGCGCGGGGCTTTTGCCATTCGTCGAGACCGCAATTTGCAGATCGCCGCGTTGCACCACGGCGCCGTAGTAAAAATGGCAGTGCTCGATATCATCGACGGCATTGCACAAAATGCCCCGCGATTCCGCCTCGCGAAAAACCGCTTCATTCACTCCGGGCGCCGCCGTCGCCGCAACGGCCAAAAAAGCTGCTTCTAAATCCTGTGCTTCAAATTCCTTGGGCAGCCAGTCGATTTTTCTAAGGCGTACCCACTCAGCGATTTGCGGGGTAACAGACGGCGCGATCAGACGAATCCGCGCGCCAGCGTTCAAAAGGCCGGCAATCTTCGCTTCGGCAATATTCCCTCCACCAACAACGACGGCCAACCGACCCTCTAACTTGACGAAAATGGGAAACAGACTCATGCGTCAGCCCTCCACTCGCTGTGGCACCGGGCCGAGCGCCAAATCGCGCTCCACAGGGGCAACGTAACTTCCTGCAAGAAACGACCGGACTTCCTCGTTTGAATGTCGTGCGAGAAATCCCCGCAGGTTCTCATCCGGCTCGCGGCGTGAGTTGAATTCTGAAAGCAGTCTCTCGATGGCATCGGGAACGTCCGAGGCGGCGCAGCGGTAGCCGACCGGCCGAGCAATGGCCGCAAACTGGCCCACGCTTCCACCCACGCAGAAATAGTAGGCGTCCACCATCCGCCCATCGACTCTGATTTTTTTGCCCTCGATCCCAACATCCGCGATCCAATGCTGCCCGCAACTGTTGGGGCAGCCGGTGATATTCAGCCGTAGTTGTTCCTGAAAATCGGGAAGCCGCTCTTCGAGCTCTTGCGTAAGCCATCGTGCAAAGCCCTTGGTCTCCGTCAGCGCGAGCTTGCAGAACTCAGAGCCTGTGCAGGCCACGGTTCCGCGTGCGAACACCGAGGCCTGCACCGGCAGGGCAGCAACTTCGAGCTCCTGGGCCACCGTGGCCGCGTCCCCCTGGGGCACGTTGACGATCAGCAGATTTTGCATGGTGGTGGTTCGGATGTGGCCGTCGGCATGGCGATCGGCAAGGTCCGCCGCGACGCGCAACTGTTGCGGAGTAATCCGGCCGCGCGATACCGAAGCGCCCACGTAAACAAGGCCGCTTTGTTTTTGCGCGTGAATTCCGACATGGTCACGATGAACATCCCTGGGAGTATCTTCCGCCTCGGCGGGATCAAGTGAAAATCCAATATTTCGCTGCAATTCATCCAAAAAGCTGTCCGCGGTCCAACCCTGTTGCAGGAAGAGGAACTTAAGTCGAGCCTTTTCCCTGCTCTGTCGAAGCGTTTCACTCGAGCGAAAGATTTCCGCTACGCCACGCGCCACAGGCACTGCTTGCTCCCAGTGAATGAAAGCATTTAGCCGCAAGGCAAGGTGTGGGTCGGTCGAAAGCCCACCGCCAACCCTGAGCGAAAATCCCGTCTCGGTACTGCCTCTTCTTCTTCGCGAAGTAGCCGTCAGAGCCACGTCATTGATCTCCGGATAGGAGCACCAGTGCTTACACCCCGTGATGGAGATTTTGAATTTGCGCGGCAAGTTGTAGAATTCGGCGGCGCCTCCCAGCTCGCGGTCGATGGCCAACGCGAGTGGCGAAGCGTCCACGATCTCTTCCGCGTCCAGACCGGCAACCGGGCAGCCCGTAATGTTGCGCGCGACGTCTCCGCACGCGCCGGTCGTCGTCAAGCCGGCACGCCACAGCGTCTCCAAGACTTCGGGCAGCGATTCAATCGTCACCCAATGCAGTTGAATATTTTGGCGCACGGTGATATCCGCCACGCTACGGGCATGCCGCTCGGCAATCTCGGCAACCGCGCGAACCTGATCGCTGCGCAGCAATCCGTTCGGGATGCGTATGCGCACCATGAAGTACGGGATGGCTTTGCCTTCCCCTCCGGTGCCTCCGATTACTCCTACGCCGTCCCCTTGTGTGTACACACCCCAGGTCCGGAAGTAGGTGCTCAACCACTCCGCCGGAATCGAGGCGTAGCCACTTCGCGCAAATTCGCGGATCTCGTCAAAATGCTCCCAGGCATTTTTGGCTCCCTTCAAACGCTCGACGCGCTGCGCTTTGGTTTCCTTGAGTTCGCTCATCGCTGCACCACCTGTCCCCAAAATCTGGTCCCAAAAACAAAAAACCCACGTGGCCTGAAACTCTGGCAACGTGGGCTTCGGAACTTTAAATCTTAAATTAGAGCTAAGTCCGCAAATTCCCCTCGCCAGAGATGGATGTCATGCGACACGCAGCCTTGCGTGCGCAGCAGCAACACATCATCTGGCAAGAAGTCATCATGAAACTTGAGAGTACCCCGTGGCCTTCTCTAAGTCAAAATGAAGGCCATCACAATCTTTAGATGCATGACATTCAAAAAAGTAATGATGCCCGGCTTGATTTTAATGCTGCTTTTCGGAGGCAGCCGGCGCCTTGCCCACAGGCGCTTTGGAAGGCGTCGCGCGCTCCGGCACGATCAACCTCGCCGTCTTGATGGAGTCGAGCAAAGGGAAATTCTTGTCGAGATAAGGCTTCCCGGATTTTTCTATTGTGTCCTGAACCGGTCCTTTTCCATCCGGTGCGCCTTCGCCATAGCCCGCATAGAGCGCGTCTGCGACGTCCATGCCTTCGATAACCTGGCCGAACGCCGCAAACCCCATGCCGTCCAATCGCTTGTTATCCACCAGGTTGACGAACACTTGTGTTGTTCGAGTATTTGGCCCGCCCATGGCGTAGGTGATATATCCGCGCAGATTGCTCTGCACAACAGGATCATCTTTTATCGGCGCGTGGTCCCAGGCAACGTTAACAGGGGGATAAGCGCTGATGCCCCATTGCACCACGAAACCCTTCAACACTCGAAAGAAGCTCGTATTGTCATAAAAATGATGCCGCACCAGATTGTAGAAACGATCCGCACCGCGCGGCGCCCACTCGCGCGTCACCTCAATGACAAAGTCGCCCTTTGTCGTGACGAATTTTACTTTGTACGTAGCAGGTGCCTTTGCCGTAAGTAGCGACGGCCGGAGCAATATCCGCTGATAAGGGGAAGCGGCCGAACTCGACCTATGTGTTGCCCCGCCTGAGTTCGGCTGTGCTTGCGTCTCTTGCGCTCGCGACATCTTGAGCGGCACCGCAAAAATACAAGCTACCGCCGCAATCATCATCCATCCACGTCTATGCATTGCTTTTCCCTCTCAGGATTAGTTTCTTTGTGCTTGCTGGTAACGGCAGTTTGCACCTACTCCGAAGCACTCAGCTCGCGGCTGACCTGCTCGACCTCTGCCATCACCCCAAGAGTATTCTCGCCGAGAATCTTCTTTACGTCACCTTCGGAATAACCCTTTTCCAGAAGAGCCTGCGTTATCTGAGGAAGTTTGCTGGCGTCTTCCATCCCGAAGGGCATATTTGCTCCGTCAAAATCGGAGCCGAGCCCCACGTGATCTATGCCTGCTATTTTAACCGCATGGTCGATATGCTCGATAATTTTGGTCCACTCAACCCGCGGCAAGTCGCCACGCAACACATACTCCCGGGTAATGCGGTCGCCCTCGATCAATTCGCAGCCTTCTCTTTCGCCGCATCGTTGCCGGATCTCCAGCGCGATTGCTTTGTCCCATTCCGGATGGGCCCTTTCCGCGTTCCGAAATTCCTGGCTCAGAAAACCAACATGATAATTGATTTGAATCACGCCTCCTTTTGCCGCCATCGCACGGATCATGCCGTCGCTCATGTTCCGGGGTGCATCGCAAATCGCACGGCAATCGGAATGCGAAGCGAACACGGGAGCTTTGCTGACCTCCAAAACGTCGGCAAACGTTTTGTCGCTGACGTGCGAGACGTCGACAATCATCCCGAGCCGATTCATCTCTCGCACAACTTCTTTGCCAAACTCCGTCAAACCGTTGTGGACTGGCTTGTCCGTCGAGGCATCCGCCCACTCCACGTTTCCCGTATGGGTCAGCGTCATATAGCGGGCACCCAGCGCCGCGTAAGTCCGCAGCACGCCGAGATCACTGGCAATCATGTGGCCGCCCTCGACGCCGATCAGCGCAGCAATCTTTCTCTGTTTGTGTGCTTCGCGAATGCCTTCGGCCGTGGTCACAAGGACAAGATCTTTCGAGTGTTTGCGCACCTGCTCGTGCACTGCGTCTATTTGGTCAAGCGCCCGCATTACGGCTAGGGACCCCGTAACTTTACTGGGAATCCAGATAGAAAAAAAGATGGCTCCGAGGCCGCTTTCCTTCATGCGCGGAATATCGAGACTGCCAAGAGCGTTACGCGCGCCCAAATCAAAGCTATCGTCCAAGAAACGCTGTGTCGTATCAGCGTGCGTATCGATGACCAGCGAAGAACAGTGCAGCCGCCTCGCCCGCTCTGACATTCCTTCTGACGCCATCGTCCCCGCCAGCACCATTCCCGCCAGAAGACACATCCCCACAGCGAGAAATATCTTCGACGGTCCTGTAAGTCTCATTTTTGCTATTGCGCGGCTTGCATCTCGCGGCTAACGCGCTCGTTTGCTTCCATCACGCGCAGCAGGTTTCCGCCCAGTATCTTGCGGATGTCTTCATCGCTATAGCCCTTGCGCATCAGGGCTTCGGTAATTTGCGGCAAATGCGTGCAGTCTTCCATTCCTTCGGGCATGTTGGCGCCATCGAAATCCGAGCCTAGCCCAACATGATCGATGCCTCCGACCTTCACCGCATGATCGATATGGTCGATGATTCGCTCCCAGCTCACGTGCGGCAGCTTGCCCTCCGCTATTGCTTGCTTCTCCATCTCGGCCATTCTCTTTTCCGCGCATCCTTGATCGGCGCCGCATGCTTTCGTGATCTGGTCTATCAGTCCCACCACGCCGCCAGACAACTTGTCTTGCGCGTCCTTGTAAGCTTGATCGATAAAACTCTTTTCGTAGTTGATTTGGATGACGCCTCCCTTTGCCGCCAGCGCCTTGATCATGTCGTCGGACATGTCGCGCACGTGATCGCAAAGCGCGCGGCAGGAAGAATGCGAGGCAATCAGCGGCGCTTTGCTGACTTCCAGCGCATCGTAGAACGTTTTGTCGGACACATGCGAAATGTCCACCATAATTCCCTGCCGGTTCATCTCGCGGACCACTTCCTTGCCAAAGTCGGTCAGCCCGTTGTGCTCTGGTTTGGCAGTCGAAGAGTCCGCCCATTCATCGTTATAAAAATGCGTCAGCGTCATGTAACGCACTCCCAGATCGCCGAACGTCCGCAGCACGCGGATATCATTGCCAATCATGTGGCCGCCCTCGACGCCCATTAACACGGCGATTTTGCCTTCCGCGTGGGCGCGGCGGACTTCTTCGGCCGTGCGGCAAAAGGACAGGTCTTTCGAATACTTGATAACGTTTTGGTGGACCGCATCAATTTGGTCCAGCGCCTTTTGCACCGCCGGCGGTCCCATGATCCGTCCGTCGATCCAGATGGAAAAGAAAATCGCGTTCATACCGCCTTCGCGCATCCGCGGAATGTCGATGGCGCCGTCGGGATTGCGCTTGCCGAGATCGTAATCCTTCGAGAAAAAGCGCTGCGTTGTGTCGTCGTGCGTGTCCAGCACGATCGAGGAAAAATGCAGCTTCTTTGCGCGGTCGGCGATATCGTCGCCCGTTGCGACTTGAGTCATCAAAAATCCGGCGGCTAGCAAACAAGCCAACAGCGAGATGCGGACCTGACGCATGGATTCCTCCGAGTGGAACGTGCGGCGAGATTCTACCCTATTAGCCAGCCAACAAGCGCTTGTTTCCATGCTTCCCGATTCATTTCCGCATAGCCGGGTAAAAAGTGCGATGCAAGCCGGCCTGTTCCTAACTCGGGCACGCGGCTCTCGAAAATTCGTTGCGCCGTCCGCTCTTTCTCGCTTAAATGAAGATACGACGGATGGTATCCGCCGGGCTCCTCCCGCCTGGCAGCCTTCGCGTGCCCAACGGATATCCAATGACCACTAGCCTAAGCCTTGCCTCGGAGTTGGAACGTATCGCCAATGCAGTTGAATCAGACTCCGCGGCTACGTCTCAGATATCCCTGCCAGGTATCGCGGAACGCATCGCCAAAAATCTCGGCGTAAAGCCCGACGAAGTCGCTCTCATGGGTGTTTCCGCCCGGTGGCGCCATCTGCACTTCCTTGTGCCGGAATCGCTTAAACAAGTCGGCTTTATCCCGCTTTCCAGCACTTCCGCCATCGCCGCGAAAACGGCCCGCGAAAGCCGTCCGGACATTATCAACAATTTTGCCAGCGTCCGTCACGCCACTGTTTTCGAGGGCGTGAAGATCGGTGGCGAAAGCTCCGAGCTCATCCAGAAAATGATCAGCGCTCCGATTCTTTCCGGGGACAAAGTTGTCGGCGTCATTCAAGTCAGCCGTAAGGGCGCTAGCGCCAAAGAAGCGGGCGCGGACTTCAGCGCGGACGATTTGGGCAAAGTCCTCGCGCTTTGCAAGCCCCTCGGCAAGCTGCTGCAGCACCTCGCAGGCGATTCCTGAGCGCGTCCAGCGATTCCTGTCACAATTCATTCATTTTCGCGGCTGCTCGCGGCAAAAAACTCGCGAATTCGTTTGACACTGCAATACCTTCTTGTTATTTTTCAACAGCGGAAAAATTTCCGTTGTAACTCCACTCACGGAGGCACCACAACCCGGCACCATGGCGTTCGTCGCGAAGAAGATCTTCCTCACCAAAGGCGTCGGTAAACATCGCGAAAGACTTTCGAGCTTTGAGCTCGCCCTGCGCAATGCAGGCATCGCCGCGTGCAACATCGTGCGCGTCTCGTCGATCTTTCCGCCCGGCTGCAAACTCATCTCCCGCAGCGAAGGCCTAAAGCACATCAAGCCCGGCCAAGTAGCTTTCACCGTTATCAGCGAAAATTCCACAAAAGAAGCGCACCGTCTCATCGCTGCGAGCATCGGCCTCGCGCTCCCCAGCGATAAATTGATGTACGGCTATCTTTCCGAGCATCACTCCTTCGGCGAAACCGAAGAAGTTGCCGGCGAATACGCCGAAGAGCTCGCCGCTGAAATGCTTGCCACGACTCTCAACGTGGAATTTGACCCGGATTTGAGTTTCGACGAAAAAAAAGAGGTCTACCGGATCTCGAATAAAATTGTCCGCACCATGAACGTCACGCAATCCGCCGTCGGCGACAAGCGCGGCCTCTGGACCACCGTCCTCGGCGCCGCCATCCTCATCGGCGAAGACGACTAACTCACTTCCCATCCAACTCATACGCCGTCTTCAGCCACCTTTTCACTTCGGCATCGATTTCGTCCACCGATTCGATCCGAATCCGGTGTGTAATCCGGTCCTTCTTCGCCATTCCGCCGGTATCAATGATTCTCTTCGGCAATTTCCCCTTGTAATGCGTCAACGCAAAACCCAAATCGATCCGCGCGTTCGTAGTTGGCTTAATTTGCGCAAACACATGCTCGCGATAAAGCGGCACCATCGTCTTGCAAGGGCACGCCTTCACATCCGCGCCCATCGATTTCCCCAGCCTCAATAACTCTTGATAGATCGGCCGCAACTTTTCCTTCGCTCCCGCGTACTGCTC
>JBARCY010000383.1:0-7722 GCA_049794595.1 Candidatus Acidiferrum sp.
CCATTCCACTTTGGTGTAGTAGGGCTCAAGGTCGGCGTAGGTAATGGGCCAATCGGCCAAAGCGGCGCCGGGGGCCGAGCCAAAGCGGGTGACCTCAGTGAAATCAATTTCGTGGAAGCGCCAGAAATTCGCGGTGAAATGAACGCTCGTGCCGCCGACGAGGCGGCCGTACATGACCGCGCGCTGGGGCTTGGCCTTTTCATCGGGCGTTTTACGGAAGGTATTGGGCTGAAGATCGGGGTGATTGGTGTAGAGATTTTCATTGAAGACGCTAATTTCGTCGTGAACAAAATCTCTCTCGGTGAGGTACGGGCCTTGCTCGAGCACGACGACGCGGAATCCGCTGCCGGATAATTCCTTGGCGAGAATGCCACCGGCAGCGCCGGAGCCGATGATGACGAAGTCTACTTCGTCGGTGGTCTTATACTTGGGTTGGTCGATCGTCATGAGTTGGTTTTGTCCGGGTCGGGCGGATTCGGCTGCCAACCGGGGTAGTCCTTATCGTAGTAGCCAAAGGGCGGCTGGAACATGTGCGCTGGGTCGCGGCCGATGACTTTCCAGCCGAGGGCATCGCGATTGCCGCGGCGATCGGAATCGGGATCGATTAGAAAACCGGAAATGGTGTCCACACGGATGGTTTCAAAGAAAGATTCGGCTGCGCTGCGACGACGACGAGACCGACTGGAGGAAGCGGGGGGCTGCTCGTCGAGGGACTCGAGGACCTGGTCTTGCTGTTCGGGCGTGGCGGCGGAGAATTTTTCCGTGCCGGGAAACATTTCGCTGACTCTGGCTTGAAGTTCAGGCAAGCCTTCGGTGTACATCTTTTGCTGGTCCTTCGCGAAAGTGACGAGAGCACGGTCAATGAAAAATACGACGCCTGCTTCGCGAGCGCCGGGGGTATCGGTGGTGGGAATGATGCGCGCGGAGACGGCCTCGACCTCGGCAGCTTGTTCTGGCGAGAAAAATTCAAAATTTGGAGACGCGCTGGATTTTGCGGCTTGGCGCGCATGAGCAGCGGCCGACAGCATGGCGGGCCAGTGCGCGGCGACCCAGGCGGCGGACATGCCGGCCAAACCGTGCGAAAGAAGTTCACGGCGCGTAAAATTGTTCTTCATAAAATGATGGCTCAAACGTGAGCGAAGTGAATGTATGCTGTGAGCGGAACAGGGTCAAGCGGAAACCGCCGGGGCGCGCAAGTCATTCAGGCCGATTTGGCCCGCTCGTTTGCAGAATATTGCGGGGCTAGTGTACGATTTCGCTCACGCAGGGGGAAAATCAATTTCCCGATCGGTTGCAGCAAACGAATGCCTACCTTCACAGGAACGATAGGAACCGGCAGCAAATGGCTGCTGGATAAGATCGTCGGCGTATTGGCGGCGACTGGTGTCAATCCTAATTTTTTGACGTTTCTCGGGTTGGTGGTGAATTTTGTCGCCGCGGCAAATTTTGCTTTGGGAAATTTTCGGATTGGCGCGCTAATTATTTTCTTCGCGGGATTCCTGGATATTTTGGATGGGCAAGTGGCGCGGCGGCAGAACCGCGTGACGGCATTTGGCGCGTTTTATGATTCGACGCTCGATCGCTATGCGGACATGGCGCTGTATATGGGCTTGCTCGTGTATTACTCGGTGAGCGGGCGGACGCCTTATGTGGTGCTGGCGGCGGTGGCGACGGCTGGATCGGTGATGGTGAGTTATGCGCGGGCACGCGCGGAGTCGCTCATTCCACTCTGCAAGGTGGGCTTCATGGAGAGGCCGGAACGGCTGGTTTTGCTGATTATTGGCGGCATCACCAATCGCATGGGGGCTGTGCTTTGGGTGATTGCGGTGATTTCGACGATCACGGTGATCGACCGCATTGTCTTTACATGGCAGGAAACAAAAGCGGGCCGCACCATTCCCTGGATCAAACTTCCCTCGTAATCCGCTGCTTTAGACCGCCGCGGCGACTCAAGAGATTACCTTTGCGGTTTTTCCAAATCTGCTTCAACGGGCGCGGAGATGATTTTGCGCACTCGCTCGCGCAGCGCCGGCACGTCTTTTTTGGTCATTCCTTTTGTTTCGATGGTGTCGTGAAGATATACGGTGACGGTCGCGGGCCAAAGCATCCAGTGGCCGGTGCGATGGTGGTGGAAGGAGCCGACCAGGCTGACCGGCACAATCGGAATGCCGAGTTGCTGCGCGACGCGGAAGCCACCCTCTTCGAATTCATCGACGCGGCCGTCGCGGGTGCGTTTCGCTTCCGGAAAAATGATGAGGCTGGTTCCGCTGTCGATGGCGTCCTGCGTGAGGCGCCACATGCGCTTGAGATCGGAAGGACGGCGCACGTCGGGAACGGGGACGTTGCCGAAACGCTTCATCAGCCAGCCGTAGGCCGGGATTTTGAAATGCGATTCGAGTTCCCATCCGCGGACGTATTGAGGGACGGCGCAGTAGAGCAAGAAGGGATCGAAAAGGTTGACGTGATTGACCATGAAGAAACAGGTGCGCTGGGGGTCGAAACCCGGCGAGCGCACGGCTTTCAAGCCGACGCCCGAAAGATAAGCGATGCGGCGGCAGAAGCTGCGTTGAAGCCAGTCGTGCTTATGCGGGTCCAGGAAAATTCCGAGGAAAACGAGAAGCGGGGCGACCACGAAGAAATGCAAGCCGCTGAGAATCCAAAGAAACGCGCTGCGCAGGCCAAGCAGTCCGCGCTTCATATATAGATGTCCACGGCGGCGGGGAGAACGTCGATGGAAATACACTCGAAAGCGGCAATTTCGCCATCAATCAGGACATCCACGGGAACTTTGACGCCAAATTCGATGTGGCGGACAGCGCGGCGCGAAGCTAACGGATGTTCGATGTGAGTGCCATCATAGAGCCTGGGCAACATGCGCAGCAAACCAATTCGACCGATCGGGCCCCATCGGACAAATTCGATCAAGCCGTCCGTGGGATCGGCATGAGGAGCGATGAGCATCGTACCGCCGGTGAACTTGCTATTACTGAAGGAGAGAAAGAGGCAGCGAGTTTCGTTCCATTCTTCGTCGTCATCGCAGCGCAGGCGGAAAGCGCGGCGCCGGAGCTGGATGACGCGCACGAAAACACCGAGCAAGTAACCGAGATAGCCGAAGGGCTTGAAATAACGATTGGTGAGGGCGCCGACGTCGGCGGTGAAGCCGAGGCTGAGAAGATTGAAGGAGTAGATTTTGCCTTTGGTGTGCGTGAGGCGCAAGAGATCGACGGGCCGCTTTCGGCCTTCGATCAAGGCGTGAAGAGAGGCATTGGCGCCGTCCTTCGCAAAATCACGGAGAAACGAGTTGCCAGTTCCGAGCGGCAGGAAGCCCAGCTCGATGCGTTCTTTGCCGCGAGCGCGTTCGTAAACGCCGTTCAGAATTTCATGCGCGGTGCCGTCGCCACCGACGGCGATGAATCGGCGATAGCCTTGCTCGTACGCTTCGCCTGCAAGCTCGACGGCATGGCCGGGTCCGGTTGAGGCCACGACGTCAATCTTCAGGCCCTTTTCGCGCAGACCCGCGAGCGCGGGCCCGGCCAGTTTGGCCGAGCGGCCGCCACCGGCGGCGGGGTTGACGATGGCGAAGAAGTGCTGCTTCAAAACCAGACTAGCTCCTCCAACGAGATATTTGTATCCGACTTGTCTTATAACGGCAAAAGTGCGGCTGCGCGGTCGAGCTTTGCAAGCTGCTCTGCAAGGGCGTTCCTCTTTATTTTCAGCGAAGCGGTGCGCGGGAAATCTTCATTAAACAGGACCACGCCGTGAATACGCTTGTAATTCAGAAGCTTGTTGTTGCGCGAAGAAATATCGCGGTGGAGATCCTCGGAGTAAGTTTGGCCGGGCTCGAGATGGAGCGCAAGCAAGAGCTGTTCGCCAACCATCGTGCGCTGCGGCCAGATGTAGTTGGCGGCGAAGACGCAAAATTCCTTGACGGGAAGACTCTCGAAGATGGCTTCGATATCTTCCGGATAGATATTTTTGCCTTCCTCGGTGACGATCATGTTTTTCTTGCGGCCGAAGAGTTGCAAATGGCCGGCGGCATCGAAGCGGCCGAGATCGCCGGTCATCAGCCAGCCGTCAACGATGGTTTCGGCTGTCAGCTCCGGTTCGTTTAGATAGCCGGACATGATTGTTTTGCTACGGACGGAGACTTCGCCGATGCCCTCGGCGCTTGGATTGAGAATACGAACTTCCATGCCGGGGAGAGGCTTGCCGACAGTGTCCGGACGAAAAGGTTTGAGGTCGTTTACCGTAATGGCCGTGCCTGCTTCGGTCAGCCCATAGCCATTGGCGACGGGGATGCCGAGATCGTAGAAAAACTGAAGAGTCTGCGGCTCGGTGAAAGCGCCGCCGACGATGATAGTGCGGAGTTCGCCACCGAAAGGTCCGTGGACTTGTTTCAGCAGGCGGCGGCTAAGACCGGGGCGCGGGCGGCTTTTCGTGAGAGCTTTGTTGATGGCGATTAGCGCGTTGAGCGTTTTGCGTTTGGCAGAGGGAAGCGCATCGAAACGCGTCTGCAAGCCTTTCTGCAGATTTTTCAGCACGAGCGGAACGAGACAGACGTAGGTGATTCTGTATTTTGAAAACGCCTCGCGGACATATTCCGGCCGCAGCGTGCGCAAATGCACCACAGCCGCGCCGCAAACGAAAGGCCCGAAGAAACCGACCATGAAGTCGATGGCGTGATTCGTGGGCAAAATGCTGAGGTAACGCACGCCCGGAGAAAAAGTATAGATCGTGGCAAGTGCGATGCACTGTTCGAGGTAGTTTTCATGCCTCATCATGCAGCCCTTGGGACGGCCGCCAGTGCCAGAAGAATAGACAATGCATGCCACGTCCTGGCGCGCGCGCGGAACGAAACTTGGTTCGCCACCGCCCTGAAACTCCTCCCAGCGCTGAGCGCCGGCGAGATCGGCGTTCTGAGGCGCTTCGGTCACCAGAACAGTTCGCACGTTCGCAGCTGCAGCACGGCCCGCAGCAACGCTTAGTTGGCGCCAGATGGGATACTCGGTGATTAGAATTTTTGCCCCCGAGTGCTTCAGCAGTTGCCATTGCTCATCCGGCGTGAGTTTATAGTCGAGGGGAACCAGAATGCCGCCGGCATAAAAAATTGCATAAGCGGAAATCAGCCACTTCGACTGATTCGTCATGATGATGCTGGCTCGATCGGCCGCGGCGAAGCCCGCGTCTTGCAGCACCTTCGCGAGCGGGTGCGCGCGATCTTTGAAGTCCCGGTAGGTCAGCCGCTCTTTTTCTCGCTCGCGGTCGGCTTCAATCAGACAAACTTCATTGGCAAATTGGTCCAGCGCATCTTTCAGTGCCGCGCCGATGGATTGATATTTCGAGAGGTCCAGCATTACAAGCGGGATTGAATCCGCGAGGCAAGGGTGCGGAAGTCGCTTACGCCTTGTACTTCATAATCGGGCAATTCGATGCCGAAGTGATTTTCGAGGCGGCTTAGCATCTCAAGCGTTTGCAGGCTGTCGATGCCGAGCTTTTTGAAGAAATCATCCTCAGGCGCGAGCGAGCCGGCTGGCACGTTGAAGTGCTTTGACGCCAGATCGAGAACTTCCTGGGTGGTCTGCTGAAGGGTGCGCATGGAAGTCTAAATTTACCATTTTCCGGAGGAAGAAAGAAAATGCCGTGCCCGCGGAAGCAAGCAGCCTACGCCTGCGATCGCGCTATGGCAGATACGGCATCGCGTCGGTGGACTCGACGAATCTTTTGAGCGCGGCCATGACCGCTGGGCGCGCAAAGAGTTCGCAGAAGAGATCAATTTCGCGGCGCAGCTCTTCGTGCGGGATAGGCTTGATGAACTTTTTCGCGGCTGCGCGAGTGACGCCGTCAAATTTCGTGATTTGAGCCGCGGTCGCGCGCGCGATGCGAAACGCCTCCCCTTCGGCGGCGAGCTGGGCGACCAGTCCGACAGATTGCGCGCGCGCGGCGTTGACGCTGCGGCCAGTCAAAAGCAGATCGCGGATGAACGCGTTGCCGAGATCGCGCTTCAAGCGGGGGATGCCGCCGAAACCGGGGATCAATCCGAGGCGCAGTTCGGGAAAAGCGAAACGCGCCATCTTATCCGCAATGATCAGATCGCAGGTGAGCGCCAGTTCGAAGCCGCCGCCAAAGCACACGCCGTGAACTGCCGCAATGGTGGTGAACGGTGCGGCATCGATGGCATTAAACACTGCATGGATACGCTCGATAAATGAGCGAACACCGGTGAAGCGCTCTTTCTCGGGAAGCTGCGCGGCGGTGTGATAGAGCTCGCGCAGGTCTGCGCCTGCGGAAAAACCATGTTTGCGCTCGCTGGAGATGATGCAAACGGCGGTTTCCGGTGTGAGCGCAGGAAAAGCAGCGACAAACTGTTCGAGCTCCGCCAGCATGGCCGTGCCGATTTCGTTGGCGGGCTCGCGATCGAGAGTCAATTCGAGCACACCGTCGCACCACGCCCAGCGAAGGGTTTTGCCCGTGAAAGACTTCATGACTGGCTTCCGGCGGCTGCTTTGCTTTCCAGCGCCTCGGCGTACATCGCATTGATCTCCGATGCGAAGCGCGCGCTGATGGCGTCGCGTCGCAATTTACCCATCACCGTCAAGAGTCCGCTCTCAGGTGTGAGGGTTTCGGAGAGCACGGTGAAATTGCGAATTTGGCGGTAATGGGGGAGTTCCGGATTCAATGCGTCCAAGGCCGACTGCACAGCGGCGCGTTCAACAGCACCTGTCACGAGCACGCACAGAAAGCCGCGTCCATCGCCGACAACAACGACCTGCTCCGCGCTGGGAAGGAGGCGGGCGAGCTTTTCTTCCATCGGCTCGGGAGTAATCTTGTGACCCGAATTCAGCACGATCAAATTCTTGATGCGGCCAATGATCCGCCAATTGCCGCTCACATTGGTTTCCCCTTGATCGCCGGTGTGAAACCATCCATCTCGTAGCACGCGCCCCGTCTCTTCCGGACGGTTCCAATATCCCGGAAAAATATTCGGGCCGCGGACAATAATTTCCTCGTTTTCGCCGACCTTCATCTCGATGCCATTCACCGCCGTGCCCACGTAACCGGGTTCCGCGGGAACGCGAGGATCATCCAGCGTGCAGATGGCCGTCGTTTCCGTGAGGCCGTAAGCCTGCAGCACCGGAATGCCGAGCATCGAGAAAAATTGTTGCGTCTCCGGAGCAAGCGGCGCGGAACCGCAAATCAGAGCGCGTATGTTCGGGCCGAAGCGATCTTTGATCTTGCTGAAAATGAGTTTGCGGCCCAGAGCCAGCCACAAGCCGTCCGTGGCGTGGCCGCGGCCCACGTGTTTCCGCGCCCAGGCGTCGCGCGCTTTGGCGGAAAGCTTACGGATGGGGGCAGCGCGCTTCGAGAGCGCTTCCTCGACGCCACGGCGAACACGTTCGAGAAGCGCGGGCACGTTCAAGAAATAATGCGGGGAAGCGAGGCGAATTTCGTCGGCAAGCTTGGTTAAATCCGTGGACAGCGTCAGTACACTCTCGCGCGAGAGGCAGGTGAGCAAAGTAATCCACGAGGCCGCGAAACTGAACGGTCCGTAGTGGAAGACGCGGTCGGGTTCGTGCGTGGCGCCCATCAGCAAGTCCAGGCGCTCACGGGTGCAGGAAAGCATGTGGGTCACATTGCCGACGTTCAAGCAAACGCCTTTGGGCTCTCCCGAAGTGCCAGAAGTGTAAATAATGGCGACCAAATCCGCGTCCTGGCGAGGGTTCG
>JBARCY010000384.1:0-5496 GCA_049794595.1 Candidatus Acidiferrum sp.
CAAAAAATATCTTCCAGCCCCACACGGGCAAACCCGGCGCAAATTCATGCGCCTGCCCCGCGCACCAAATCGTGCAGATCAGCGGGTTCACGATGTAATCCATCACCATGCTCCAGCCGGTGACATATCCCGCGGCAGGGTGGATTTCCCGGGCTACATACGTAAACGCTGAGCCAGCGCTCGGATAGACTCGCGCCATTCGTCCATAACTCACGGCCGTGCATAGCATTGCCACCATGGCGATGAGGATCGCCGTGACCACATGGCCGCGGCCACGATCGCTCAGCGCGCCGAAGGCGGACATCGGCGCCACTGGTTGCAGCACGATGATGCCGTAAAGGAGCAGGTCCCATAATGTGAGTGTGCGCCGCAGTTGCGGCCCTGCGTTCGAGCTTGATTCGTTGCTCAAGCAGTTCTCCTTTTCCCCGGCTCATCCTTCTTTGAGCCGAGCACCACCGCGCGCGTCAAATTCTTGGGCACATCAGGATTCAGTCCCTTGCGCAAACCGACCGCAAGCCCCAGCAACTGCGCCGGAATCGCAGTCAGTGCCATTCGTGCAAATTCCGGTTCATCCAGTCCAAGCTCAATCACCAAATCGCACTCGCGGCGCAACAGTGGTGTCGCGCGGTTTGTGACCGCCAAAATCGCCGCGCCTAATTTTTTCAGCTCGCCAACCAGAAGAATTTCTTCCTCCGCTGCGGCCTCTGACAACAAGAATGCAATCAGCGTTTCGTCGCTCGCAATCGACTTTGGTCCGTGGCGAAACTCCAGCGTGTGATATGCCTGCGCATATGACGAAGACATTTCCGTCAATTTCAGCGCTGCCTCCTGAGCCAGCCAGTAATGCGCGCTTTGCCCAAGAAACACAAAATCCGCGAATTTCCGCTTCGTCCCAAGCGCCCGAATCTTACCAGCATTATCCTCAAGCCAACGCGTTGTCTTTTCCGGCAAGACATCCAGCGCCGATATCAGCCCTGCATCGCCCGCGAATTTCGCGCCCAGCCGTTCAAAGAGCAGCAGGATGGACGTAAACGATCTCGTCATCACCATGCTCTTCTCATCGGCCCATTGCAGCTTCACCGTATGCGTGCACAGTTCTCCAAGAACGCTGCTCTCGTTGCAAGTTACGCCCAGCGTGCGAATTTCCGCTCGGTCCTTCAGCATCTCGGCCGCTCGCAAAACCTCCGTGGTTTTTCCCGAGCGCGACACGAGCACAACTTGCCGCGCGCCTGAGTGCCTCAACACATCGTCCGGCGCGAAAAGCAGCTCGGATGCCGGCACGGCTGAACACGTCGTTTGAAGAAGTCTCGTCCATTGCGCCGCGATCGTCTGCGAAAGGTAGTAACTCGATCCGCACGCCACAAAGAGCCAGGGTTCTTTAGAAGAAAAGTTTCGGAATGACTCGAGGATCGCGGCGTTGTGGTCGAATTGCCGCGCGGTTTCCAGCCACGTCGCAGGTTGCGACAGGATCTCCGCCAATGTTTGCTGTCCAGCGGCGTGCACCACGGGCCGTCCATCGTGCGAAGATGGCCTGCTTTTTGTCGACACTCTTTCTTTGCTTTTTTTCACGCGCGCCACAGGCTCCTTTTGCCCGCCTGGCTCTTGCCTGGCAGTGACCCGCCATTCCAAGGAGAGGAGCGAGGCCATCACCTGCAGTTTGCCTCACTCATTGAACCGTTTTAATCAACGCATTTTCTAGGAATCTCCGCTTTCACGCAAGCCAAGACTTTGCTGCGTTTCTCACCCTTCCGTGTCCATCGTTCTCAGTTCTTCCCCGGATTGCGTTCGTTCACCTGTCCTTTCGTACAGGTGGAAAAATTTCCACATGGAGTGCCTCTTCGTTAAAGTCTTCTCATTTTGCCAGCAACGCCCGCTTCGCACACGTAGTCTAATCAAATAGCACCTCGTCCCGGTCGAGGGCCATCAGCATGGGCGAGGAAACCCGTATGAACGGTCGCAGTCCCACAAAGGTCGTGATTTGGCATGTCGTGGGATTCTCGTTGGTCTCCCTGGTAGCATTCTGGCTGCGGCCCATCTCTCTCGATCCCGATCCTGTCCTACAAGGCTATCTTCAGATCATCAGCGCATTGCTGGCATTCGTTTTTGCCGCTTTGGCCTTCGTCCGTTTTCAGGGCACCCAAGATCGTATCGCGCTGATTCTCGGCGGCGGCTTTCTTCTTTCCGGCGCCGTACTTTCGGCCTCCAGCGTTCTGTTCTTTCAGTTCCTGCAAGTTACTCCGGTGCGGCCCACCTGGGCCCCGATTGCCTGGTGGCTCAGCCGCATGGTCCTCGCGCTCCTGCTTCTCGTGGCCTTGCTCGTGGAACGATTCATTCCCCGTTCGCGGCACACGAAGGCAGAGATTGCCGGCGCCCTTTTGACAGTCGTCGGTTTCACGGATCTCATCGCCGTCGCTCTTCACCGCCTTCCTCCGGAAGTGTCGCGTCATCCTGGCGCTTTCATTCCCAGCCCCGATCAACTCTTTCCGGGTGTCATCTTTTTCGCCGCTGTGATTTGGTATCGGCGCCGTCTTGACTCCGAGGACTCAGCCTTCGATCGCACCATCTATGCGGCTGCCTGGATGAACTTCGCTGCTCAGCTCGCTGCTTGCCAGTCGGAGCGCCTGCTCGACGCGCCCTTCGTGCTTGCTCAAGTCCTCACCGTCAGCAGCTACGCGCTCGCTCTCGGCGGCGCTCTTTACGACAATGCCAAGCTCTTTGAACAGGTCCGCCATCTCGCCGTCAGCGACCCGCTCACCGGCCTCGCCAATTATCGTCGGCTCCTCGACGTCCTCGAAAACGAGACCGAGCGCACCAACCGCACCGGCAGGTCCTTCGCCGTTCTGCTGCTCGATCTCGACGGTCTGAAAAAAATCAATGACCGCTTCGGCCATCTGGTCGGCAGCCACGCTCTTTGCCGCCTCGCGGCGATCTTGCGCATTCATTGCCGCGCCATCGACACTGCCGCGCGCTACGGCGGGGATGAGTTTGCTCTCGTTTTGCCGGAATCGCAGGATGCGGAAGCCCAGCATGTCGCCAATCGCATTCGCGTGGTTATGGCCGAGGACGACGAAGAACCCCGGCTCTCCGCGAGCATCGGCATTTCGATTTACCGCGGAGAAGGCGAGAGGATCGAAAAGCTTCTTTCCGAGGCGGACCGCGATCTCTACGCGGAAAAATCGCGGCGCGTGAAGCGCGGCATCGCCGCGTTTCATGCCCGCCGTCGCTCGCCCAAGAGTTGATTCGCCTCCGGTCTTCATGGCGCGGGTTGCCGCAAGTCGAGTTCCCGGCTAATACACCGCGCGCCGCTGCACTGTTTGCTTCGTCGACAGAGAGAAGCGTGGCTCGGGCGCGGCCTTATCCAAAATTTGGCGCGCAACATATTCGCCGACTGCCGGTCCATGCTTGAATCCATGCCCGGAACCGCCGCCGGCAAACCACACGTTTTCCATTTCCGGGTGCCGATCGACGAGAAAATCACCGTTCGAGGTGTTTTCATACTGGCACACGCGCGTTTCGACCACCGGCGCATCGCGCAACGCCGGAAAACGGCTAGCCACATACTTTTGCACGACTTCGGCCTCCACTGCCGTTGGCAAGCGCGATTGTGTGTCGGGATCGACGCGCTCTCCATGATGATCCAGCGCAATCTTCAGCCCGCGGCCCTCCACGTCCGGCATCCCGTAATATTCATCCTCCTGGAAAAGCCATGTTGGCAAAGCCGGTGGCGCGAATCGTTCGTCGCCGGGAGGCACACCAAAAAAGAAAACTTCCTGCCGGCTGGGAAAATTTCTCGAGCCAAGAATCTCGGGGAACACTTTGCCGAGCCACGAGCCGCATGAGAAAACAAACTGTTCCGCGGCAATCGATTCGCCGTTGCTGCATTTCACGCTCTGCAAACGCCCAGTTCCGTGCGGGGTCTCAATGAGCGCAATCCTAAGCTCCACTCCTTGCTTAACGGCATCCTCAACCACCGCCGCAACCGCTCGCCGCGCCAGCAGCACTCCACTCTTCGGCTCCAAGAATCCTTGTGTCACTCTTTCAAACGAAATCTGCGGGTAACGCCGCTCCAGCGCCGCTTTGTCCATCTCTTCAAACGGCACTTCACAGCGCTTCAGCGTGGCCATCGTCTGCCGCACGCGCGAATCATCTTTCCCCGCCAGCCAGAGCACTCCCGTTTCGTGAAACAGCCGTTGCCCGGTCGCAACACAAAAGCTTTTCCATTGGGCTAGCGATCTTTGCGACGACCGCGTATAGATTTCGTCCGTTCCATAACCCATTCGAATAATGCGCGTCTCACCGCCCGAGCTAGCCCGCGCGTTCGATGGCCCATATGCATCCAGCAGCACTACGCGCTGCCCCCGCCGCGCCAGGTGCCAAGCGCTCCACGCCCCAAACACCCCCGCACCGATGATCGCTACGTCATACGTTTTCGTTGTGGCCATCGTCGTTGCATCCTATCGCATCTTCGTGCCGCTCGATAACTTTTGCTGTATGGCAAGGGCCGCGACGAGGAGTTCGAAACCCTACTACCGTCTATAGTTTGCGCCGCCATCAGTGATACGATGCAACGTTCCGATTCGTAATCCTTGGAGGTCTGTGTGAAATTGCGTCGTCAGCCGCTCTCTTATCTTTTTCTTGCCTGCGTTCTAATTTTTTCCTCCGCGCTCGTTGCAAAGGCCCAGCAGGTCGATCCCAAAACTTACGACGGCATGAAGTGGCGCCTCATCGGCCCCTTCCGCGGCGGCCGCGTTATCACTGTGGCTGGCGTTTCTAGTCAGCCCAATACCTATTATTTCGGCGCTGTCGCGGGCGGCGTCTGGAAAACGACCGACGGCGGCAACTCCTGGGATCCACTCTTCGATAAGCAACCCATTTCCTCGATCGGTGCTATCGCTATCGCGGACTCCGATCCCAACGTGATTTATGCCGGCACCGGCGAAGCCTGCATCCGCGGCAATATCTCCTTCGGTGACGGTGTCTACAAATCCACGGACGCCGGCAAGACTTGGACCAACGTCGGCCTCAAAAACACGCGCCACATCGGCGCGGTCATCATCCATCCCACGAATCCCGACATCGTCTATGTCGCCGCGCTCGGCCACGCCTATGGCCCGAACACCGAACGCGGCATCTTCCGCACGCGCGACGGCGGCAAAACCTGGGAAAAGATTTTTTATCTTGATGACCGCACTGGGGCCATCGACATCGTGTTCGATCCGCACAATCCACACGTTCTTTTTGCTGCGATGTGGGAAGGCTGGCGCACTCCCTGGACTCTCAACAGCGGCGGCGCGAAGGATGGTCTCTTCCGTTCGAGCGATGACGGTAACACCTGGAAGCGCATCGAAGGCCACGGCATGCCGGAAGGTACCCTCGGCCGCATCGGCGTCGCGGTTTCCGGCGCGGATTCAAACGTCGTCTACGCGCTCATCGAAGCCAAAAAAGGCGGCCTCTATCGCAGCGAGGACGGCGGCGAGAATTGGTCCTTCGTCACCG
>JBARCY010000385.1:0-7477 GCA_049794595.1 Candidatus Acidiferrum sp.
GGTCACCGTGAATGTTCGGTGCTTTCCGCGCGCTCCACTTCAGCAAGACAAGCTGCGAGGGCTTCTCGACCGGCAGGGACCGCAGCAGCACAGCGTCAATCAAGCTGAAGATGGCCGTGTTTGCGCCAATCCCTAGCGCCAGCGTGAGAATCGCCACAACGGCAAAGCCCGGGGATTTCACCAGCATGCGAAGCCCATAGCGAATGTCCTGCCAAAGCTGTTCCAGCCACAGGAAACTCCACACCTCCAGCGTCTCTTCCTTCACTCGTGTCACGTTGCCGAATTTCCGCATCGCTGCATGACCCGCTTCCTCTGGCGACATGCCGCGCTCGATGTTGTCCTGCGTCTCCCTCGCGAGGTGCTCGCGAATGTCCTGGTCTAGCTCCTGCATCATCCGTTTGCGCCGCCACATTATTTGCCCTCCTGCTCTGTTGGCCGCAAAATCCGTGCAATCGCCCCCGCCAGCTTGTCCCACTTGTGAGTCTCGACCGCGAGCTGCCGTCGGCCCTTGGGCGTCAACCCGTAGAACTTGGCCCGGCGATTGTTTTCCGACGTGCCCTCTTCCGCTGAAATCCATCCCCGCTTTATGAGACGGTGCAGCGCCGGATAAAGTGAGCCTTGCTCGACTTGCAACACATCCTCCGAATTAAATTCGATCGCTTGGGCGATGGCGTGGCCGTGCGCCGGGCCGCGCAGCAAGGTGCGCAGAATCAGCAAATCCAGTGTCCCCTGCAGCAGTTCAATGCGTTCGCGTAGTTCTTTAGTAGACATTCTAGGTGACAATATGCCGCCTCCAGTAGCATGTCAAGGGGAGTCTTCCCACTCTCTCCGCCTCGTCAAAAAGGGCTCTCGTTCTCAAAACGCCCGTCCGTACTTTGTTTTACACGTTAGATACAGCGTACTAAAAGGGTACTAGTACGGAACACTGTACTTCCCAAAACGTGACATCCTCTGTTTCATTTCGGACACTAAAAGCATGGCAAACCCTGTCTCAGAGCTTCCGGGGACTGAGTATTTAGCCGATCGGTTAAATACAGCATCGGTCCGCCATACCCGAAATTCGGCTATCGTCTCCCGCGAAGTCGCTGGAGAGACGATAGTTGTACCGATCTGCAAGGGCGTTGGTGATCTCGATTCGGTTTACACCTTTAACGCTCTAGGTCGAAGCCTTTGGCGATTGCTGGAAAACGGGCATTCGACAGAGGAACTCGCGGGTTGGGTTGCCACACACTACGAAGTAGATGTGAACCAGGCACTTGCGGACGTTCAGAACTACCTCGCTGAACTCCAGGAAGCAGGCCTGATTCGTACGGTTTAGCCGGTCACCCTCCTTCTCTTGACGCCTGAACCCGGGCCCGAAACGTGGAGTGTGGCTAGTGCGTTTTCTTGAGGCAGTACTGGTACTTGATTATTGAAGCGGTCGGATTGAAAGGTAAGACTTTGGAAATCGCAGCATACGGCGAGTTGACGGGACTAGTTCACCAGCGCTTCCAGGGAAAGCGCGCGCCTCTCGAGGTGTCGATTGAGGTCACTCGCAGGTGCCCGCTCGATTGCCTTCATTGCTACAACAACTTGCCGATGAGCGACCATGCCGCCCGCGCCCAGGAACTCTCCCTCGAAGAGCATCGCCGCCTCCTCGATGAGCTCGTTGACGCCGGCTGCCTCTGGCTCCTCTACACCGGCGGCGAAATCTTCGCCCGCAAAGACTTTCTCGAGATCTATACCGAAGCCAAGAAGCGCGGCTTCCTCATCACCCTCTTCACGAACGGCACGATGATTAACGAGCGCATCGCCGATTATCTTGCCGAATATCGCCCCTTCGCCATCGAAATCACCCTCTACGGCGCCACACGCGAAACCTACGAAGCCCTGACGCAGATTCCGGGCTCCTATGACCGCTGCATGCGTGGCATCCGTCTTCTCCTCGAACGCAATCTTCCGCTCAAGCTCAAGACTGTCCCCACGACTGTCAATCGCCACGAGGTCTTCGAGATGAAGCGCCTCGCCGAAGAAGAGTTCGGCGCCGAATTCAAATTCGATTCCGCCATCAATCCGCGAATCGATTGCTCGCAGAGCCCGCTGGCTGTCCGGCTTACCCCGGAGCAAGCCGTCGAGCTCGATTTTGCCGAACCCAAACGCAAGGAAGATTACCGCAAACTGGCCGAGCAGGATCTGAGCGCCCCGGCCGAAGCAGTTTCCGCACCCGGATCACACCAAAAATATTCTTGCGGCGGCGGAGTCGCCGGCTGCGCCATCGACCCCTACGGCACCATGACCATTTGCGTGATCTCCCATCAACAGGGCTACAACATCCGCGAGGGCAGTTTCCGCGAAGGTTGGGAGGGTCCGCTGCGAGAAATTCGCAACCAGCCGCGCACTCGCCCATCGATTTGTGATCGCTGCCAGATTCAATCGCTTTGCAGCATGTGCCCAGCGAACGGCGAACTCGAGAATGGGGATCCCGAATCTCCTGTGTCTTTTCTTTGCCAAGTGGCCCATCTCCGCGCTTACGCCTTCGGGTTCGAAGTTCCCCAACATGGCAATTGCGAATGCTGCGAAGGCGGCGCGCATCGTGCGGATCTTTTAGCCGCGGCCGAACGCCTGAAAAAGTTCCAGCCGGAAACACGCATTTGGCTCGAAGGCAGGCCCACATCGCCTGTCTTGAATGTTTTACAAACCTCCTCTGGATGCAACAGCGGCGGCTGCCGTTCCTGCGCCCCTGCGCTCGGATAGACGAAAGCACAAATGACCGAAGAGCGCGACAAGCATTTGCCGGAACAGCAAGAAAAGGCGGCCTACGAGCCGCCGAAAGTGATCCGTGTGAGCTTGCGGCCCGAAGAGGCCGTTCTCGGCCATTGCAAAATCACCGGTGCGGCCGGCCCCGTCTCGGGCTCCTGCCGCTCGGTTGTTGCTTGCCGGTCGATCGGCTCATGAGAGGACAGAGACCAGCGATGAAAGCCTCTCAAAACGAATTTGCACAAGAGAACGATATGAACAAGTCGTTTTTCCCGAGCACATCCCAGCTTTCCTACCGGATTGGCGGCATCACTTTTGGCCTGCACGCGGAGCACGGTCTGCGCATCGCCTTGGAAAAAGAGCTTCGCGCCTTCCAGGTAGTAACTGATTCATGCGAAGTGAATCTGCAAATCGGCTGGGCCGATTCTCTCGAAATTCCAAAATCCAATCTCTTATTTCATTCCGGAGGATTGTGGTCGCTCTTCGCCGAGTCAACCGGCTACCGTTTCAGTTTTCTCGCGCCGCTTGTGGGCATGACCCCGTACAAAGAAGCCTGGTTCGATTCTGAATATCGCGCAGGCCGCGTGCTTCTTTCGCGCGAATACTTCGAGACGAAGCGGCCCGTCTATCCTCTCGAATATCCGCTCGATGAGCTGCTCATGATCCATCGCCTTTCGCGCGCCGAAGGCGTCGAACTTCACGCCGTCGGTCTTTCGGATGATCAAGGCCGCGGCCATCTTTTTCTAGGGCATTCCGGCGCCGGCAAAAGCACGACGGCCCGCCTGTGGATCGATCGCCCCGGCGTCAAAATTCTCAGTGATGATCGCATCATACTGCGCGCCAGCGAAGGCCGCATCTGCATGTACGGCACACCCTGGCACGGTGACGCCGGAATTGCCACGCCCGATTGCGCTCCGCTCACACGTATCTACCTGCTTGAGAAGGGCAAATCCAACGAGCAGCGCCCGCTGCCGCCCGGCCGCGCCGCCGCCGAACTCTTCGCGCGCAGTTTTGTGACGCATCACTCCGAGGCCGGAATTCGCTCGACGCTCGATTTTCTCGATCGCGTCGCTTCGCAAGTTCCTTGTTCCATTTTCCGTTTCGTTCCGGACGAATCCGCGGTGGAGGCCATCTGCCGTGGGTAAGCCGAAGACCAAAGTCGTCCGGAATTCCGCGCAGTTCGGCGATGTCAGCGCCGCGCTGCTGCAACGCGGCGCGAACGTTCGCTTTCGTGCAAATGGTTTGAGCATGAGGCCTAACATTCTCGATAACGATGCGGTGATTGTCGCTCCCGTGGACCAGAAAAAGCTACGCCGCGGCGACGTGGCCCTCACGCATGGACCTGACGGATTCCGCGTGCATCGCGTCGCAAGCACACCCGCCGCAGGCGCCGTCATCACACACGCCGACGCCGGCCAGGAAGATGACGCGGCCACCGATCTCGTCTTGGGGCGCGTGACAGCCGTGGTGCGAAACCACCGCCAGATTTCATTCGCGCGGCCCTGGACGCCACAGCTTCACGCGGCGCGCGCCTTCGTGCGCATGCTCTGTCTTGCGGCGCGTCGCCGGCTGACGCTCAGAGTATTGGGCGCGATGCCCGCTCTTCTTCTGCTCCAGCTATTTGTCGCCGCGGCCCCGGTCATGGCCGTGGCCGTGACTCTGACGCAGACCACTTCGGTTACGACTGTCAGTCCTGGCGGAACTGTCACCTACACTGATACGCTCACGAACAACAGCGGCACCACTAGGGTTAACGGGCCGGTGATCACTCAACCCACTCCGACCATTACGACCTACAAATCTTTTACCGCACCCGCCGGTTGGACTTGCGTAACTCCTGCGGTGGGAGGTATGGGGAATGTGGTGTGCACGGATGGCGGGAATCTTGCAGCGGGTGCCAACGCGTCGATCACCGTCACCGTAACCGTTCCTCTCACCACTCCCGGGCAGACGCTCCTAAACGGCACCGCAACTGTAGCTTCCACCACAACTCTTACCCACAACGGTACCTATCCACCGACGACCACCGTCACCGTGCTCAGCGCCGATCTCGCTCTTGCGCAATCTGTCTTGCCCACGGCAGCCTCGCCTTCCGGTACTCTCACGTTCACGGATGTCATCACCAATAATGGCCCCAGCACGGCCACCGCTCCTGTGTTCACCTTTACGGTTCTCGCCAACGCCGGATACCAGGGAGTAACCGCCCCTGGCTACACGTGCGCCGGCTTGGCAGTCGGAGCAACCGGCACGCTCACGTGTACTGCGGCAGCCAATTTGGTGAATGCGGGCACGGCCACCATTGCCGTCGCGCTCACCGTGAACGCCGGAGCAACCACCGGTAGTGTGATTAGCGGCACGGGATCCGTCACTTCCACGACTTACGATCCCAATGCGTCGAACAATTCGGCCACCAACATGGCAACGGTCGGAAATGCGGATCTCGCTCTTTCTCAAACGGCCGTGCCCAACGTATCCTCGCCTTCGGGGACTCTAACCTTCACGGATGTCATCACCAACAACGGTCCCAGCGCTGCCATAACTCCCGTATTAACCTTTGTAATTCCCGCCAGCACCGTCTACCAGGGAGTGACTGCCGCTGGCTACACCTGTGCCGGCGTGGCAACCGGAGGAACGGGTACGCTCACCTGCACCGCTGCCGCCGACTTGGCAAGTGCGGGCACGGCCAACATCGCCATCGCGCTCACCGTAAACGCCGGAACCGCTTTCGGAACCGTCATCAGCGGCACGGCATCGGTCACTTCCGTATCGACCGACCCCAATGCGGCCAACAACTCGGCTACGAGCTCCTCGACTGTCGGAGACGCGGATCTCACGATGTCCCAATCGACTTCCGTTTCCGTGGTCGCCGCGGGTATCAACTTTACTTACACGGAAACCGCGTCCAACAACGGCCCCTATGCCGTTCCTGCCGGTACTCTCGTCGTCTATCAACAGACGCCGGCTAACACCACATTTCAGAGTATCTCGGTAGACGCGAACTGGAATTGCACCACTCCGGGTACGGGCAATTCTGGCCCCGTTATTTGCACCTACAATCCCGCCTTGGCCAACGGCGCTACGACCGCCGCCGATCCTCTTCTCATCACGGTAGGCGTGAATGCTGGAACCGCCGCCGACACAACCATTCTGAATTCCGCTACGGTAACTTCTCAAACCTTCGATCCCGTCCCCAGCAACAACACCAGTGTTACCACCGTTCTTGTCGAGCCTGTTGCAGACGCCGATTTGGCTCTTTTCATGACTGCATCTCCCACGCCTGTATTTTTGTCCTCGAGCCTGTCCTATACGATCCAGGTTCAAAATCTCGGACAGGCTGCTGCCGCCGGCGTGCAGGTAACCGATACCATTCCCACCGGTACCGCCTTCGTGTCGGCGAATGGCTCGGCCGGTTGGACCTGCACGGGCACAACCACAATCACTTGTTCCCTCAGTGGCACAATGGCAGAGAGCGCGATTGGGACGATCAACATTACAGTCACTTCGCCTTCGACCTCTGGCTCGATCTCGAACACCGCCACCGTTAGCTCTTCAACCACCGACCCTGTCTCCGCCAACAACACCGTCACCGTTATTACGGTTGTGCAGCCTTTGGTTTGCGCCACACCAGGGCATGATGGCGCAGGCGGCACCCTCACGGGCGTGATCAATACTTACTATCCTCCTTTCGCTGCTGGCACTCTTGCGGCCGGTGCGACGACAGTCAAGCTAGGCGCATCCTCTGGCTCAACGACGCCCATTGGCATCGGTGACCTTCTGCTGATCATGCAGATGCAGGATTCCTTGATCAATTCCACCAACACTGGGGCCTACGGAGATGGCAGCGCCGGTGACCCCGCTACCGGTTCCACGAATCTCCAAAGCACCGGCCTTTTTGAGTATGTCACCGCCACTAGCGCCGTTCCCGTCGGCGGGGGCACTCTGACTTTCCAGGGGACAGCAGCAAACGGCGGCCTCCTGAACTCTTACGCGGAAGCCGCGTATGTCGCCGCGACCAGTGGACAACAAACTTTTCAAGTCATCCGCGTTCCTCAGTACACCACGGCCACACTGAGTTCAGGACTCGTCCCCTTAGCATGGAATGGTTCGGTGGGAGGAGTCCTCGCGCTCGACGTCGCCAGCCAACTCACCCTCGGGGGAACAGTGGCTGCGGATGGTCTAGGATTTCGCGGCGGCGGTGGCCGAATCCTCGCGGGTGGTGCAGGCGCGGATACGGATTACAGAACGCTTTCCAGCGTAGCGACCAACGCCTCCAAGGGAGAAGGCATTGCGGGCACTCCTTTTTATCTTGCCCCAGCCACATTTACCACTACCACGACCGCTACCAGCACCGGTGTGGAAGGCCTGCCCAACGGAAGCTACTCGCGCGGTGCCCCAGGCAATGCGGGCGGCGGCGGCACGGACGGAGACCCGGCCGCTAACGATTTTAACTCTGGCGGCGGCGCAGGCGGCAACGGCGGCGCGGGTGGCCTCGGAGGGTATGGGTGGAATAGCTATTCGTCGCTGAATACCACGGACGGTGGTTTTGGCGGCTCTGCGTTCCCCGCCACAACAGGCGCGATTGTGATGGGTGGCGGCGGCGGCGCAGGCACAACGAACAACGGTTCCTATTACATCTCTGCCACAAACAACGGCGCCAATTGCGGCACCACTTGCACTGGCATCTACAGCAGCGGCGGCGCGGGCGGTGGCATCGTGATTGTTCACACCGGTTCAGTGGCAA
>JBARCY010000386.1:0-3334 GCA_049794595.1 Candidatus Acidiferrum sp.
AATAGTCGCGCTGTTCGGGGTCGAGGTTGGTTTCCAAGGCCAGGGAGGTCATTCCCAGGATGCCATTCATGGGCGTGCGAATCTCGTGGCTCATGTTGGCCAGAAAGTCGCTTTTCGCGCGGTTCGCTGATTCCGCATCCTCCTTTGCCTGCCGCAGAGCTGCCTGGACTCTTATATGCTCTGAAATGTCCACGAAGGTGACGACGGCGCCGAGCATCACGCCATCCTGCATCAACGGGTGACACCAAATCTCGGCATCGAAGCTGGTCCCGTCGGCCCGCCACAGGAGTTCGTCCGTGTGGTGGAATATTCTTCCGCCCAGGAAATCTTTCTGCAATGAACATTCGTCGCGCGGATTGGGCGTCCCATCCCTGCGGGTATGATGGATCACGTCGTGGATATTGCGCCCCAGCACGTCGGCCTGAGAGGCGAAGCGCAAGAGCCGGAGCATGGCCTGATTGCAGAAAGTGCATTCGCCGTTGTTATCCACTCCATAAATAGATTCTCCGGTGGAATCCATCAGGAGCCGGATGCGTGCTTCTTCTTCCGACAAACGCTGCTCACCCGCGTCCCGTTCGCTGATCAATGCACCCAAAACCAGCGCCACCAGCGAAAGAATCAGCATCAGAAATTGCAGCAGCGTCAGTTCGCTAGGGCTTCGCGGATAAATTCGCAAGGCAATGATCAGGCCGGTGTCCAGCGCCAGGATCGCCGCGGTCGCGCCGCGCAATCCTCGCCGCACGGCCACCCAGATGAGAGGAGGAAAGAGCAGGTAAAACATCTCATTGCCGCGAACGAACTTCCCGCTGAGCGCCGCCCAGAGGACCGCGACCATGCTTGCCGCGAAGAGCGCCGATTCCAATCCTCGCGGGAATCCGTGCAGCTCACGCAATCCCGCCAGGGGAACGGCGTGGTTTGTCGTCCCGTCCTTTTCGGAGTAGCCCGCGAAACGACGCAGCCCCGGCAAAATATAGATGAAGCAAAACGGCACCACGGAGCCGATCGCCACGGCGTCGCCAACCCACCAGTTCATCGTCGCGCGCAAGTAGGTGTGCGGGGGGATCAAATGGTCCGCCGCCAGGAACCCCGCGCCAAGAAATGATTCCACGCAGGCGGCGCAGTTGCCAGCGACCAGGAGCCACATGACGTCCCTCACGGATCGCAGGTGCCAATCGATCTTGACGGTGCGCCGCAAGATGAGCGCCGCGGCGGCATACACGGCGACGAACTCGATGTTTCCCACCAAGAAAATGTACGAGTGTACGGGCTGGTGATAGTTCAGGAGCGAGGAGATATATTCCGCGATGAGGATAACCGGCGCGTAGGACGCTCCGAACCCAATCAGCGCGGCAAACGCCAGACCCGTAGGCGGATACCACGCGCTGATCTCCGTCCAAATCTGAAAGGAAATCGTGGAACGGTCAAGCAGCACGTACACTACGACGAAGCATACGGCGACTAGAAACCGTCGGAGCTTCCATCGCTTTCGTGCAGCCAATCAGCCCTCCGGCCAAATTATGGAGCGGGCCTTCCCTAGCGAGGAGCTGGTGTAATCAGTCATCGCTATGGACATTCGAATGCGAACCATGCCGCCTCAGCGTGTTCCGAAATGAGAACGTGGCCTGAAAAAGGACTGCAAATGCTATTCACTTGCGGAGGCCGGCGTTCCGCGGAATGGGCGCTAAACCAAGAGGCATCAGTAGTTTTACGGATTTTAAGGCATGCCGCAGCACCACAACATGCGGCCCCCCTGGGTGTTCCTAGCGCTCGGAGTGCCAAATCCGCAGGGTGAGCGCGGTGGGAGGAATTAGAATATTCTCATGCGAAGGCCTCGCCGCGCTGCGTATTGCGCGGGAGGCGCGGATCAAGTTCAATTGCTCGGCTTCGAGTAGCTTTGATAGAGTGGCCGTTCGCTTGGAAATGAGGAGTTGGAGAAGGAAAGGGAGATGCGTATGGCGATTTCGCAAGAGTTGCTGGCGATTCTCGTTTGTCCGATATGCAAGACGCCGGTCAAGTTTACGTCGGAGAATAGGGGACTGAAGTGCGGGACTTGCCACAGAGTGTATCCGGTGCGGGATGATATTCCGGTGATGCTGGTGGAAGAGGCGAAGATTGAAAAAGAATAGTGGATAGTGGGTAGTGATAGTGAGTAGTCCGGGGAAAATGCTCGACGGTTGCGAGTGAGAAGGGTGGCGCAGAATTCTCGGATGGATAAAACCGGAACTGGAAAATTACGGGGGCACATGACGACGACTGATATTGGTGAATCGATTCCGCGACTGAAGAAACTGATCCCGAAGTTGCGCGGGAAACGTATTGGAGTGCTTGGGGATTTGATGTTGGACCGGTATTTGTGGGGGACGGCGACGCGGCTGTCACCCGAAGCGGCAGTGCCGGTGGTGGATTATGTTTCGCAGAGCGAGTGTTTGGGTGGGGCGGGGAATGTGGCGGCGAATTTGGCAGCGCTCGGGGCGAAGGTCGAGATGTTTGGGGCGATTGGGACGGACGAGGCGGGGCGCGCGTTGCAGAAATGTTTGCAGGCGGAAGACATTGGCGACGAAGGCGTGATTGCCAATGCAAAGCGCATGACGACTTTGAAGACGCGAATCATTGCGAAGCATCACCATGTCGTTCGTGTGGATCACGAGAAGCGCGAGCCTTTGCGTCCCGAGACAGAAAAGAAGCTGCTCGGTGCATTGTTCAGGGCGATGAAGGGGCTGGACGCGCTGGTGCTTTCGGATTACGACAAAGGATTGATTACGGACGACCTTGCGGATCGCGTATTGAGCGCGGCGCACCAATTGAAGGTGCCAGTTTTTGTGAAGCCGAAGACGTCGAAATTGTATGCGTACCGCGGGGCACGAGCCGTGGTTTGCAATCTTTCCGAGGCGGGGAAATTTGTTGCGCGGGGGTTGCAGGATGAAAAATCGTTGGAGGAAGCAGGGCGAGCCTTGCTGGCGCATTTTGGGTGTGGGGCGGTCGTCATCACGCAGGGGGAAAAGGGGATGAGCATTTTCGAGGAGACCTCGCCGCGGCATTTGCAGATTCCGGCGACTAGTTTTGAGGTGACGTACGCGCGAGTGGGGAAGAGCGGCGTGGAGCGCGGGGCTACGGGGCGGCAGGTGTTTGACGTGACGGGCGCGGGGGACACGGTTTTGAGCGTGCTTTCGCTGGCGGTGGCGGCGGGAGCGTCGTTGGAGGATGCGTCGGTTTTGGCGAATACGGCGGCGGGAGTGGTGGTGGGGAAGTTGGGGACGGCGAGTGTGGGGCCGGCGGAGTTGGAGAATGCATTGGAGGATATTCGGCGGTAAAAAAAAGAGAAAGACTTTTACAC
>JBARCY010000387.1:0-18751 GCA_049794595.1 Candidatus Acidiferrum sp.
GTCGTCAGGTTCTGTGTTGTTCCGTCGCTATACGTCCCTGTCGCTGTAAACTGTTGCGTCCCGCCCGCCGCCACCGACGGGTTCACTGGCGTCACCGCGATCGATACCAGCGTCGCCGCCGTCACCGTCAAAGTCGTCGAACCGCTCACGCTTCCGCTCGTCGCGCTAATCGTCGAGGTTCCGGCCTTCAACGCGCTTGCCAGGCCAGAAGCGCTCACTGTCGCTGTCGTGGTGCTCGAAGACGCCCACGTCGCCGTCGTCGTCAGGTTCTGTGTTGTTCCGTCGCTATACGTCCCTGTCGCTGTAAACTGTTGCGTCCCGCCCGCCACTACCGACGGGTTCACTGGTGTCACCGCGATCGATACCAGCGTCGCCGTACCACCTGAGACGGAAAACGGAGCGGTAGCTTGCTGCGCGCCGGTGGCCACGGTAACTGTCCGCGCGCCGGATTGCGCCGTCGGACTAATCACGAGGCTAGCGGTCGCCGATGTTGTGCTCGTAACGGTAAGGTTGCCAAAACTTCCAGGGGCCCCTCCACCCACTGAAATTCCTGGACCGAAGTTCGCCTGGGTTACTCCGTTCGCAAAAGTGGTGTACTGCCCAGTGACGGCAGTTATAACGGTCTGCCCGGTTTGCCCAGTGGCGGGATTCAAGGTCACTGCAGGAGGAGGATTAATAGTGAGCGAAGAACTGTTTGAGGAAACGAAAGCACTGCCGGTGGAGGTGGTACCTTGCAGCGAGACCTTATAGACGATAGGAGATGCCACGCTGATTGAGCCGGGGATTAAGAAATAGACGCGTTCGACTTGACCAAGAATAACTGTCACGCTAGTCGCCGAGGTCGTCGTAGAGGTGCCTCCACCTGACGGGGTAAGTCTGACGGTCACGTTGGTCGGGGGAATCGTTCCGCTTGGAAATCCCGAGCCAGTCACTGACTCTAGCGAGATTCCTGCCTGTCCCGCAGCTGGGGCTGCAGCAGTCGCGAGCGTGACCTGAGTTTGAGCCGTGACGGGTGAGACCAGGAAGAGGCACATCAAGGAGGGGAGGAAAAGGTATGCGGAAAACTTTAGCGTGCGAGCCCAAAAAATGGGAACGACAGCCCGATAGGACATACCACCCCCCAATCGCGGTCGCCCAAACTACACCTGGAACGTATTTCAAACCAGTATGTGGCTTGAACTTCCCGCGAATCTTGTTTTGTTGCAACCCCCCGACTGCCCTGCGAGTTCCCCACCACTCATGGAATTACTCGCAGGTATGAACACGTTTAATACGGGGACAAACCTGCTACTTCAGAACACCGACCGCTTTACTAAAACCCCCGCGAGCAGCGCGAAGCCAAAACCCAGGAGCAAAAGGCTCGAGGGCTCAGGAACAGCTTGAGGCGAAGCAAAGATTGTTGTGGAGTCTACACCTGCCGTGAGAGAGCTGCCCAAGGAGGGATCCAAAACCGCCGTGAAATTGCCGCTGATATCTACCGTAGATCCATCGGATAAGGTAAGCGTTATCGGCGAGATTGTTCCTGTCAGAATTGCATCCAACGGGGACTGCGTATCATCTACAAGGGTATCAAAAAAGAAGGTTGGACCTTCGCCAGCAGACCCCTCTGCGTATGATGTCACGGTGCCATCCGAGTTCGTGACCGTGAGGTCTAAATTATCTAATGTCAGGCTGGTCGTTACGGGGAAAATAGGTGGAAGGGAACTTCCACCGGTGTAATTATAGATATCAAAAGCGTCTAAGGCTGGGGATGTAGACGTTGCAGCATAAACCGGATCGAACGAGAAGGTTCCGATTGGAACTCCGTCAGCAAAGGACCGGTCACAGAAGCTAAGCAGTACCATGACCATTGCAAGTGGCAGGAAAATGCGTCTCATCACGAGCCTCGTTATTTGCCCATTGTCGCTGAATCCTGATTTGGGACACCCACCACACTGGACCTTACGCATGTCTCTGCACGTTCGTTTCCAGGGGTTCTTCGCTCCTTCTACTTTGGAATCAGACATCTAGCAGAATTACAATTCCAAAGGGCGGAAGAGCAGTTCCGTAAGCTGTCAGAAGAGTGGACAAAGTTTGCACACCTCGCCCAAGTGGGAAGCTACGCTCCACAAGCGTGTTGTTAATTCAATTGCAAATTAAATCAATAATAGAATATCGAAGTTCGGATGGCCGCTGAGATATCGTGCGTGATTCCATACTTAGACCGAGCGCAGACACGAAAACTTGCACTGTGCTTCGGTACCGGGAGTGATTTCTGGTTCGTGAGAGCCGTAAGCCGCGGCCCGTGAGGCCCATTTATTTCCTATTGCCGCCTTTTGCTGCCTAGCGAAGTCGCTAAGTCATTCTCAGCAAATGGGATGGTTGGTAGGAACGGGGGATCGAATCTACCTCCAAAGCTAGTGAAGCTTATGCCGATGGCATTTGGAAAAAGTTGGGTCCAATTTGGGTCCGAATACTGACAAACCAGGTCCAAAACCATGTACTATGACGCAGCACAAAGCTGGGCGGACCAGTCAGATAGCATTCCTACTGCTGCCTTGGGCGCAGGAGGCCCCCGGTTCAAATCCGGGCGCCCCGACCAAAATATCTCGCGTAATTTCGTTAGCTTATCAAAAGCCTTCTTCACGTCGGGCATGACTGCGGAATTCTCCTAGGCAGGCGGTCTGAATTCTCAGCTCGTTTATTTCCCAAGACTCCGCTGCATTTTGAATGATGCAGAAACACGCCGAGGTAGGAGTGCTATCCAGAAGCTATTGAACAAACGCAAGTTGAGCGCGCACATGTTGGTCAGTCTGGGGAAAATCATGAGGACCCAGGCATTGCATCGAGCGCGTGCGCGGGGAGTTTGCGAGCGTGGGGCACAAGTTTCGGCTCGGCCCGACTGCCGTTTTCGGACAGCCGTAATCGAAGTTCCGCTGTCCTTCCCCCCTGGTTTGTCTCTGAAAACTTTCTCTATTTTTTCGGATGATCTGCGTTGGGACTCGGCACGAACCGGTATCCGACGCCGCGAACCGTAAGTAAGTAACGCGGTTTGGAGGGCTCCTGCTCGATATACCGCCGCAAACGCACGATAAAATTGTCGATCGCTCGCGTATCGGTATCCTCGTGCAGATTCCAGACATCCTGCAATAACTGTTTGCGAGAAATGGCGCGCCCGCTGTTTTGGATGAGATAGCGAAGCAGGTCTGCTTCCATCATGGTCAAAGGAATGACTTGCTCACCGACTCTCAATTGCAGGTTCTGGAAGTCCACGGCCTTGTCGTCGAACCGAAAGACTTCCGGCACAGGCTCTTGGCTGCTGGTGCGAGCTACTTGGGCGGGTGCGGATTTAGCTAGACTCAGCCAGTTCTTCCGCCGCAGCAGGCTCGTGATGCGCGCGATCAGAATGGCAAGATTGAAAGGTTTTGGTAAGTAATCGTCCGCGCCAGACTCAAACCCTTTCAGAACATCTTCTGGACGTCCGCGAGCCGTGAGCATCAGCAGCGGCGTGTAGTTCTGCGCTTTTCGCAAGTCGCGTGCGACTGAAAATCCGTCCTTGCCGGGCAGCATGACATCCAGCACGAGAGCATCGAAGCTTTCGTGCTCCTCTAATAGCCGCTTCAGCGCGTCCTCGCCGTTGTCTGTGATTTGCACGTTATGGCCTTCCGCTTCAAGATTGAAGCGCAGCCCTTGCGCGAGATGCGTTTCGTCTTCAACGATAAGAATGCGGCTCATGCGTGGTACACCCTGGGAAGACGAATTGTGAAAGTGCTGCCCCGCCCTTCGCCTTCGCTCTCGGCATAGGCGTCGCCGCCATACCGCCGGGCGATCGAGCGCACGATAAAAAGGCCAAGACCTGTTCCCTTCACTTTATCCGTCTTGGAATTCGACGCGCGGTAAAAGCGCTTGAAGATTCGCTTTACCTCGTTGCGCGGGATGCCGATGCCGCGGTCGTGGACGCGCAGCAACACGGTGTCGAGATTGGGCGTGAGCAAATCCACAACTATGCTTTTCTTGTTCCCCGAGTACTTGATGGCGTTGTCCAGTAGATTGATCACGGCGGTGCGGAGTTCCTCGGGATTTCCCAGGACGATGATTTCCTCCGGCGACATCAGACCGACGGAAAGTACATTCGGCGCCAGGTTTTGACGAAGGCGAGCGAGCGCCAGCACTTCGCCGACAATCGCGGAAAACTTCACTTCCTGCCAATTCCTTCGCTCGGTGCCGTGCCGGACCTCACCGGCTCTGAGCACTTGCTCGACGGTCCCGAGCAAGCGATCTGTGTCTTCCAGCATGATGCGGTAAAACTCGCGCCGCTTCTCCTCGGCCAAATTCCGGCTTGCCAGAGTCTCTAAATACAGCCGAATGGAAGCAATTGGAGTTTTTAGTTCGTGGGTGACGGCATTGAGGAAGCTATCCTGCTGCTCATTGCGCCGGATTTCACGTACAAGAAAGATCGTGTTGACCACTAGACCTGCGATCAGCAATCCGAAGAAGATGATGCCCAAAACGAGAGGAACAACCTGGCGCCAGTGGAAAATGATCCAGCTAACATTGAGCGCGACCGCGAGGGCGACAAGGCAAACGCCCAGCACGATGAAAAAGACGATCGCTTTGGTTCGCCGCGTGATGCGCATGACGCCTTAGTTTACGCCATGCCCGCCCGAGCGCCACAACTGCAAGGACCGCAAGAGAGGCTCGCGGTTCATTCCATCCGACGCGCAGTTCCCGGGAAAATGGTTCAGTCGCCGCTGGTTATCGGCTGCGGAGCAACTGTGCGCGAAGGCTCGACGACAATTGTCCTCGGCCGCGTTGCCGCCTTCCCATGCTCCGCGAGTTTGTGCCGTTTGACGTCCCACGCCAACCTTAGCGCTCGCAAAGCGCAGATCCCGTACCAGTTCAGATCAATCTCGTACCATGCGAGACCGTGGCGCGCCGACTGCGGAACCGCATGATGGTTGTTGTGCCATCCTTCGCCGAAGGTCAGCAGCGCAACCCAAAGACTGTTCCTCGAGGTATCGTCCGTCAGGAAACGGCGCGAGCCCCACATGTGCGTCGCAGAATTGACCAGCCACGTGGAGTGAAGGCCAAAAACAGTTCGCAGGAAAATCCCCCACAAGAGGCAGGACAAGCCCCCGATCGCGAAGACGGCAATGCCCAGCAGTGTCAGGGGGACCCAATGCCACTTGGTGATCAACACATGAAATTTGTCTTTCCGCAGATCGGGGACATAGGGCAAGAGATCCTTAACACTGTTGTGCATGGCCTGGCCCGTCAGAATCCAGCCCATGTGCGCCCACAGACCACCGTCGCGCGGCGAATGGGGATCGCCCTCTTTGTCGGTGTTCTGATGGTGAACACGGTGCGTGGCCACCCAGGCGATAGGACCGCCCTCGAGGGCAAGCGTGCCGCAGATGGTCAGGAAATACTCCATCCACTTCGGCGTCTTGAAACCTCGGTGCGTGAGCAGGCGGTGGTACCCCATGCCGATGCCGAGCCCCCCGGCAACGCACCAAAGAACAACGGCCAAAACAAGGCCCTTCCACGTAAAGAAAAAGAGCGCGGCGATTGCGCCGATATGAAATGCGAGCATGAAAAGGGTAGTAGTCCAGTTGACCGGCTCGGAAAATGTTTTGTCGCGTGTAATGATGTTCATGATTCTCAACGTAGCACGCACCGCGCTCGGCTTATGTAATAGTTGTGTAATCCCTCGGACGGATTTTCCAGACGAGATCGCCGCAGAAATCCGAAGACTGTCCTCATGATTCACGCCTGGCCTGTACTTGTGGCCAGTGTGTCGGAGTTCACGAGATAGACGGACTGCAACCGCCTGCAAGCGAATTGCACCCAGTTTCCCCATTGTGTGTTAAGAAGTTTCTAGCTATCGCGTCTTAGGTTGTAGAAGAGCCGGGGAGGGATGCTTGGCGGCCGCGATAGAAAACATTATGGTGACGCAACCGGCCGCGGAGCTTGAGGAACTCTTTCGGGCGCACCACTCCTACGTCATCAAAGCCGCCTACCGCATAACAGGCAGCATGGCGGACGCCGAGGACGTCGCCCAGTCTGTCTTTCTACGCTTGGCCCGCGGAACGATCGACCACAGCCGCATCTCAAATCTCCAAAGTTACCTGCATAGATCGGCGGTCAATGCCGCGCTGGATCTGATCCGCTCCAGGGGCCATCGAGAGATCGTCCCGGTGGAAACGGCCGATGAACTGCACGCTAGTCCGAGCCTATCGCCCGAACGCTCGCACTCCTCATCGGAAATGAAGCAATTGCTGCGCCGTGAACTTGCCCAATTGAATCCCCGCGCAGCCGAGATGTTCACGTTGCGCTACCTCGAAGGCCTCGATAATCCCGAAATTGCCCAAATGATGAAGACCTCGCAAGCGGTCGTCGCCGTCACGCTGCATCGTACCCGCGCGCGGCTCAAAAAGGGCCTTCAAGGATTCAGAAAAGGTGCATCATGAAATTCTTTCTGTCGAAAAAAGACGTTTTTCTTGATCAAGCAATCGCAGAACTTCGCGGCGAAGAACCGGACGCCAAGACTCTCGCTACGTCCGCTGAGCGCGTGTGGCAGAAGCTGCAAGCCGCTGAAGGCGAAGAATCTGCGACGAACGCTCTGCAACCGATCCGTGGCTGCGACGATATCCGTACTCTGCTACCGGCTTTCCATCAGCAAGAGCTCACTCCTGCTCGCGCGCTCCTCGTGGAAGATCACCTGGGCGAATGCGTTGCGTGCCGTTCCTATGCGCATGGCCGCGGAATTGCTGGCGCGAGAGGCGCCGATTGGCGGATGGAGCCCGCATCGCGCGGTTTTCAATGGAGCTTTACGAGACTGGCCTCTGCGGCCGCGGCGGCGGTCTTGCTTGTCGCGCTGATATGGACTGGCCGCAACTGGTATTTCGCGGGCCCTCCCGGCAGCCGCGCGCGTATCGACTCCATCGAAGGGCAGGCCTACCGCATCGGTCCCACGAACGAAAGCGCATTGAAACTCGGTGACGAACTCAGCCAGGGTGAATTTATTCGCACCGCCGCCAATTCCCGGGCCAAAGCGCGGCTCTTCGATGGCTCGGAAGTGGAAATGAATCAGCGCGCTGAATTGGCGGTTAGCGCAACCCTCCGCGACGCCACTATCCATCTCGCCCAAGGCAGCATCATCGTGCAGGCTGCGAAGCGGCATTCCGGACATCTGTATGTCAGCGCACCCGATTGCACAGTCGCGGTTACCGGCACGGTCTTTTCCGTAAACTCCGGCACCAAAGGCTCCCGCGTAGCGGTGATCGAAGGCGAAGTCCACGTCAAGCATGCTGGTTTGCTCTCGATTCTGCACTCCGGAGATGAGATAGCCACGACGCAGAGCGTCGGCCTCGTTCCTGTCCCCGACGAAATCGCTTGGAGCAGCGATCTGGACCACCAATTGGCTTTGCTCGCGGAATTTTCAAAGATCCGCACCAAACTGAACGCAATTCAGACTCCCGGCCCGCGGTATGAGAGCAAGATCCTTTCTTTGCTGCCTGCGGATACCGTCCTCTATATCGGCATCCCCAATCTTGGAGACGCGCTCCAGCAAGCGAATCAAATCTTTCAGCAGGAGCTTTCGCAAAGCAAAGTGCTGCAGGATTGGTGGAACAAAAGCGGCAACTCGAATCAACATCCAACTCCCCAGGAGTTGATCGACCAAATTCAAGCCATAAGCCAGTACCTGGGCGCCGAAGTCGTGATTACCGCCAGAGGAGGTTCGCCATTCAACGACGGCGGTCCCTTACTTCTCGCCGAAGTGCGGCAGCAAGGCCTGAAAGATTTCTTGCAAAATCATTTTGCCGACGCGCTGTCAAACTCGCAGGGCAAGCCCAATTTGCAGGTAGTGGACCCGCAGTCGCTCTCTTCTCTTTCAGGCGATCTGCGCGGAATGATCATGCTCGTCAGGCCGGATATGCTGGTGGTCGGCGGCAATGCCGCTTCAGTTCAGCAAATGAACGCGCAGCTTAACGCCGGCCCAACTGCCTTTGCCGGAACGGATTTTGGCCAGCGCATCACTCAGGTTTATAGTCATGGCACCGAAACTGTAGTCGCTGCAAATCTTGGCCAGATTTTGAACTCCAGCCATGCCGAGCAGCAGGATTCAAACGCTCTTCGCAATAGCGGCTTCAACGACATCAAATATCTGATCGCGACGCGCGGTGAGTCTGCCTCCTCCAGCCAGGGCGATAACCGCATCTCGCTGGAATTTACCGGCCAACGCCACGGCATCGCCTCCTGGCTTGCCACCCCAACTCCCATGGGTTCGCTGGACTACGTTTCCGCGAACGCAGGCGCGGCCATCTCTTTTGTTACGAAACAACCCGCGCTCATGTTCGACGATCTTTTCACAACCTTCGGCCCCTCCGATCCCAGCTTCAGCCAAGGTCTGGCCAAGGCAAATTCGGCGCTCGGTCTGGATATTCGCAACGACTTGGCCGGCGCGCTGGGCGGAGAGATGACCCTGGCCCTCGATGGCCCGGTCCTCCCCACGCCTTCTTGGAAAGCAATTATCGAGGTCAATGATTCGGGCGCCCTTCAGGTTGCCATAGATAAGCTAGTGCAAGCCGCCAATCGGGAAGCGCAAAAATCCAACCAGCCCGGCCTAACGGTCAGCCAAGGGCAAGTCGGCGGCCGAACGTTCTACGCCATTCAAGCGCAAACCGTTGGTCTCACGACCGAGTACGACTACACTTTCGCGGACGGCTACATGATCATGGCGCCCTCTCGAGCGCTTCTCATCGCCGCGTTGCAAACTCACGCGAACGGAACGTCGCTGGCTCGCTCCGCTTCGTTTCAAACGCTCCTGCCCAGCGACAATCACGCGAATTTCTCGGCCATGCTCTATCAAAATCTCAGCCCCATTCTGCAGCCGCTTGCCGCGCGGCTTACTTCCGGTGAGTTGGCCCTGGTTCAGCAACTGGCCGCCGAGGCCAAACCGAGCGTATTCTGTGCTTACGGAGAGAGTGACCGCATCGAGCTGGCCAGCACTGGCAAGCTCTTGGACTTGAACCCAAGTCTGCTAGCCTTGTCCCATATCCTGCAGCAGGCGGAACGTGGAACTTCGCGCACTCCGAATCCGTAATGAATCCTAGATGAGCAACCCAACCATTGAGCTCGATGGACTCGAAGTCCAACTTGGCGGCCGAACGATTCTTCATGGCCTAACCGGCATTCTGAAGAGCCGCGCCATCGGCCTGCTCGGCCCCAACGGCGCTGGCAAGTCCACACTCATCAATACCCTTTTGGGTTTTCACTCTCCGTCCAAAGGCAGTGCCCGCGTTCTCGGCATCGACTCTCTCACGGGCGGCAAAGCGCTTCGATCTCTTGTCGGGTACATGCCGGAGAACGACGCTTTCATTGCAAAAATGTCCGGCGTCCGCTTCGTTCGCTACATGGCGGAGATTTCCGGTCTCCCTGCCGAACAAGCGATGGAGCGCGCCCACGAAGCTTTCGTCTACGTAGGATTAGGTGAAGCGCGCTATCGGCCTGTGGGAACGTATTCCCTCGGCATGAAACAGTTGGCCAAGCTGGCCCAAGCGATCGCGCATGGCCCCAAAGTCCTCATTCTGGACGAACCGACCAATGGCATGGACCCGCCGGCGCGCAAGCGGCTGATCGAGCTCATTCGCGAAATTCGGGAAGCCAGCGATATCTGCTTGCTTCTCTCCTCGCATCTTTTGCGCGATGTGGAGGAGACCTGCGACGAAGTGCTCATTCTTCGCAACGGAAAAATCGCTTCGATCTGCAATCTTGTCGAAGAGCGCCGCGCCAATCGCAAGTTCCTTGAGCTTGAAACCGTAGGCGCCGAAGCAACGTTCACTTCCTCGCTGGAAAGCCTTGGCTGCGAATGCGCGGTGTTCACCAACGGCCGCATCAAGGTGGTCTTGCCGGACAGCGTTGAAATCCGCGAGGTGTTCAAAGTTGCGGCGGATCGCGGTGTGCAGATTCGCCGGATGAATCACCGGCGCGATTCGCTCGAGGATATTTTCCTGAACGCGATGGAACAGACGGGAGCAGCCGATGGCCGTCTATAAACGCAGGTACAGTTCCTACACCGGTTCGCTGACGCCCGAATGGTCGCGCTTTTTCGTGCTCACGCGTTACGCCTTCGCCGACCTCTTCAAGTCCCGATTCTTCGTCCTTCTCCTGATCCTTAGTCTCATTCCGACGCTGTTTTTCGCCAGCTACATTTTCATCGCCAATAACAAAACCGTGCAATTGATGTTTCAAATGCGCTTTTCGGATGCGCTCACGGTTGAAACCTCGTATTTCGTCATCATCATGATGGTACAGACGCAAGCCGCTTTCCTCTTGAACTGTTGGGTTGGCCCCGTTTTGGTCGCCGGTGATCTGGCCAATGGTGCACTTCCACTTTTTCTGAGCCGGCCATTCAATCGCTCGGATTACGTCTTTGGAAAACTCGCCGTGCTTGGGCTGCTGCTCTCTGCGGTCACGTGGGCTCCGTGCTTGCTCTTGTTCAGTCTTCAGTCCGGCCTCGCGAAAAATGGCTGGATCTGGTCCCACTTGTGGATGGTCGTTCCGATTATTTTGTGCTCGGCCATTTGGATCCTGATGCTCTCGCTGATTTCTCTCGCCGTATCGGCGTGGGTCAAGCTCCGAATTGTCGCGACCGGCGTGATCTTCATCACCTTTTTCATTCCCGCGGGCCTCGGCGCGATGTTCGATGCCATCATGGGCACCTACTGGGGTGGACTCCTGAATTTTTCGGAGCTTTTCCGGCGAATCTTGATGAACTCCTTCCGCGAGGAATCGTTCATGGGCGCCTTCACGCGCGGACATCAGATCCCGATTCCGATGGCTTGGACCGCGCTCGTTCTGGTTTGCGTATTTGCGCTTTTTGTACTCAATGCCCGCTTGCGGGCCCGCGAGGTCGTGCGCGGATGATCCCCGACGCCCGCCAAATCGTTTTCGAAAATGTCTCTAAGTTTTATGGGGAAGTTCTCGGCGTGAACAAGGTGAACTTCTCTCTCGAGCCAGGAATCACCAGCCTCGTTGGACCCAACGGCTCGGGCAAAACCACCTTGATGAATTTGCTCACCGGACTTATCAAGCCATCCCGAGGTGCAATTTACGTTCTCGGACTCACCACCCATCAGCCAGTAGAATTCTTCCGCCAAGTCGGATACTGCACTCAATTTGATTCCTTCCCCCCGGGCACCAACGGCTACGACTTCATCTATTGGCCGCTGCGGCTCCATGGCTTCGCCCGCGATCAGGCGACGAAGCTCACCAACGAAGCCCTCGATCGTGCCGGCATGGCGCAAGTCGCCCGGCGCAAAGTGGCTGGCTACAGCAAAGGAATGCGCCAGCGCATCCGCTTGGCTCAGGCGATTGCGCACCACCCGTCCGTCCTGGTTCTCGACGAACCGCTCAACGGCCTCGATCCCATGGCCCGCGCGGAATCGATCGCGCTATTCCAAGCGATTGCCAAACAAGGAATGCACGTCATCATCTCTAGTCACATTTTGGAGGAAGTCGACCGCATCTCCGACCGCGTCGTGCTCATGAGCAGCGGCTACGTCGTCGCCGAGGGCCAAATTCGCGAGGTTCGCCAGGAAGTCCGCGATCATCCGATGCAAATTCTCGTGCGTTGCTCAAACGCCGCAAAGCTGGCCTCCGCCGCGTTTGAACTCGATCACGTCGTCGAAGCCAAAATTTTGAACGATGGCCACGGCGTCCTGGTCCGCACACGCGACGCGGAGCAGTTCTATCTCTTGCTGAACAAAATCGTTTCCGGCGGCTTAGTCGAAGTCGATGCCGTCGCTCCCGCCGACGACGATGTGAATTCTATCTATCAATATCTCATCGGATCGGATGGCGGACCGGCATGAGTACACAAAATTTCATGGCGCGGACGCAGAAGTCATTGAAAGAGCAGCCTTGGCGACTCTATGGCAGCCAAATCTCTGTTCTCGTTCGCAATGAAGTTCGCCGGAACCTATTCACCCGCCGTCGCATTTGGGTCTATCTGCTCGCCTTGGTCCCCGTGGTAATCCTCATCCTTCATAGCATTTTCAACACATATCATCCCGACCCGGCCAGCATTGAGGACGACACCGAAGTCCTAGCCGGAATTATTCAGCTCTACTATTTCCGGCTGGGCATTTTCTTTGCCTGCATGGGCATCTTCACCTGGCTCTTCCGCGGCGAAATCGTCGAGCGCACGCTCCACTACCAATTCCTCGTTCCCGTCCGGAAAGAAGTTCTGGTCGTCGGCAAGTTTCTCGCCGGCGCAATTATTTCGATTGTGCTCTTCGAAGCCGCCGTACTTGCATGCTTCTACTTAACGTACAGCCACTTCGGTGCCGCTGGCCGGTCCTACATGTTCGACGGCCCAGGCCTCGGCCAATTGGGCTCTTATCTCCTCGTCACCGCTCTTGCCTGCCTTGGCTACGGCGCCGTCTTCCTCGCTCTCAGCCTGCTCTTCAAAAATCCCATTATCCCTGGAGCCATGTTGATGGGCTGGGAAGCCATCGCGCCAATCTTCCCCGCCTGGGCCCAGCGGCTGAGCGTCACTTTTTATCTGAAGCATCTCTGCCCCGTCACTCTCCCCGTAAGCGGCCCGATGGCCATTTTCACTGTCGTAGCCGAGCCCGTCTCCCCGTTTGTCGCCGTCTTCGGTCTGCTCTGTCTCACGATCGCGATCCTTGTCTTGGCCTGTTTCCTCATCCGTCGCATCGAAATCACCTACACCGCCGAATAGCCCCCCTTCGCGCGTATCCCGCCGCGATCCGGGCTCCCCTGTACCATCGGCCAGTTAGTTCCTACTCGTCATTATCTTTCCTGCGCCAGAAAATACGTCTCTGTTGTCCGCCTGCCTCGCTTCACACACCATGGATAATTGGCGGGAAACCTCCCGTCCCGGTCCATGGCATGACGCCCATTCTTGAAGTCCAGAATCTCCACGTCGCCTACTCCGCCTGCACCGGGGAACTTTGCCCTGCTCTAGCCGGTGTCAGCTTCGATCTCGGGCAAGGAGAAATTCTGGGCATTCTTGGTGAATCCGGCTCGGGTAAAAGCACGCTTGCGGCTTCTCTCTTGCGTCTTCTTCCACCCAACGCAAAGATCCAGCAGGGCACGGTCCTGTTTGAAAGAAAAAATCTTCTCGAAGCTCCTCCCCAAACCCTTCGGAAAATTCGCGGCGGCCGTATCGGCTTAATCCTTCAAGAGCCATCCTCCGCCCTGCATCCAACAATGCGTGTCGACCAGCAGGTCAGTGGCGTCCTGGCAGCGCACGAATCTCTGGATCGGCGCGCTCTACGCGAAAAAACGAGTCATGTTCTTGCCAGCGTGTTTCCCGCCGGTGCCGAGCGCATCTCCCGTTCTTATCCGCACGAATTAAGCGGCGGACAGCGCCAGCGCGTGCTGATAGCGCAAGCGATTGCCTGCCAGCCTTCCCTTATCATCGCCGATGAACCCACCGCCTCTCTGGACCCCGCGACACAAAAGGAAATTTTGCAGCTCTTCCGGATTCTCACGAGAACTTGCGGCATTGCCATGATTCTGATCACCCATAATCCCGCCTTGCTCGCGGGCTTAGCGGATCGCGTTCTTGTACTCTATGCCGGGCGCGCGGCGGAAATCGGTCCAGCCGCCAATGTGCTCGCCTCGCCGCAACATCCCTACACGGAAGCATTGTTGCGCTGTCTGCCCACGGAGTTCGGCGAACATCAAAGCTCGCACAAAGCCAAGCTGCACGTAATCGCAGGCGATTCGCCAGACCTGGCCACTCATCCGCCCGGTTGCCTGTTCGAGCCTAGATGCGACGACAGAATGGAAGTTTGCAAATGTGACGAACCGGCTGCCGCCGCGGTGGGCGCACTGCACACGGTTGCCTGTTTCAAATTCTGCGCCTGACCATCTTTCAAGAACAGAACTATGCAACCACTATTGCGGATTGAAAATCTCGTCAAGAACTACGCGGCAGGGAGATTCCGCCCATCGAGCGATAAACTCGCTGCACTGGACGATGTGTCTTTTTCCATTCTCCCACGGACAACCCTCGCTCTCGTCGGCGAATCCGGCTCCGGCAAAAGCACACTCGCGCTGTGCATCGCCTGTTTGGAACAACCTACTTCCGGAAGCATCTTTTTCGATGGCGTCGATGTAACAGCCCTCTCTGAAATTGATCGTCGCACCATTCGTCCGCAGATTCAGCTCGTCTTCCAGGACCCCGCAAGCTCGCTCAATCCGCGCTGGACTGCGCTCGAAATCATCAGCGAGCCGCTCGTCGTGCAGCGCCGCTTCACCAAACCAGTGCACGCCGATAAAGTTTTTATGCTACTCGATCGCGTCGCTCTCCCCCGCAAATTAGCCACCCGCAGATCCGGCGAACTCAGCGGCGGTCAAAAACAGCGCCTAGCCATCGCACGCGCCCTCGCTCTCGAACCAAAGCTCATCATTCTCGACGAGGCTCTCTCCGCTCTCGATGGCTCCGTGCAAGCTCAGATCGCCAATCTCCTGCTCGAATTGCGATCCTCCCTCGGCCTCACCTACCTCTTCATCACGCACGATTTTGCGATGGCGGCCCATTTAGCCGATCAAATTGCGGTCATGAACAGTGGCCGCATCGTCGAGTCGGGTTCTCCCGAAAAAATCCTGTGTTTCCCAGCGCACGAAGCCACTCGCTCTCTCCTCGCCGCAACGCCCACCTTCGCCGCAATGCAAAACGTTCTGGTGAACTCCTAATGCGCTACCTCTTCCGCAGAACGCTCCACGCCGTCTTTCTCCTCTTCGGCGTTTCCCTGCTCACTTTTCTATTCTCTGCTCTGACGCCCGGAAACTATTTCGACGAAATGCGCCTCAATCCGCAAATCTCCCTCGAAACCGTCGCCGCCCTTCGTGCGCAATATCAACTCGATCGCCCGCTCCCCGTCCGTTACATCCACTGGCTGAACGCCGTCGCTCACGGCCAACTAGGATTCTCCTTCGCCTACAACAGTCCCGTTGGGCCGCTCCTCTGGGTGCGCGCCCGCAACACTCTTCTTCTCACCACAACCGCCGCGCTCCTCGCATGGTTGCTCGCTCTCCCGCTAGGTGTCTGGAGCGCCGCGAAATTCGGCCGCGCGCCCGATCGTATTCTTTCATGGACCACCGCCGCGCTCATGGTCGTCCCCGATCTCGTCCTCACTCTTGGCCTCCTAATTCTCGCCGTGCGCACCGGCTGGTTTCCAACAGGCGGCCTCGTCTCCCTCAGCTTTGAAACTCTGTCGCCGCTCCAAAAACTCCGCGACCTCGCCTCCCACATGGCGCTCCCGGTCACCGCGCTCGTCCTTGCAGCTCTTCCGATGCTCGTCCGCCATGTCCGCGCCTCCGTCGCCGAGGTTCTCGCCGCTCCCTTTCTCCGTGCCGCCCTCGGCCACGGCATCCCCCATCGCAAGCTCCTCTACAACTACGCCCTTCGCGCCGCAGCCAATCCCCTCATCTCCCTTTTCGGTTTTAGTGTTGGCACGCTCTTAAGCGGCTCCTTGCTCGTCGAGGTCATCATGAGCTGGCCCGGCCTCGGTCCGCTCCTCCTCGAAGCCATTCTCGCTCGCGACCTCTATGTCGTGATCGGCGGCGTCCTTCTCTCGATGATCTTCCTGGTCGCTGGAAATTTCTTAGCTGACATGCTGCTGTATTGGGCTGACCCACGTATCCGCACCGTAGCGAACGCAAAATGACTCAGCGCCGAAAACTCGCCCGATGGCTCATCATTCTCGCCGCGCTCCATTGCATAATCGTCGGCGCCGGATTTTTCGCTCCCTACTCCCCTCTCGAGCAAGACCGTGACCGCCCCTATCTCCCCCCCATGCGAGTCCACATAATCGACGCGCAAGGCCATTTCCACTTCCGCCCGTTCTTCTATCTCCTACGCTTGCGTGAAAATTCCTTCGACCAATACCAAGAGGACACAACCACAGGCGTCCCGCTTCGCTTCTTCGTCCACGGCACAAGCTACCGTCTGCTCGGCCTCGCGCCTTCTCATTTGCATCTCTTCGGCGCCGTTGGCGCCCGAATCTATCTTCTCGGCACCGACGCCTACGGCCGCGATCAGCTCTCCCGCATTCTCTTCGGCGGCCAAGTCTCTCTCCTCGCCGGCCTGCTCGGCGCCGGTGTCACTCTGCTCCTCGGCGCGCTGATCGGCATAGCCGCCGGATACTATGGTGGCTGGCGCGACGATCTCCTGATGCGCGCCGCGGAACTCTTCCTCGCGCTCCCCTGGCTCTACCTGCTCTTCGCCCTGCGTGCCTTCTTGCCTCTCGCCGTCAGCCCACTCGAAGCCTTTCTTCTCGTCGTTGTCGTCATCGGCATGGTTGGCTGGGCGCGCCCCGCACGCTTGGTCCGCGGCGTTGTGCTCAGTGTGAAAGAGCGCGATTTCGTCCGCGCCGCTCGAGGTTTCGGCGCTTCCGATCTCTATCTTCTGCGCCGCCACATTTTGCCGGAGACCGCTGGCGTGCTCCTCACGCAAGCCGCCATCCTCGTCCCGCAATTCGTTCTCGCCGAGATGACGCTCTCCTTTCTAGGCCTTGGCGTCCCCGAACCCATGTCCAGTTGGGGCAACCTCCTCGCCAGCCTCCAGCAATACAGCGTCCTCGTCTCCTATTGGTGGATGTACCTCCCCGCCCTGGCCATCATCCCGTTCTTTCTCGGATACCTCGGTCTGGCGAGCGCATTGCAGGAGCGCTTCAGCCCGTACAAGATAGACGAGAAGAGTAGCTGGACCCTATCGTGAGAAAAGAACGCCTTTCTTCCCCACGCTGCGTCGTCATCGACGGCCTCTTTCTGGCTTGCGTAGCAGCCGCATCAGCCTGGCACGCCGCAGCGTTTCCGCGCCCACAACATGCCAATGCCAAAGAAGAATTGCTCGCGCTGCCCGGAGAAATCGGCCGCCCAGGCGGACACCTCGTCATCGCGCTCCGCGACGAACCGAAAACCCTGAACCCCCTGACTGCCACGGACACTCCCTCCCGCGAAGTTATCTCCGCCATGCAGTCCGACCTGATTCATATCAACCGCGCCACGCAACTAACCGAACCCGCTCTCGCCAAATCTTGGAAAATCTCTCCCGACGGTCTCCGCTACACGCTGACGCTGCGCAAGGGATTGCGCTTCTCGGACGGCCACCCTCTCGATGCCGATGACGTCCTCTTCACGTTCCGCATCAACCTCGACGAAAAGGTCCACGCCGCGCAGCGTGATTTGCTGACCGTCGGCGGAAAGCCCATCACCGTTCGCAAAATCGACGCGCAAACGCTCGTTTTTCAACTCGCAACGCCCGACGGCGTCGAAGAAAGGCTCTTCGACGGACTCGCCATCTTGCCCCGCCATCTCCTCGAAAAACCCTACGAAGAAGGGAAGCTCGGCCAGCTTTGGTCTCTATCTACACCACCGAACGACTGGGCCGGCCTTGGCCCTTTCCGTTTGAAGCAATACGTCCCCGGCCAAAAATTAGTCCTCGAGCGCAACCCCTATTATTGGAAGACAGACACCAAAGGAAATCGCCTTCCCTATTTGGATGAACTTGATTTTGTCTTTGTACCGAATGCTGATGCGCAAGTTCTGCGCTTTCAATCCGGCGAGACGGACATCATCACTCACCTCGGCGCCGAAAATTTCTCCGTTCTCTCCCGCCAGGAGCGCGGTTATACAATGTCCGATGCCGGCCCCGGCCTCGAAGACAATTTCCTCTTCTTCAATCTGAACGACCTCGGCAATAGGTCTTCGCCCGATCTTGCCAACAAACAGAAATGGTTTCGCGAAGTGAAATTCCGCCAAGCGGTTTCCGCCGCCATCGATCGCCAAGCTATCGTCCGCCTCGTCTATCAAGGACACGGCGCCGCCCTCTGGGGCCCAGTCACGCCGGGCGATCACCGCTGGGTGGATTCCGCGATCCCTCATCCGCCGCGCTCCTTGGAACATGCACGCGCGCTCCTAAAGGAAGCCGGCTTTTCCTGGTCCACTGCGCCGAATGACGATCCAACGCTGCTCGACTCTGAAGGAAAACCCGTCGAATTTTCCATTCTCACGAGTTCTTCCAACGCCGACCGCACAAAAATGGCCACGCTCATCCAGGACGATCTCAAACAACTCGGCATGCATGTGCAAGTCGTCCCGCTCGAATTCCGCTCTCTAGTCGATCGCGTCACGCAAACCAAGGAATACGATGCCTGCGTCCTCGGCCTCGCAAGTTTCGATACCGATCCCAACTCCGATCTCAACGTCTGGCTCTCCAGCGGCGGCACTCATTTCTGGAACCCTTCGCAATCGCATCCCGCCACCGCGTGGGAAGCGGAAATCGACCGTCTGATGGAGCAGCAACTCTCTACGCGAGGTTACGAGCAGCGCAAAAAGCTCTACGATCGCGTCCAGGAAATCCTGGCCGAAAATCAACCCATGATCTTTCTCGCCAGCCCCGACATTCTGGTCGGCGCAAAAGACTCCCTCGCAAATATCCATCCAGCCATTCTCGAACCCTACCTGCTCTGGAATGTCGAGCAGCTCTTTTTCCGCAAGGGCGCGGAGAGTGCCGACCGATGACCCCCGTGCTCACAAAAACTGCAAAAAAGTCCCCCCGCGCTTGGACTGATGAGCGCCTCGTAAGAGAGTGTCTCTCCGGCAACGAAGAAGCCTGGTCTCTCCTCATCGATAAGTACAAAGCCCTCATCTATTCCATCCCCGTAAAATATCGATTGCCCCCGCACGAAGCCGCCGACATTTTTCAAGCCACTTGCGTCGAACTTCTCAA
>JBARCY010000388.1:0-2481 GCA_049794595.1 Candidatus Acidiferrum sp.
TGGCGAAAATCGGTGCCCGAGCAAGTCTCGCGAGTAAGTGAGCCAGTTCCCTGGCTCCTTGTCGGCGTTCACAATCCGTTCGAACGGCACCTGTCCGAGAGACGCAGCAGACAAAACGGCGCTCAACAATGTCGCGCAAAATACTTTCATTGCTCTTCTCGCTGCGACGCCAAGTATGCCACTAAATCCTGCATTTCTTTCTCGCTTAGGATTCCATCAAAGGGAGGCATCGGCGATTCTCCGCGCATCCGGCGCAAATCCTTCAACTCCTCTTTGCGCAGGCTATGATAATTCCCCGCGGCATCCTTGATCTGAATCGTGAAGGTATCCTCGTTCGCACGGATCCCTTCAATAACTTCGCCGGAATCGGTCGTGGCCCTCACCAACAGAAAATCCTCGGGCAGCGCCGCGCTGGGTTTGCGAATCGCTTGTAGCAGGAAGGAAGCGCTTCTCCGCTCGCCAATACCGGTCAATTCCGGCCCGTAACCTTGGCCCCCGCCGTTCAGGATATGGCAGCTGCTACATCCGGCTTTGGCGTAGACCCCCGCGCCCCGCGTCGAGTCGCCGGGCAGCTTATCCGCCGGTAATTTGCTCAGCGATCGCACGAACGCCGCCACATTCACCACGTCCTTATCTTCCAGGAACCATGCTTGAGGCATATTGGGTGGGAGGCCATTCACGATCACCGACTTTAACTCCTCATCGTCGGGAGCATGCGCGAGATGCACTCGATTGAGCGCCGGGCCGCGCCCGCCCTTGCCATCGATTCCGTGGCATAGGGAGCAATGCCGCTCAAACAGCCTCTTTCCCGCCGCCAAGTCCGCCCGTGGCGCCCGGGTTTTCGCCGGCTTCTGGGATGACCAGGCCCCCGTGAACGCGCCGAAGCCCAAAAGCCCGCCCAAGACGCTGAGTGCTGTCCATTTTCCGGTCATAAGAGTCACCCACGAGCGCGTCCAAAAGAAGGCGTCTCGCTCTTTCTGGAACGGGACGTCAGCCCCGCGCACCATCAATTCGGGTGCGCAACGCAGTGAATCATCCAATCGCTGCTGGCAGACGTATACTATTAGACGCATTCTTGTTGAGGAGTGGTGTCTATGCGCGCCGTTTTCTTTGGATTCTTAATTCTGGCTGGTCTCGGCGTTCTTGCCTGGGCCACGGCCAAGCCTAACGACGGCCGCGCCAACGCGAAAGCCGCCTTCCCCAAACCCACGGTGGATGCTGTGATCTCGGCTACAAAAGGTCAGGAAACAGCCGTCGTCTCCGGCGGCTGCTTTTGGGGCATTCAAGGAGTCTTCCAGCACGTGAAAGGCGTCATCTCCGCCACTTCCGGCTACTCGGGGGGCGCGGCTAGCACAGCGCATTATGAAGATGTCAGCACCGGCTCAACGGGCCACGCCGAATCCGTGAAAATCATCTTCGATCCATCACAGATTTCCTACGGCCAGATCTTGATGATCTTTTTCTCCGTGGGCCACAACCCCACCGAACTCAATTACCAGGGGCCGGACTACGGCACGCAATACCGCTCGTCCATTTTCTATTCGAACGAGGAACAAAAGAAAATCGCGGAAGCCTACATCGCTCAGCTCAGCGCCGCGAAAATCTATTCCCAGCCTATCGTCACGCAAGCCGTCCCGCTCCAATCCTTCTATCCCGCGGAGGATTACCATCAGAATTACCTCAAACTCCATCCTTACGAGCCCTACATCATGATCAACGACCTGCCTAAGATCAGCAATCTGAAGAAAGAATTCCCAAATCTCTATCGCAAGGACTGAACTTCGCCCTCTCTCTTTTCAGTAAGATCACACCGGTTTCAACTCCGATTCGGCCGAAACAAATGCTTGCCGGGTTGTGAGCCACAACTCATCTTCCAGTTATCTAAATGAATACAGCTTGTATTTCCGCGGATTCGCACAAGCTAGAGTGGTAGAGGCCGGCTCCAAGCTGCGCCTTGACAACCTTCGACCGACGAAAAGAAAGAGGTAATTCCGATGAGAGCAATACTATGCGGGGTGTGCCTGCTCTTCACTCTGCCATCTGCAATTCAGGCCCAGGAATCACATAGCCATGCTGGCTCAAGAACAGTGACCGTCGAATTCAGGAATTCCGATGGCCACAATATTGGAACGGCGTTGCTTTCCAGCACGCACAAAGGCGTCAAAATCACACTGGACATCAAGGATCTTCCGCCAGGCGAACATTCCATCCACATCCATCAAGTCGCAAAATGCGATCCGCCTGACTTTAAGTCCGCTGGTCCGCATTTCAATCCTGGCGGCGGTGAACATCACCATGACGCTTCACCCGCGGGCGACATCCCGAATTTTTCGCTCATCGTCGCCGCCGACGGCACCGCCCATGTTTCCGTCATCGCGCCAAACGTAACTCTCGGCGACGATGATCACTCCGTCTTCAGCAACGGCGGAACCGCAATCGTAATCCACGCGGCGTCAGAAGGCGGCGGATCCGCCGCCCCCA
>JBARCY010000389.1:0-20602 GCA_049794595.1 Candidatus Acidiferrum sp.
GGGTCATCAGATTACGGAGAGTGACGGGTTTGTTGAAAGCCGGTGCGATTTTGAAATCGAGATAGTTGTTCACATCGGCGTCGATGTCCAGCTTGCCTTGCTCGGCGAGTTGCATGACGGAAACCCAGGTGAAAAGTTTTGAGATGGAGGCGAGGCGGAACATGGAGGTGTCCGGGTCGACGGGAGATTTTTTCGCGAGGTCGGAATAGCCGTAGCCTTTTTTCAGGAGTTCCTGGCCGTCTTTCATAACGAGGACGGTGGCGCCGGCGACGTCGCTGCGTTCCATCTGAAGCGGGACGAGGCCGTCGAAGAAAGCTTCGAGGTCGGATTTTTCGAGAGGATGGGCGACGGGCACCGGAGTCGCCTGTTCGGGCTTCGGTGCGGCTGTAGCAGGCGGCGCGGGGGTCTTTGTGGGAGCCGGCGTTTGAGGAGCAGCGGCAAGCGCTGGAAGCAGAATGCAGAGCGCAAGGATTGCGATGAGAGTGCGAAGCCGGGTCATGTCGCCTCCGAGGGAGTGGAAACAGGGGCACAGTCTCTTGGAAACGAGGCGCGCGTGCAAGAAAAATCTGAAAGAGAAATTGAGCGGATCCCGTGCCCGATCTTCCTGTTTTGTCGCCCTGGCGATTTATTTCAGCCTATTCGTAACGCAAGGCGACGAGGGGATCGACACGCGTGGCACGGCGTGCCGGAATGTAGCACGCTAAGAGCCCCGCGCCAACGAGGAGCAATGTCACCGCGCCAAAAGTGAGCGGATCGGTGGCAGTGACGCCGAAGAGAAGCGAAGCGACAGTGCGTGTCAGGGCCAGCGCCCCGGCGATGCCAACTACAACGCCGATGAGGATGGTGCGCAGTCCTTGGCCAAGGATCATGCCTAAAACGTCGCCGGAGACTGCTCCGAGAGCCATGCGCACGCCAATTTCGCGGGTGCGGCGGCTGACCGAATAGGCCATCACACCAAAAACGCCCGCTGTTGCGAGCAGCAGTGCGGTGATGCCGAAGAATCCGACGAGAATAACGTTGAATCTCCGCGAACCCATCGAGGCGGAATAGATTTGCGAAAAGGTTTGGAATTTCGCGGGAATCTCGGGATTGAGATCCTGCAGGATGCCGCGCGCCGCCGAGGTAACGGAGCGAGTATCGGCATCGCTCAGCATCGTTAGGGTCATTTCCGCCCGGGGCCGCTGGAACAAATCCACGTAAACGGTGGGACGCGCCGGAGCATCGAGGCCGTATTCGTGCGTGTCGCCCACGATTCCGACGATCGTCAGCAAGCGCAAATCGCCGTCCATGTTTCCAAATTCAATCGTATGGCCAATGGGATCCTGATTTGGCCAGCGCTCGCGTGCCAGCGATTGGCTGATCACGGCAACGTGCGGAGCATTCGCGCCGTCGCGCTCGTCAAAGATGCGCCCGCGAATGAGTGGAATACCCAGAACCTGGAAGTAGCCGTCGCTGGCGACGCAGAAGTCGGCAATGCCTAGCCGCTCTTTTTGCTGGGCCAGAGGGGCGAAATCATCAAATTTCTTGGGGACTTCGTTTGGCGACACGAGCAGAAACATTCCATCGGGGAGGCCGCCATCCAACGGTAGATTGCTGGCCGCGCCGACCTTGCGAACGCCGGGGATTTGTTTGAGGCGCTCAATCAGATTGGAATAGAAAATTCCCTGGCTTGCTTTGGCTTTGGGATCCTCGACCCATGGCAGCGAAACATCCATGCTAACAATCTTGTCCACACGGAAACCGGGATTCACTTCGAGTACTTTCATCAGGCTGCGCCCGAGCAATCCGGCGCCGATCACGAGCACCAAAGTGATCGCGACTTGCGCCGCCACGATGACTTGGCCAACGCGCTGGCTGCCTTGCGAACCGGCTTGTCCGCGCCCGCCTTCGGCCAGCCCCTCGCGCGGGTCGCCGGAAGTCACGCGTAGAGCGGTGAACGCTCCGAGTCCGGCGGCGACGGCTGCTGTAAGTAGTAAGGCGAAAGCAAGTACAGGGAGATTGATCGAGACACTATCCAGGCGTGGGAGACTTTGCGGCGCGAGTGCGAGCAATCCTGCCACACCTGCGAACGCCCCCAGCACACCAAGACCGCCGCCCGCGAGCGATAGCACGAAGGATTCAGTAAGGAGTTGGCGGATCAGCCGTCCCCGCGCCGCACCAAGGGCGCTGCGAATAGAGAGCTCGCGCTCTCTGACCGACGCTTGTGCGAGAAGCAGATTCGCCACGTTCGCGCAGGCCACCAGCAGCAGAAATCCCACGGCCCCGAGCAAGACCAGCAGCGCGGGCCGTGCATTGCCTGTGATCGAGTTCTGTAATGGAAGGGCCATTCCGTCCTTCAGCAGATAGTCGCCTTGCTCGCTCGAGGTCGCGTGAATGCGCCGGGCCATCGCGCTGATATCCTGATTCGCTTGCGCAACCGTCACGCCGTCGCGAAGGCGTCCAATGGCAAGGTAGTTGTGTGACGTCCGACTTGGATTTTCACCTTGCAAATCGGCTGGCAGCCATAACTCCACATCTTGCGGAAATTGGAATCCGGGTGGCAGCACGCCGATCACCGAATAGACCGCGCCTTCAATTTTCAGGTGCGACTGCAAGAGATCCTGGGGCGCTCCGAGATGCTGCTTCCAGTAGCCATAGCTGACAAGAACGGTGGGAGCGGCGCCTTTTTTCGCGTCGCCGGCAGTGAAATCCCTTCCGAGAATTGGCTCGATGCCTAAGACTCTGAGAAAGTCAGAGGAGACAGCGGCGACCGTCGTGCGAGTCGGTTCCGAAGCTCCGGACACGGACACAACGTCGCTGGTGTACTTTGCAATGGCTTGAAAGCTGTGGTTTTGAGCGCGAAAATCGTCGAAGTTGGGGTCCGCGAGGCGCGATGGGTGGCCCTTCGAGGTGACCTCGAAGATGGCCATGATGCGGCTCGCATCGGGGTACGGCAGGGGGCGCAGTAGCACGCCGTAAACCACGCTGAAAATCGCGGTGGTCGCGCCGATGGCCAGCGCCAGCGTGAACACCATGATCGCGGTGACGCCGAGGTTCTTCCGGAGCTGCCGAAGGCCGTACTTGAAGTCCTGCCAGAGTGAATGCATCGAAGATTCTCCACAAATTCGAGTCGAGCCGGCGGGTATTGGGCAAAGGATAGGCTACCCGGACGAGCCATACAACTACTTGGACGAACGTAAGTAAGAGGACGTTTGTTCCCTACATTATCTTTCGTTATCCACTTAAAAGGCTGGGCAAGTCCCGCTCGTGGGGTGGGCTCGAGAAGTGGAAGGGGCGCTGCGGAGTGGACTCGACGATTCTGGGGATTGATGTGATGAAGGAAGAGCGGATATGATGCAGGGCCTCGGAGCAGGGGATGGACGAGAAGCAGAGTGGCATTGTCTTTGTTTCGAGTGAGGCGTGAGGGGGGAGTGATGAAGCGAACAATTTTGGCTTTGCTGATTTTGGCGATGGCGCAGACGGCTTCTGCGCAAGACTGGGCGAAAGACAAGCTGGCGAAGTCGCCGCGGCACCAGGAATGGGTGACGGTGAAGCACGATGGACGTTCGGTGGAGACGTTCGTGGTGTATCCGGAGTCGAAGGACAAGCGGCCGGTGGTGCTGATCATTCATGAAATTTTTGGCATGACGGACTGGGTGCAAGATTTGGCAGACCAAGTTGCGGCGGCAGGATACATCGCGGTTGCGCCTGATTTGCTTTCGGGAATGGGGCCGGATGGCGGGCGCAGCTCGTCGTTTGCGGAAGGGAAGACGATGGAAGCGGTGAGTCATCTCAGTCCCGACCAAGTGACTGCGGATCTGAATGCGGCGGCGGATTACGCGAACAAAATTCCAGCGTCGAACGGAAAACTATACGTTGCAGGATTTTGCTGGGGCGGAAGTCAATCCTTCCGGTTCGCGACCAATCGCAGCGACCTGTCGGGGGCGTTTGTTTTCTACGGAGGGCCACCAGAGAAGGACGCGATGGCGCGGATCAACGCGCCGGTTTACGGTTTCTTTGCCGGCAATGACGCGCGCATTGGCGCGATGATTCCGGATGCCATCGCGAATATGAAGGCCGCGGGGAAAACGTTCGAGCCCGTGACCTACGACGGTGCGGGGCACGGCTTCATGCGCGCCGGCGAAGCCCCGGATGCGACCGACGCAAACAAGAAAGCGCGAACGGATGCGTGGGAGCGATGGAAGAGCCTTTTGGCGAAAGGGCACTGATGCGGGCCAGTTAGTCGCCCAACCGCTGATTCATTCGTAACGCAGGGCTACCATCGGATCTACCCTCGTGGCGCGGCGCGCGGGAATGTAGCAGGCGAGAAGTGCGACGAGCGCCAACAGAATCGCCACAGCTACAAATGTTGCCGGGTCGGTGGGCTGAATCCCGAAGAGCAAACCCCGCAAGAATCGCGTTAGAGCCAATGCACCACCGAGCCCAGCAAGAGTGCCGAGACCAGCCAGCACGGCTCCCTCCCGGACCACCATGCATAGCACGTTTCCTTGCCGCGCGCCGAGCGCCATACGGGTACCGATTTCATGCGTGCGCTGGCTTACAGAGTGAGAGATGACCGCATAAAGCCCGAGCATCGCCAATAAAACAGCGGAGAGCGCGAAGAGAGTTATAAGCGAGGTTTCATAACGGCGTGGGGCTTCAGAGCTTGCCAAGACCGTCTTCAAGGTCTTCTCTTGTGGGATGCCAAGTTGCGGGTCCACACTCCAGGCCGCTTCGCGAATTGCACCTGCCGCCGAGGTAGGATCCATTCTTGTGCGAACCACAAGGGTTTCCGAGTCTTCCGAGTATAGCCAGAGAGGGAAATAGACCGCCAAAAGAGGCGCTTGATCCGACTGCGCCCGAACATCCGCAACTTCTCCAACGACGCGACACCACTTTTCCGCTTCGAAACTGAAATTGCCGCAGAAAACGCGCATTCCCAACGGATCGCGCCCCCCGAGCAGTTTTCGCGCGACGCTTTCCGAAACCACGGCTACAGATTGATGAAGATCGTCCTGCGAAAACAATCGGCCCTTAATCAAAGACAAACCGATTGCATGGAAATATCCGGGGCTGACGAACCTGAATTCCCCACCTGGCAGTTCCGTTTCTGGAAGTGGGATTTCCTGGAAATTGATGGCGTCGCCCCAGCCCTCGCCTTCGAGGGGAACCGCGCTGGTGAGCCCTGCGCTTTCGACCCCCGGCAACTGTATGACTTTTTCCTCGATGGAGGTAAAAATACGATTGCTTTCATCGAATACTCGCCGCATGCCCTGCGGGGTTTGAATTTGCGGGGCCTGGACATGCACGACCAGGTCAGCTGTGATCACATGCTCCTCGTTCATCCACTGATTGACGAGCACTACATGGCGCAAGCTTTCAATGAGCAGCAAGCAAAGCGGCAGTATGGCCGCACACAAGGCGATCTCGCCAATAACCAGCCCGGTTCGCAGCCGGGCCCCCTGTCTGCTGACGCTTAACATCGGCCCGGAGGACTTTAATGCCTCGGCGAGTTGGACTTTGGTAGCTCGCAATACGGGCAGCAAACCGAAAACCAACGCGGCCAAGATTGTGACCGCAACAGTGAACCACAGAACTGTCGAATCCAGGCGTATTTGATCCACACGCGGGATGCCGATAGGCGCATTTCTCACCAACAGCGATAATCCAACCTGAGCGAGGATCAAGCCGAGACACCCTCCCGCCAAGGCTAAAATGAGCGTTTCAGTGAGAAATTGCCGCGTCAGACGCCAATAGCCGGCTCCGAGGGCCGAACGCAGGGCCACCTCTCGCACGCGCTTGCTATTTTTCACCAGCAACAGGTTCGCCAGATTGGCGCAAACGATCAGCAGCACAAGCCCCGCGGCCATTGTCAGCATCCAAAGCGCCTTTCGCGTTGGCCCGACGATCTCCGTTTTGAGCGGTGTGAGGACCGCATACAGACCGAATTTGCCTCCCCTATCTTTCTGCGCAATTCGGGCTTCGATGACATCGAGCTGCGTTTCAGCTTCGCGAGGAGTGACGCTGCCTTTGAGCCGCCCGATCACGAAATGATTGTGCATCCCAATCCCTGGCCGGGAATTCCATTCCGACCACACGAAAGGTCTCAAGTATTCCGGTTCATGGGCTAAAATCTGGGGGAAGATAAAACTCGCACGCAGGACGCCTACAACCGTTACGCCGCGGCCGCCCAAGTTCACAATCTTGCCAAGGATGTTAGGATCGGAATGAAACTGCTCGCGCCACAATTTGTTCGTCAGAATGATTTCTGGCCTGCTGCCGGCTCCGTCTGCCGCCAGAAACGCCCGTCCCATCTGCAGCTGTGCGCCCAGTGTCGATAAGAAATCAGACGTCACAGCGGCGCCGTAAAGCCATTGCGGATGCCCCATTCCCAGCAAGCTCCCATCCGTCGAATCAAGCAGAGACATTGCCGAGAAAGCATGAGAATCTTTCTTCCAAGCTAGAAAATTTCCTCCGTTCACCGCCAGTGACGGATCGGAGGAGATCCATTGGGGCACTACCTCGTGAATCGCATAAAGCTGGCTTGGCTCAGTGTACGGCAACGCCCGTAACAAAACGCCGTTCACCATGGAAAAAATCGCGGTGTTGGCGCCGATGCCGAGCGCCAGCGTCAAGATAGCAACGAGCGCGAACGCTGGACTGTTGCGCAGCATGCGGAGGCCGAAGCCTAAGTCTTGCAGCAGATCGTGGATGTAGCCGACGCGGCGGGTGTCGCGGCAATTTTCTTTGGATTGTTCGAGGCCGCCAAATTCGCGGCGGGCTTTGCGGCGAGCCTCATCGAGCGCGATACCGCTGGCGACAAATTCCTGAATTTTTTGTTCGAGGTGATATTGCAGCTCGTCGTTCAACTCCTGCTCGACATGATTGCGACGAAAGAGAGAACGCAGGCGGAGGGAGATTACGCCAATCCAAGATGGTATCTGCACAGGACCTCCTTTGGGCAACTACCGCAGACGTCTGACTACTCGTACCTTAGTGCCACCATCGGGTCGACGCGAGTGGCACGGCGCGCAGGAATATAGCAAGCCAGAAGTGCGATGCCAGCTAGCAAAAGCGACGCGCAGATGTATGTGAGCGGGTCCAGCGCGGCAACGCCAAAAAGGAAATTGCCGACCAGCCGAGCCAGCGCGCCGGCGGCGAGAATCCCAGCGAGCACGCCAAATCCAATGATCAGGAAGCCCTGGCTTAAGACCATCTTCAAAATTTGCCCGAGCTGAGCGCCGAGTGCGAGGCGAATGCCGATTTCGTGGGTGCGCTGGCTCGCGGCGTAGGAAATCACTCCGTACACTCCGACAATCGCGAGGATAAGGCTCAAAATACCCAAAGAGCCTGCGAGCGCCGCGGCGAAGCGGAAAGCAAGGAAGCCGTTCAATCCCTCGAGCGCAGTGGTCATCGGCTGCACGTCGAAAACGGGCATGGCGGGCTCGATAGAATGAATCAAATCGATAACTTCTGGCGCGAGCGCCTGCGGCGTGGAAGCCGTGCGAAGCTGAAGCGTGGTTAAGGATCTGTACCGCTGGGCGAGAGGCGCGTAAAAGATGACGTAGTTGGTGGTGTAAAGGTCGTTGTCGTGGCTGCTTCTGGAGACCCCGACGACTTCCATCACCCGGCTTGGGTCATCGAGTCTGCTGAAGCGCTTTCCAATTGGATCCTGGCCGTGCCAGTAGTGGTCGGCGAAGTTCTGATTCACGATGGCCACGGGCTGGGAATTTTGACCGTCGGAATCCTGAAAGCCGCGGCCCTCAAGCAGAGGGATGCGCATGGTCCTAAAATACTGCGGTGAGACGGCATTGTAGTTGGCGGCAGGAGCTTCCTGGCCGGGGCGGGTCTGATAGCCGTCGATTTTGAGTCTGCTGTAATAGGTGGAGTAGCCCATGGGCACGCTGATGGCTAGACTGACGGATTGCACGCCGGGAAGGGCGCGAGCACGGTCGAGCAGAGCTTTCTGAAATTGGCGCGCCTGATTTTCATTGTAGCCAGCTTCGTGAGGGTCGATGGAAATATTCAGAACGCCAGTGGGATCGAAGCCGAGATCGGAGTGGCGCACTTTTTCGAGGCTGCGAACGAAAAGGCCAGCGACGATCAGCAACATGAGCGAGCCGGCCACTTGCGCAGCAACGAGCGCGTTCCGCATGCGTTGGCGGCCCGAGGTGGAAGTGCGGCCGCCTTCGTGAAGGATTTCGCTCAACTCGAAGCGCGAGACACGGAACGCGGGAGTAATCCCGACGAGAATGCTTGTGAGCGCCGCAGCGGCCAGGGCATAAACAAAGACGCGCCAGTCGAAGTGGAAATCGAGCACGGTAGGAAGGGCCGTGTGCAACTGGATGGAACCGAACGAGCGGCTCGCGGCTATGCCAAGGATAATTCCACCGGCGCAGCCGAGGACGGCTAACAGCAGGCTTTCCGTGAGTAACTGGCGAATGAGGCGGCTGCGCGTTGCTCCGTGGGCGGCACGCGTGGCTATTTCCCGATGGCGCGCGGCGGCGCGAACGAGGCAGAGATTGGCGATGTTCATGCAAGCGAGGACAAGGACGGCCCCTGCGAGGAACAAAAACAAAGAGCTGACGAGACCCAAGGCGGGCCCAACCTCAGGTCCGGTCACCAGACTTGCGGGGCCGAGCGGAACGGCATGTACGGCTATCTCGTCGTGATTTTGCTCGGAGAGGCGCTGGGCCACGATTTGCAGCACGGCTTGCGTTTGTTGCAAACTCACGCCCGGCTTGAGGCGCGCGATCAACGCAAGGGTTGTGGTTTTGGCGTCGGCAAGGAAATTTTTCGGAGCGTCTTGCAAGACTTCAGCCATCCCGAGCGGCATATAACCCTGCGTGTCGAGCAGCGCCGCCAATCCCTGAAAGTGTTGCGGCGCGACGCCGACGATGGTCATTGGACGGCCGTTGACGGACACTTTCTTGCCGATAATGTTCGGGTCGCTGGTGAATCGCGATTTCCAGTAGGAATAACCTAAAACAAGAACGGGGTTGGCACCGACGGCTTTGCCTTCAGAAGGCAAAATGAAGCGTCCGAGGGCCGGCTTGATTCCGAGGAGGCTGAAGAAACCGCCGTCCACATAATTCGACCACATAGGCTGGCTCTTCCCGTCAAAGGTCAGGCCGTCCGTTTGAAACATTTGTAGTGCGGATATGTCCTCAAAGATGCCGAGCGTCTGTTGCTGAAATCGCTGAAAGTCCGGATAGGAAAACTGCGTGCCTGTATCGCCGTTGTTGTAACTTTTTTCCAGAAAGACGACTTGGCTGGGGCGATCGATAGCAAGAGGGCGCAAGGTAAGCCAGTCGACGAGGCTGAAAATGGCGGTGTTGGCGCCGATACCCAGCGCGAGGGTCAGGACAGCGGCGGTGGTGAAGCCTGGGGATTTGCGCAGCATGCGCAGTCCGCAGCGCAAGTCTTGGAGCAGGTCCTGGATATAGTTAACCCGGCGGGTGTCGCGGCATTTTTCTTTGGATTGCTCGATGCCGCCGAATTCACGGCGGGCTTTGCGGCGGGCCTCCTCGAGCGTTTGGCCAGCGGCCGCAAATTCCTCGGTTTTTTGCCCGAGGTGGTATTGCAGTTCTTCGTTTAGATCTTGTTCGACTTGATTGCGCTTGAGCAGTGAGCGCAAGCGAAGCGGCAAAGTGTAGAACCAGTGTTGGGGGCGCATCGTGGGATACCTCCTTGCTTGAATGCGAGGCGCTCAGGCCTCTTTGAGTTTCACGATGTTGGAAATAGCCGCCGAGAGACGGCTCCAATTGGCGGATTCTTTTTCTAGATGTTTTTGGCCGAGGCGCGTGAGGGAATAGAACTTGGCGCGGCGATTGTTTTCCGTGGGCTTCCACTCGGCGGTGATCCAGCCTCCTTGTTCGAGCTTATGCAAAGCGGGATAGAGCGAGCCGTCGCTCACTTGCAGCACATCGCCGGAAACTTGTTTGAGGCGGATACTGACGGCGTAGCCATTCATGGGCTCTAGAGCAAGAATTTTCAGAAGCAGCAAGTCCAGAGTGCCCTGGACGAGATCGGAAGGTTTGCTCATGGGTTCACCTCGGTTACCGAGAGCAGGCTACACAAACTCCCCTCGGTAAGCAAGGGGAAAAGAAAAAGACGCGCCGACCCAAAGGCGCGCGTGGCCAGACAGACCTAGAGGCCTGGGTCACTCACACAGAGCTTTCGCAAAGACGCGCTAAGGCTGGTTTTTAAAGCTGCTGGAGCGGCCGCTGCTAGCTGCCATCCAGGCTATCGCCGGTTGATGAGCGGATGGGCTGAATCGTTGCTTACTCTACGTCGGAGACTTTGCCCTTCACAAAAGTCACCTTGAGATCTTTGTAGACGTAGATCTGCTTGGTCTTTAGGTCGACGATTTTGTCTGGCTGGCCCATGATGGCGATAACCTGATCGGTCGTCTGGCCCAATTGGATGGTCGGGGGCGGCTGAGCCGGCTGAGCTGGTGCTGCGTCCTGTTGTTGCTGCGCTGGCTGTCCCTGCTGCTGTTGCGAATCCTGGCCCTGCTGACCTTGCTGCTGAGAACTGTCGCCTCCGGTGTCTGGAGCGAGGACTTGTTCGATCAGGTCCGAGACTTGGCCAACGTCTGCGCTGGCCAGATAGCCCTTGGGATACTGAAACAGAACCTGCGCCCGGCGGAGGGAGGGATCCTGCACATTGTTGCAAGTGTCGCATTCGATGATGAAGACGGCCACTTTGTCCTTTTCCTGGACTTCAATCTTGGTGATATACACCTTTTCGCCAACGGTCAGGAATTTTGTGTCGGTCACCTGTCCTGGAACCGATGAAGCGTGTGGCATCCAGCCGGGTATTTTCATGGTTCCGGGCGCATGCACAGCTCCATCTTTATAGGTGGAAGCGAAAGGCCTGCCGTTCGAGGTCGGATAACTGAGGATTCCGCCCTTTTTTATATCCAGGATGGTACCTGCTTCGATCACGGCAACCCCAGTGGAATCTTCGCCGAGCTTCACCAGCTTGTATTTTGCGGTGAGCTGGGTCTGCAAAGACGCAGCGTCTTGCGCGAAGGCCAGGTATGCGGGAAAGAGCACAGCTAAGGCCAGGGCGCCGTATCGGACTAACTTCGCGAACCTGTAATTCATTGTGGCGAAACTCTCCTTGTCCCCTTTCTGATGCACTCTCAGCCCAATCCGGGGACGAGTTCACTCCGGCCGAGAGTTTGAATCTCGGCGTGAGGAGCGCCATGAACCTGAGAGCGGCGCTCCCCATGCCATTTACATCTTGATCTGACCGCCGACCCTCACGTGGGCCGGGCTGGATGGTTAGTCGTTTCCGCCGCCACCGCCACCGCTACTGCTGCTCGATGCGGCTGCTTTCACATCTTGTTCGGTTTGGTCTGCGCTCTGCTGTTGGGCTTTCAAGTCATCGCCTACAGTCAGATCGGCTTGCACTTGGCCATCGGGTGAGGCTTTCTTGTCAGCCGCGGGGCCAGCGGGCATGCCATTCTTACCCTGGTTGGCGGCCATCTGGCTGAGGCCATCGTCGATCTTGGCGCGGAAGTCGTTCTGCATATCCTGCAAGTCTTGAACAGCCACGGGAACCTGCGAACCGGAAGCGCAGTCTCCCTTTTGGCTGCTGCTGACGAGAACTGTAACGTTTTGATTAGCGTCAGGGGTGTCCTGAATGCGGGTCAGAACGTCGCCGGGCGCCAAGGAGCACTCGGTGCCGTCCGCCATGGCCGGATTCAGTACAGCGGAGACGACGAAAGTGCGGTGCGCTGGATCAAGAGCGGCAGGCACCTGGTCGGTGGAGGCGCTGGCCGCCGGTGGAGTTGGGTTTGCAGCTTCCGCCTGCTCGGCTGCGATTTGGGCTTTCACCTCATCGGCGATGGCTTGCTTCACTTCGGGACTTAGAGCTACGGGTGCGTTACTTGCTGCCGCGGCTGGTTGGTCAGACTGACCGGAGTCCGGAGGCGCAGCCGCCGAAGCAGCTGCTGCGGCGTTGGCATCGGCCGCCGCGCGAGCTTCGTAGGCGGCCTGGAGATTTGCGGCGAGCAAATAGTCAGCTAGCCACAAGGAAGGAGTGGCGTAGACCGGAGCCGGAGCAAAGTAGGCACCATAGTATCCATACCAGGGAGCAGCGCCCCATCCCCAGCCCCAGGCGATCGGCGCTGCCCAAGGGTTATAAGCCCATCCATAAAAACGAGCGCCATAGTAATACGGCGAGACGTATCCGTAATAGGCCACGCCATGCCAGTAGGCGCCGCGGTAGGCATAAGCATACCTGTGACCGCCATAGAAATAGGTGCGCCGCATGTAGGGCCGGCCGCCACGCATATAGCCGTGTTCGGCATAACCGCGGCCGTGTCCATAGCCGACCAAGCGGCCGCCGTCCCTGCCTCTAGTTTCAAATCGACGTTCACCATGGGCGCCGTGATTGATGGTCATCCCATGAGAATGGATGGAAGTCACATGCCCCCTGGAATCGAAGTGGCCCGAGGCGCCGTTCCTGGTCGTGACGCTGGTTCTCGCGCCATGGCTGTTGAAGCTGTGAGTGCTGCCGTCGGCGTGAGTGACGCTTCTGCCGCCATTCGCCGTGCGCGTCGTGGTGGTGCGAGTTGTGGTCGTAGTACGAGTCGTGGTCGTGGCGCGTCCCCCCGCGTGGGCGGCATTCGTGTTCGTGTGAGCGGTGTTGGTGTGGGCGGCGTTGGTGTTCGTGTGAGTCGTGTTGGTATGAGTTGTATTCGTATGAGTCGTGTTCGTGTGGGTCGTATTGGTGTGGGCGGTGTTGGTGTGTTGCGTATTAGCCGGTTTGGCCGCCGGTTTAGCAGCCGGCGCTTTTGGAGCCGGAGCCGACGGTTTTTTCTGAGCTGAAACAAATAACGGCAACATCATCGAGACTAGCAACACCAGCAGGCCGCGGCCAATGGTCTTGCTTTTCTGGCGCAAATTCATCAGTTCCTCCTCAGGAAATCCTTCGAACCTTATCATCCAAGAGCAATGGCTCCTCTTTCTGTCCGGTAGTGAGAGAAGAGCCAAAATCCGTTTCCGTAAAGTTTCCATTAAAGAGCGGAGCGAGAGACTAATCCAACGTCACGGCCCGGGCGGAGCGTGCGCGTCTGGCGCAGAGCCCGTGAGACCAGGAATCGCAAAGAAACAAGGACAGGTAAGGGAGGGAAAAGGTAGAGCCATGTAGTAGACACCTCAGTGGCTTGCGGTGAGATCGAGGGACATTCCATCTAGAGACCGACTCGCATGCGGACAGTACACCCGCTTGAGCGGTATCCTACACCGAGAAGAAGAGGCTGGCAACGACGGATTCCTTTTGTGTGTAAGAAAGAAGCAACGAGCTTGGGTAAGCGGAGAAACGGGAGGTCAAGACGGGAGGGTGGCAAACCTGTTAGGATTCGTCGAGAAAACCGGGGACAGGAGCGTCCCTCGAAGGACACGTAAGGGAGCCGAAATCATGTCAGAACCAAGCAAAGAAGAATTGCTGGCGCGGATTGCGGAGCTGGAGAAACAAGCTGGGTCGCGGAAAAAAGGGAGTTTGGAATTTCGCGTGGGAGAAAAGGGCGGAGTGAGCGTTTATGGACTGGGCAGATTTCCGGTGACGCTGTATTACGAGCAGTGGGTGCGGCTGCTGGATACGGCGGACGGCTTAAGGACGTTTCTCGAAGAGAATAAGAGCAAGCTGAAGCTCAAAACCCAGGAATAGATTTCGCCCCACGCTGTCCATCCACGACAATACCCGCCGCGGCAAGCAGAGTTACCCCATGTGGTGCATCGCGAAAATGTTGTCGAGGCCTTCTTGGTAGGGATAGACATGAACCATCCAGCCAAAGACGATGGGGTGGAAGCGGCCACCGGCAGCGGAACAAGCGTCTTCGGTGGCGATGGAACCGGCGAGGCCGAATTTCGTCCAGTCCGCACCGCGTAACTGCCCGAGCGGAGGGAAGCAAAGATTCGTGTGTAGGTGCCACATGGCGATGCTCAGCGGAATGCGGGCGTTGAGCTGATCTTCGGTGGCGCGCTTGGGCATGGTGTACATGGCGCCGACGAGTTCGTAACCGGTTGAGGTTTTTTTGTAAAGCAGAGACGTCGGCCGCGCGGGATCGAAACTGAAAGATTCCAAAAATCCATTGCGATAGTTCGTGAAGTGATATTCGGGCTGCGGAATGTTCGGCAGGAAGATTCTGTAGCCGTCTTCCAGCGCGAGGTGGTAGTCCTTGTATTTTTCGATGCCGGAGCGAAGCTCGGTGACGACTTCATTGGCGCGCTCGATGTCTCCTGGCTGCTGCGGACGCATGGAAGTCATGTACATGTGCAGGCTGTGCGCGTCGTGATGGCCGGGGGTCATGTCCGCGACCGCGTCTTTTTCGCTGGCTTTTTCGTCGCCCATGTCCATTCCGGGCATGGCCTTGGGTTGAGTCGCCGCAGCTTCTTGGGGTTGCGGATCTTGCGTGGCGGGTGCGTGGTGGCCGGGCATGGCGGCTAGTAATACCGTGACGACAAAGATAGCGCCGAGGACCATCGCGGTTTTTGCGGCGAGATGAAACAACGTTCTGCGGGCTGACATGAAATCTCTCCTCACTTAATAATACGAAAAAAGAGTTGTGGGAATTTCAGCGCTCGCGTTGTCTGGTTCCTTCGCAAAACTGTCCGGAGGGACAGGGAGAGGAGGTGAATGAAGTAGAGAAAGTAAAAGAGATATAGGAACGAAGGAAGAGGAGCGGGAAGCGACGCGAGAAGGAGAGTTGACGTTTCGGGGCAGGAGTGCGTGGCATGCTAAAATCGACGCGTGAAAAAGCAAACGGTTCAACCTGCGAAACATCTGGCCGGCGGTGTGCAGCCGCCGGGAGACAAATCGATTTCGCATCGCTACGCGATGCTAGCGGCATTGGCGGAGGGCACCAGCGAGCTGAGGAATTTTGCGGCAGCCGCGGATTGCCATAGCACGCTTGATTGTATGAGCGCGCTTGGCGCGGACGTGAAAGTCGAAAAAGATCTGGTCAGGATTTCGGGGCACGGCGCGCGAGGGCTCAAAAAGAGTTGGCGGGCGCTGGATGCGGGGAATTCCGGGACGACCATGCGGCTGCTCACGGGGATTTTGGCAGGGCAGGAATTCGACACAAAACTTACGGGCGACGGGTCGTTGCAGAAGCGGCCGATGAAGCGGGTAGTGGGGCCGCTGCGAGAGATGGGCGCGGATATTCGCGCGCGGGAAGATAATTTTGCGCCGCTGGAGATCAGGGCGGCCAGGCTGCATGCGATGGATTATCAAATGCCGATGGCCAGCGCGCAGGTGAAATCGGCGGTGCTGCTCGCAGGGATGTTCGCGGAGGGCGTGACAAGTGTAACGGAGCCGGCGCGGACGCGCGATCATACGGAATTGGCGCTTGAAGAGTTCGGCGCGACGATCGAGAGGCACGGGCGAACGACGAAAATTCACGGGCTTTTTGGCGGAAACGGTGCAGGGAAGTTAACTGCGAAAACGCTGGATGTGCCGGGCGATCTATCCTCGGCGGTGTTTTTTATCGCGGCGGCGTCGTTGCTGCCGGATTCCAGCATTGCGATTCACAACGTGGGATTGAATCCGACGCGCACAGCGATTCTGGATTTGTTCGCGGAAATGGGCGCTTGGATTCAGATGCTTTCGTTGAAAAGCTCGCATGGCGAAATCATTGGCGATCTTGCCGTGAAGGGCGCAGCGCTGAAGGGCGGAGTGATCGAAGGCGAGCGGATTCCATTGGTCATCGATGAGCTGCCTATGCTCGCGGCGCTAGGGCCGTATACGGAAGAGGGCATCGAGATACGAAACGCTGCCGAGTTGCGCGTAAAAGAGAGCGACCGCATCGCCGTGCTGGTGGAAAATTTGCGGCGAATGGGGGCGACGGTTGAAGAACGTCCCGATGGATTGAAAGTAGAAGGCCTACGGGCAGGAAAACTGCGCGGCGCGGAGATTGAGCCGCATGGAGATCACCGGATTGCGATGGCATTCGCGGTGGCGGGACTGGCGGCGGAGGGCGCTACCGTGATTCGCGATGCGGATTGCGCGGGGGTTTCCTATCCGAAGTTTTTTGAGGATTTGAACCGGCTTGCGGAACGATAGAGCAGAACACGAGACGCGTTAGAAACGCCGGCTAACTTGTTTTCCGGATTGCGATGGAGCCGTAGCTGGTCTTCAGCGTGATCTTGGGTCCGCGCTCCTTGCCGTAGCTGCCTTCCAGATGGGAATCGCCGGAGTCGGCCGAGGTTTTCTTCAAGCCGTCCGAAGAGAATTCCGAATCGATATCGCAGGAGTGGCAGTCCGCGAGGACGTTGAAGTTGGCGGATTCCGGAAGAGTCAGCGAGATGTTTGCGTTGGTATTGGTCACTCCGATGTCTTGCTTGGGAGGAGAAGAATAGCGCAGGGAGACGTCGCCATCGCGGTTGTCCACATGGACTTTGCCGGTGGCGTTTTCGATGGTCACGGAATAACGGTTGGTGCGCAAGGCGATATCTCCGGGCGCGTCGGCGATCTCGAGATTGCCGGAGCTGACTTCCATGTGGCCGGTGAGCGCGGTTAGCGTGAGATCGGTGCGCTGGGAGATGAAGCGAAGGCCTTTGGCGACTTTATCGGCGCGAATGGGGCCGTAAAATTCACCGTCGAGAGTAAAACTGCCCGAAGCGGTGGCGACGTCCACCTCGCCCCCATTTCCGGAGATTTTGATATCACCTTTGGTGTCCGAGACTTTGACGTCACCTTTATGCATTTCGATGGATACATCGCTGGCCGTGTCGCGCACTTCGACGTCGCCGCTGCTGCTGGTTACGGAGACGGGCATGGCCATGTCGGAAACGTTGATGTCGCCTTGTTCGTTGCGGACGGTGAGCGAGGATTTTTTCGGGACCTGGATGTCCATGTCGATGCTGACGCGATCATCGCCTGCGCCCATCCCCGTGGGATGGATTTCATAGCCGTCGCCCGCCTGAACAATTTCGATGGAAACCGGGCCGGCGCGGCGCTGCGCGTCGGATTCGCTCCAGGCATGGACATTCTTTTTGCCGGAGACGCGAATCTCGGGCGTGTCGGAGGCGCGGACGGTGATTTCGCCGCGGCCGCCGCGAACTGTGATGCGCGCATTCGCAGGGACGCTTAGCGGAGTAACGTCCAAATCGAAGGGATAGGCGTCGCCGGAAAATTCCACGGGAAGCTTGCCCGGGATGGCGCGTTTGGCATAATCGACGGCGACGACGACGCTTAAGAGTGTGATCATCCCGATGACCAGCAAGACTTCACCGCCGGAGACGCGGGCGGAGCCGGGATCGTCGGAACGGCCGGCCACCATGCGCTCGTAGAGCTTAATCAGTCCCAGAAAGATGAGCGCGAGGGGCCACCAGTGGATGAGCAAATCGCCGATTTCGAGGCCACGATAGTTATGAAGAAGAAGGATGACGCCGACGGTTAGAAGAACGAGGCCGGTGAAGATTCCGCTGGTGCGTTGGCGGCTCCTGGCCATCTGAATTTATTGTCCTTGCCCTGGATAGGTCGTGGGTGTTGCGCTTGATGGCGGGGACGCAACACCGGGCGTCGTAGGAGCCACGGGCGGCATGGGCACAGCCGATGAAACATGGCCTTCATTGGAAGCGAGCGCGCAGCCGAGGCTCATCAGTCCAATGACGATGATGATGACCGGATACGTGTTGCTGAAATCGAAGTAGCCACCGCGCATTTCCTGCAAAAGAAAAAGAATGCCTACAGTGACAATAATGACGGGGCCGCGAAGGCCGCGAATGGTGCAACGCTGGCAGTTGCAATGAACATGATTACTCATCGTTATCGGTCCTCACGAAGATTTCTCCTACTGGCCACGATTCATGCGATTGCGGAACATCAAAATGCCGACGGCGATCAGAATCACGGGCCAAAATTGCGAAACGCGGTACCAAGGGAACCAGTCAAAATTGTTGAGCAAAAGCAGCAGACCGGCGCCAATCAAAAGGATCGGCCCGATGGGGCGATTCCTGCTGAAATGGTCGAGTGGGTCGGACAGAGTCTGGCCAGCGCGCTTGGCTTGCGCGGTGCGCAGCGCATCGATAGGCATGTAAATCCAAAGCGCGGAGATGCAGATCCAGAGCGCAGCCTCGGCGCCGCCGCTCATGGCGCCGTTTACACCGGCGATGAAGAGAACCAGAAAAATTGCGAGATGGACCATGCCTTTGCCGTACTGCTCGTTATAGAAGGCGCCGAGTCCGGGGAGGAACCCCAGGAAGAAAGCGAGCACGGGGCTCGGACCAATCCCAGGAGATCCGGGAGGCGGCAGAGCAGGGTTGAGCGCTTGCGGCAAAACTCCAGATTGCCCGGGTTGAATAGGAGAAGGCGCCACCGGATGGCCCATGCCGCTGGCCAGGCAGTCCTCGCAATAAAGAACGTCGCGTACGGGCCGAATGCAATCCGGGCACATGGGCTTGCCGCAATTGCGGCAGTAGCCCGTTGCGTCCACTTCAGAATGGACGGCACACTTCATGGAATACTCCTTTTAAGCATCCGTCCGCAGAATGCGCTGCCGACCGATGGCACTTCCGTGGCGAGAACTTCAAGCTCTCGGCGAACGCTGTTGGCGCGGTTCTGCTGCCGCGGAGCGTCCGGCCGAGTGCTGTCTGTGCTGCCCGGTGATTTACCCGGAGCGGTTTGCGGCATGGTGGTCTCCGGCGTGGTGGGCAAATTATTGTCCTGGTTCAAGCGGGACTGAATTTCGTAAACGACGCGAAGATCGCTGACAAACTTCGTGGTATGGGCATAAGCCAGATGCGCATGACGGTCCACGTTGCGGGCAATGTTCACGGGAGAAAAGTCTGCAAGCTTTGGCTTGCGCAGCGAGATGCCCGAGGCGGCCAAAAGGACTGCGGCGGAAGCCGCGATCGAAACGGCGCTATAGGCGAAGCGAGGCGACGCTAATCCGCTCAGCCAACCGAAAGCCCCGCGCCAACCCTTCTTGGTTTCCCGGGGGCCAATTGTTTGGTTCAAAATGAGAGCAATTAATTGCGGAGGAAGTTGGATCTGCTCCATCGAATGCAGACCGCTCACCAAGTGAGAAACGCTCGCAACGATTTGCACGCAGCTCTCGCACGTATTCGCGTGCATGTCGAATTCATGCCGCTCGTCGGGCGTCAGCAGTCCTTCGAGGTAGTCGCTCAGACGCGCTTCGGTTTGTTCACAAGTCCAGGTCATGCCATTCTCCGCGCCCGGTCCCAAGACAACTCACAAAAAGAGCCGCGACTCATGACGGGCGCACTCCCATCTGTTGCAGGATGCGCGCCAGTTCGATTCGTCCGCGGTTGATTCTGGATTTCACAGTTCCTTCCGGTACATCCAAGACCTGGCGTATTTCGTTGTATTCGAGCTGCTGCAAATCCCGCAAGATAACCGCTTCGCGCAGATCCGGCGAAAGCTTGGTCAGCGCGGTCTGCACCTGCGAGCTGAGCTCGGCCAGGAGCAATTGCTGATCCGGACGCCGGCCCGCTGATTCCTTGTTTTCTACCACCGGCATGGCGTCCTCGAGCGAGTCCGTGATGCGGTCGCGCTTGGTGCGCCGGTAATGATCGATCAAAAGATTGCGCGTTACGCTGGTCATCCATGTGGCAAAACCGCCGTAAGCAGAACGATAGCTGCCAAGAGTCTTATACACCCGGAGGAAAACTTCTTGCGACAGGTCTTCGGCCTCTGTGCCATTGCCAGTAAACCGGTAGCAAATGTTGAAGATCCGGCGCGTGTGACGGCGCACAAGTTCCTCCCAGGCCGAACCGTCGCCCTGGAGGCAATGCTGGACCAGTTGGGCGTCCTGCTCCAACGTATCATCAGCCTCGAATCCCGCTACGGTGACCAGTTTGACCCAAAAGTTGCCTTGAGCCAACTTCGGCCTGCAAGTATGGAACGCAAACTGCTCTCCAAAAGTTCCGTCTAGTTCTGGCCCGGACGACCGACCGCAAGTGAGGGCATCTTACTCGTGGTGTTGCCTCACATACAAGGCCGCGACTCTCGCCAAAGAGCCGAGTGCTCCTGCTGGCACGTGGGAACCTTGCGCCTGCGGTTTTCCAGTAGATACTTTGTAGATACAAAAGAGCGCCATGAAAAACGCAGCTCACGAAGGGGGGAAATAGTTTGGCAGTGTGTATCCTGAAGCCCTATAGCCATAGCAGCTAGACTGAAAACCGGAGATGATTTGGAAGTGGCTGCCGATGGCCTCGGGAGAGTACGGATACGAAAGCCACGGGCCAAGCCGACCCTGGAACACCTTGTCTCCGATATCACACCTGAAAACCAGCACATGGAATCAGAGTGGGATGACCCGGCTGGGAAGGAATTGTGGTAACGCTCGCCGCGAAAGTGCCGGATGTCGGCGACTTCGCGTGAACGGCGAGTGGAGCAAGTCATCTACGGCTTCTTGAGCCCCTACACGATGTTAGGCTTGCTCACCCCTCTCCCCCACTTTTTTGTAAGCGTTCATTCTAAATGGCTTAGCTCTTTTCTAAGTGCTTTAGAATCAACGCTGGCTCTGTTGACATCCTACAGGCGTGGGGTGGGCCTGAGGCGGTAGAGGTTGTAGGCAAGACCGAGCAGCAGAGCTTGGCGGATCTGGATGGCCAGGCTGCGCCCGGGAGCGCGCGAGGAGAGT